>JALEGB010000108.1 GCA_022760355.1 Neomegalonema sp.
GCGTAGATCTTGCCTGGATCGCCCGGCCCGCTCGGCCCGCGGAGGACGCGCAGGAGCTTTTTCTTCGAGAGGCTCCAGATCCGCACCGTCTTATCGTAGCTGGCGGTGAACAACCGATCGCCGCGGACGATCACATCCCGGATCTTCGCTGTATGCCCGCCGGTCTCCAAACTCAGCAAAGGCGCGGCGAGGAGCTTGCGCGGCGGCCGCGCCGGTTCAGCTTTCGGCGCGGCGGCTTTGACCGCGATCCGCTCCGCCCCGCGCAGCCCAGCCAGAGCCAACGTCTCCCCCGGCTTCAACTTCGCCGCCCGCTCCGCCAGCAGCTGCGCGCTGACGATGTTCCGCCCGCCCGCCTTGAGCAGATGGTCCCCCACCCGAACCGACGCTCCCTCGCGCGCCGCCGTCACCACCACGCCGCCGCGGAGCATGTCCTTGAGGAAGAGCTCATGCTTCTTCGCCAGCGCCGGCGTCACATCCGCCGCCGTAAAGCCGAGCGGCGCAATCCGCGCCTCCTCCGCCAACGCCTCCGTCGCCACCGCCATCGCCAGCGCCGCCGCGCCTGTCGCCAACCACCGAAGCGCCATCCGACCGCGCCTCCCTCCTCACAAGACACAAGTGATGGTGAATTATCCTCAATAGAATGAATTTGTCGAGCTCACAGTCTCCCGGCGGCGCGGGCGGATGCTTTTGAGGGGCGATCAGCTGCGCGATCCGCCTTTGCGCCGGCGTCGCGCTACTTTCCTACAGCGCGAAGCGACGGGTGAAGTTCGTTTCGCCTCGGGTGGAGCTGCGGATCGTCAATGCTCCGCAAAAACGCCATGCGTCAGCACCGTGTTGGGGCCGCGTGTGAATGAGCCTTTTTGATCCACATAGTGTGCGATCGCCAGACGAATGCGCAGAAGAGCTTCTGTCGAGGAGGTTTTCAGCGTGTCGTATATCTGAAAATCATGTGGCATGTCGGGCCAAACATCCAACATCACGTCCGCGCCGCGCTTCGCCTGAATTGCGGCGAAGTCGCGGACCATGTCGCAAAGCACTTCGCGACCGCCCGCCTGCAGGTAAATCGGCGCAAGCCCGCTGAAGTCCTGAAAGATTGGCGACAAAGCAGCGCGGCCATGCGCGCATGTTGGGTCCAACCACTCGCCGAAGCGAAGCGCCATCCAGCCTTGCACAATGTCATACCGATCGTTGCCATACAGGCTCGCGCCGCGATGTCCAATATCCGTCCAGGGGCACAGGCCAATGCAGATCGCGGGTTGCGGCAGGCCACTCGCTCGCAATGCGAGCAATAGGCTGAGCGCCATATGGCCGCCCGCGCTGTCGCCGACGACAACCAACTTTTCCGGCGGCGTGCTATCCGCCGCATGGCGCCATGCGGCGAGCGCGTCCTCAGCCTGCGCGGGATGTGGATGCTCGGGCGTCAGCCGATAATCCGGCGCAAACAGCTGCGCGCCGCAGCGATGCGCCAACATGGCGGCGAACCGCTTGCTGATGGCGCTGTAGAACGCGTACCCGCCCCCGTGAAAGTAAAGCAAAGTTGCGTCCGAAAGGCGCTTCGCAGGGTGGAACCAATGCCCTTTGTGATGTTCGCATGGCGTGACGGCGACGTCATAGACGTCATCTGTCTCGGTTTGGACACTGTCGAGGATCCGCCGTCCATGGGCGATATCGGCCTGTCGCATCGCTCTGGTGAACTGTCGCCGCCAGAAGCGGACGCCCGTCTCGAAATGGACGTCCCATGTCGGCTCCATGCGTCGCCCTAGAGCATGCCGGACATAGGTCGCCATTCCAATAGCGTTGAGGGTGATGAAGCTCGTCAGCCGCATTGATAGCGGTCCGCTGAAACTGATCTTGGCCATCGGGCGCTCCTTAAGGTTTGACGCCTCTGGATCGCCCGGCCGCGTCGGGCCAAGATAGAATGATTGCGACAGCAGGAGAGAGCGCTTTGGGACCCACGTCGGCATTGCTCTCGCCGCCGAGAGACCTTTTCGGCTGCGTTTTCGCGGCGATCGTGCGAGACACGCGCGCGCTTGAGCTCAGTGATTTTGATCGGTTCAACTTCTTTCCCGCATCGCCGCTGACATCAGTCACATTCGTGGCCGAGGGCGAACTCCGCCTTGCGCCGATTGGGTGCGGCGTCGAGGCGGCGCGGACGGCTCCCGCGCTTCAACGCTTGTTCACAACGCCGCCTCAAGACGCGCCCACCGTCAGCTGGAGCGCAGGGCCCGTCTTCGCGATTACCGTAGGCGTGTTTCCCGACGCCTGGCTAAGGCTCACGAGCTCATTCGACATCGCCCGCACTTTGATGCGCGCATTTGAGCGCTGCGACGACATCGACACATGCTGGTCGCGTTTCTGCGCATCTGCGTCAGATGCGTGGCGAGCGGCGCGAGCGGACGCCGCATTGCCGAACTGGACAGGCCTGCCGCAACTATCTGACTGGTCGCGCGCGCTGGTCGCCCGCGCAGCTCTGGCCGGACCTGGCCGCAGCGCGCGGGCGTTCGAGCGGCGGCTGCGGCGCTGGAGCGGTCAGACAAGGCGGTCCCTGGCCTTCTTCGCCGCTTTTGAGGAGCTGCACCGTCTCTCGGTCCAAGCAAAACGAACCTCGCCTGCGGAACTCGCTCTCGATGCGGGATACTCCGATCAGTCCCATATGGGGCGGGCCGTTCGACGCGCGACCGGGTTCTCTCCAGCGCGGCTCAACCGCCTTATCGAGACGGAGGAAGCTTTCTGGTGCTATCGGCTCCTTGGCGAGCGTTTTTGATACAGCGCCATTCTACCAATGAAGGGCAATGACCCTTCGCTGCAGCGCGAGGGAAGGCGGTTTGCCCTCCACCAACCTGACCGCGCAGCTCCAACGGCCTCGAGCATGTTGATGTTTCATGGACCCATCAACAAGATCTAAGTCTCTGTTTGGTTTAGATTTTCGAGCCGCTAGATGGGTCTATCCAACTTCAAATCTCTCCAGAACGTGGGCCCCCCCAACCGGAGCCGCGTGGGGGGCGCCCCCACAACGGGGCAAAAAAAA
>JALEGB010000109.1 GCA_022760355.1 Neomegalonema sp.
CTAGGCTTGACGGTGAGCCACACCGCCTGCGCCTCGATATTCTAGCCGACAAGCCCCTAAACCGGGCTGACGGCGTCTGCTGAAGGGGTTTCGACCTTAGGTCGGCTACAACCGCGCCAAAAGCTCCGCCTTCTTCGTTGCGAACTCTTCCTCGGTCAGCGCGCCGGAGTCGCGCAGGGAGGCAAGCTTGGCGATCGTCTCCAGGATCTCGTCGCTCGCCGCGCCGCCTGGGGCGGATGACGGCGCGGGCTGCGGGACATCCGGCAGCGTCGGTTGCGCTTCCATCATTGGCGCCGGCGCAGGCGCCGGAGCTGGCGTGGGCTGCGGCGCGAGGATGGCGGCGGGCGCAGCGTCGGCTGGGCCGCCGATCCGCGGCAGGCTCGACAATGCGAACTGGCCAAACTGGCTGGAGAAGCTGACGCCGAGGAATGGGTCGCCCGGGCCGGATTGCTGCTGGCTCCAGCCGCCGATCTGATGCTCGCCCGTATCGAGCAGGATCACCGGCGCCCCATTGCCGGGATCAAAGGCGATCCGCCGCGCATCCGGGAAGTAGGCGTAGCGCGTCTGGTTCTGTCCACCGACCGAAGCCGGCGATCCCAGCTCCTGCGGCCACCAGGCGGCGCCGGCGATTGTTTGCGGCGCGGCGAACAGCATTTCCTGCGCCATCGCGGCCGAGAGTTCGCCGCAAAGATTGGCGACCGTCCCCTGAAGCCCCTGGTTAAACATGTCCCCGACCATGGTCATGCCGCCGGCCATCCATTGCCCGGAGCCGCCAAGTTCGGGGATATTGAACTGCGCCATCCCGCCGCCGCCTTGCGCGACGGCCCGCGCCATCGCCTCAACCGCGCCCTCGGACAGGCCATAGCGGCGCGAAAGATCTTGAAACAGGTTTCGCCCTGCGTCGGTGATATCGGTCATGTCGTCGGCCTTTCGCCTTCCGTCCGCCCACTGCGACGCAACAAAAGCTAATGAATCCAGCTTTGGTCCTAGTCCAATTTGTCGGCGACCGCCAGCTTTCGCATCTGCGAGAGACGGCGGCGTAAGATTAATCTTTTACCCGCCGGTGATATTCTGAGCGCAAATTGGGCCGAAAATTGCGGAGGCGCGATGAATTTGGCTCGGATAACGCATCAACCGCGGACATTGTTTGCGCGGTTTTTAATCAATAATGAGGCGCAAGCGCGATCGAGTACACCTTTCTCGTCGCGCTTATCGGCCTTGCGGTTGTGGGCGTGCTGACCACGACGGGCGACACGCTCAAGTCCGGTTGGGGGCGCTCTGTTGGTATCGGCGCCCGTTAGTATACGCGCACGGTAACTGGGATCCGCCATCCGTACTTACCCGCCGGGGGCGCGACCTGCACCTCAAATTTGTCGACGCCGGGCCGTGAGCCTGCGCGGTAATAAACTGAGCGCATTGCTATGCGCGAGGTGCGGCAGTGGCTCCGCATAGGATATGTCGTCGGAATGGGACGCTCTTCGATATGGGGCGTGACTTTGCCAAATATCGGGTCCGAAGCGGGCGCTGCAACGAATACTCCTTTGTAGACGCACTTGCCTTTTAGCCAATACCACGAGTTTAACCTGATCCGCCCATTTCGACGAACTGACACATTTATGGGCTTGCCGAGGCTGTAACGGGTGGAGACGCTCGCGCTGGACTTCGAGGTGCTGGCGTTTCCGCCAGCTAAAACTGAAACCAGCAGCCCGATCCCCATGACAAACAGGCCGATATTCGCGACGAGCCAGCCGGCTGACTTCTTGATGATATCGCGAAGCTCATCTCGGCTAAAAAAGATCATCGCCATCGGCAGGACAAAGCTGCCAATCAGACTGGCGATTGCAAAAAACAACTGCAACTCAGGCGACATCGGCTTTCCCTCATTGACCGACGGATCGGCCGGCAAATTAGTCAACCACAGGGGCGGGGGGGAAGAAGAAACGGAGGTGGCGGCCGAGCCCCCCGCCTCGGTTTTCTATTCGCCTTTGAACACTGGCCGTCGTTTCTCCAAAAATGCGGCGACGCCTTCGCGGTGGTCGGCGCTGGCGGCGGCTTCGGCCTGAATCTTGGTTTCCAGGGCCAGCTGCTCCGGCAACGAGCCGGAATCCCAGCTGGCGGCCAATAGTTTCTTCGTCAGGGCGAATGCGCCGGTTGGGCCGGCGGCGAGGCGCTGGGCCAGCGCGCGCGCCTCCTCCGCCAGCGCGTCATCCTCCACCACGCGCCAAATCATCCCCCATCGCGCCGCCGTGTCGGCGTCAATGGCCTCGCCGCTGATCGCGAAGCCGACGGCTCGGGCATGGCCAATGCGGCGCGGCAGAAACCAGGATCCGCCGCCGGCTGGGGTGAGGGCCAGTTTCGCAAAGGGGGAGGCGAATTTCGCTCCGCGCCCTGCGATGGCGATGTCAGCGGCAAGGGCCATATGCAGCCCCGCGCCGGCGGCCGCGCCATTGATTGCCGCGATGATTGGGAGCGGCGCCTCGGCGATCTCGGTAAAAAACGGCGCGTACTCGGTCGCCAACATCTGTTCGACATTGTCGACGGCGCGGAACTCCTCAAGGTCTTGCCCAGCACAGAAGGCGGGCGGCTCGGCTTGGATGAGCACTGCGCGGGCTTCCTGAGCCGCGCGCCGGAGCGCCGCGCGAATTTCGCCGCGCATCGCGTTGGTCAGCGCATTCCGGCGCTCCGGCCGCGCGAGCGTAATCGTCGCCAACCCATCATCGACGCCGAAGCGGATTTCTTGAAACGCTGTGCTTCCCTCCGCCGCCGTCATTCCCGCTCCCGTCATGCGTTCGCCCTCTTTGCAGTTTTGTAAGCAGCATTAGCGCTGTTAGAGCCTGTTGGTCTGCAACTATTACGTCGCTGAGCCGATGGAGGCGCCCCATGGCGGCTCCAACCGCAAGATGCCGGCGATTGGGCGCAGTCGGCAAGGCGATCGGCGCAGAAAGGGGCGGGAGATGGGGCAGTTTGCGCGGAATGCGGCCCGGTTTGTTTGGCTGCAAATTTCAGCGGCCAGCTTCGCAATCATCCTCTTGGCGCTGTTCGTCCTCAGCCGGTTGTACTGGCCGGAGGATGCGGCCTTGCATCGCTACGACGCCCTGCTCATCGCCTGTTTATTGATCCAGACGGTGCTGATCGCGACCGGGTTGGAAAGCTTGGATGAAGCGAAAGCGATTGCGGTCTATCACGTCGTCGGCGTGGTGATGGAGGTGTTCAAGGTTTGGGCTGGATCCTGGTTTTACCCGGAGCCTTCGGTCGCCCAGGTCGGGGGCGCGCCGCTGTTTGAGGGGATGTCCTTCGCGGCGTTCGGCGCGGCTGGCGCGCCGGTGAGTTTCGCTCTGAGCGCTGCAGGGACAGACCTGCTGCCAACTCTGGCGGTTCCGTTGGTTGGCGGCGTGCCGCTCTTTACCGGCTTTATGTATTCGGCCGTTGGCAGCTATATCGCGCGCGCATGGGGGCTGCTTCGAGTGGACTTCAATTATTTCCCCCCGATATGGGCCGCTTTTTTGGTCGCGCTATTGATCTATTTTAATTTTTATACGCACCATTATATCTGGGATTGGCGCTATGTTCTGTTTGCTGCAACTTGTATTTTGTTTTGGCGGTCATGGCTGCGGTTTGACTTTGGTCGAGCCCGCGCATCGCTGCCGGTTCTGACGATATTCATCGCCGTTGGCGCGCTGATCTGGATTGCCGAGAATATCGCGACCTGGGCGAATGTCTGGATCTACCCGCAGCAAACCGAGCAATGGCGGCCCGTTTCCGTGCAGAAGATCGGCAGTTGGACCTTGCTGATGATCCTCAGCTTCGTGCTCTCGGCGGCGCTGCATCGGCCGGATCTGCCGAGAGGCGCCGCCGACCCTAGTCTCGATCCTTTCCCGCCATAATCGCGTCCAGCTGCGCCTGCTCTTCTGCGGAGAGGGGCGGGGCCTCGGGTGCGGATGGCGCGGGCGCGGCGCGTTTCTTCAATCGCGCGAGCCCGAGCGCGAGGGCCATCCCGAGCGCAAGCAGCGGCAACAACCAGACAATGAAAGTGCGGCCGAAGAATGGGGGCGCCAACAGAACCTCTTCGCCATAGGCCGCCACCAGTCGCGCTTTGATCTCCGCATCCGTCTCGCCCGCCGCCATATGCTTACGGGCGAAGGCGCGAATGTCGGTCGCGATCGGCGCGTTGCTGTCATCCACCGATTGATTGTCGCAGGTCATGCAGCGCAGCTCGCGGAACAGGCGCCGGGCGCGGGACTCCATGGCTTTGTCGGTGAACTGCTCTTCAGGCTCAATCGCGTAAGTCGGGGTGGGCGCCAGCGTGAGCGCCGCCGCGAGCGCGATCATCGCCGTGGTTGCGGCGGCGGCGCCTTTGCGCAGCGCCGGCGCTCCGATCCGCAATCGGCGATCCAGCAGCGAAAACAGCCCGCCAAGCGACATCATAATACAGCCCAGCCATACCCATGACACCAGCGGCTTCACTTCCGTGCGCAGCACCCATCCGCCATCGGCGCGGCGTTCGCCAAGCACGACATAAAGATCACGGAGCAGTCCGGTCGACAGCCCTACTTCGCTGGTGATTTCGGCGCGGGTCGTGTAGCGCCGCCGCTCTGGCGTCACCGTCGCGATCCGGGCGCCGTTATTATAGACCGCGACGGTAGCTTGCAGTCCGGTGTAGTTCGACCCCTTTGCCGGCTGGATCGACAGCACGCGGAACACGATGTCGCCATGTGCGACCTGATCGCCGATTTTCACAGTCCTGATATCGCTGCTCGACAGTCCATGCGACAGGATTGCGCCGAGGACGAAAACGCCGAGGCCGGCATGGGCGGCGGCTTTTCCGACCGTCGCGAGCGGCGTGTTCAGCAGGCGACGGCCTACCTCGGCGAGCGAGGCCTCGCCGCGCACCGCCTCCGGAAGTCGCGCGCGCTCCAACAGCTCATAGATCGCACCGAAGATCGCCCAGAAGCCCAGCAGCGCGCCCAGGCAGGTGATGATGAAGTCAAGCGTCGTGACGGCGCCGTCGCTGGCCGCGGTCGCCTGCGCCCAAGCCGCTCCAATCATACCGACAAACGCGGCCGCCATGGCTGGCGCAGCGCGCCAGAGTACGGCGTTGGCCACCGCCCGCTTCCACGGCGTCGCCGCGCCCAGGGGCGCTAGGGCGATCAAAGGGGTGAAGAACAGAGCCATCATGATGTTGAAGAAGGGCGGGCCGATCGTGACGCGAACGCTGAAGGCCTGGAACACGATCGGCGCGACGGTGCCGACAAACACGGCCGCGAGGGACGACGCGAGCAGAACATTGTTCAGCAGCAGGCCCGCCTCCCGGCTTACCAGCGCAAACATGCCTCCTGACGCGAGACCCGGCGCTCTCCAGGCATAGAGAGTGAGCGCTCCACCGACAAACAACACCAATATGGCGAGGATGAAGAGGCCGCGGCTGGGATCCGAGGCGAAGGCGTGGACCGATGCGAGCACGCCGGAGCGGACGAGGAACGCGCCAAACAGCGAGAAGGAAAAGGCGACGATCGCGAGCAGGACCGTCCAGCTTTTCAACTCGCCGCGCTTCTCAACCACGATTGCGGAATGCAGCAGAGCGGTCGCGGCCAGCCAGGGCATGAAGGAGGCGTTTTCAACCGGGTCCCAAAACCACCAACCGCCCCAACCGAGCTCATAGTAGGCCCAGTAGGAGCCCAGGGCGATCCCGAGCGTCAGGGCGATCCAGGCGAACAGCGTCCAAGGGCGGACCCAGCGCGCCCACGCGGCGTCGACCTTGCCTTCCCACAGCGCGGCGACGGCGAAGGAATAGGCGATCGAGAGCCCCACATAGCCGGCATAGAGGATCGGCGGATGCAGCGCGAGGCCTGGATCCTGCAAAACCGGGTTGAGATCGCGCCCGTCCACCGGCAGCCGCAGGGCGTCCCCATAGCGGGCTGCAAGCTCCAGCAGCGCGGAGGTGGACATTTTATCGAGCTTTGGCAGCAGCGCCTCCAGGCCGGGGAGCGTTGCGTTCGCCGCCAGCAATTGACGCAGATAGGCGTCGTCCATCCCCTCAGGCCAACGGGCGAAAGGGGAGGAGCTGAACAGGATGAACGCAAGAAACGCGGCGGAGACGACGCCTTGCACGGACAGCGTCCGCGCGCGCAGCGACTGCGGCAGCCGGCGCCCAAACAGCGCAACCAACGCCCCGAACAACGCCAGCATCAGCGCCCAGAGCAGCATGGAGCCTTCATGGTTCGCCCAGACCCCGGCAATCTTATAGCCCAGCGGTTTGTCGATGCTCGAATGCTGGTACACGAGCGAGACTGAAAGGTCTGTATTGACGAAGGCGTAGATCAGCGCGGCGAAGCTGGCCGCCACCAGGGTGAATTGCGCGATCGCCGCATTGTCGCCGATCCGCATAAGATCCAGCCGTCCCCGCGTTGCGCCGATCGCCGGCGCCACGCCCTGCAACAGAGCGACCAGCAGCGCCAGCGCCAGCGCGAAATGTCCTAGTTCAACGACCATCATCTCGCCCTACACGCTCTATGCGCCACAATTCGGATGTTGGCGCTGACGTATCGTATTTTGCGTCTTCAAAGCGGCCTGACGAGGGCGAACAGGTGGGACCAGTTGGCGCAGGGCGCGGCTACCCTGCGTGTTTTGACGCTTCGCTCGCGCCTAAGGCGTTTTCAAGCTCCTCAATTCGTGTGTGGAGCGGTGCGACGGCGCGTTGAATGTCTTCAGCGGTGTAGCGCGGCGTGATGTGTTGCGGACAGTTCCAATCGAAGGCTTCGATCTTGATGACAAACGCCCGTTCAATCCGCGCATCGTATCCCACGGGAGTTAGCCGGTCGAACAGCGCTTGGCTCTCGCGGTCCAGCGCGTCGGTCGCCTCGATCGTGCGGGCGCGCCCGTAGATTTTGAGCCGGGCGCGACGCGGATAGTCGATCAGAAACAGCGAGACCCGATCGTCGCCCTGCAAATTGCCGACGCTGATATATTGCCGGTTGCCGGCGAAATCGGCGAAGCTCACCGTCTTGTCGTCCAGCACATGCAGAAAGCCTGGGGGGCCGCCACGATGCTGGAGGTAGGGCCAGCCGGTCTCGCTGATGCTGGCGATATAGAAGCTGTCGCGGCTTGCGATAAACGCCTGCTCATCCAATCCCAACGCATGATTGGTCTCGCCGGGGCGTTCTTGCCGCTTGGCGTAGCCGTTGCGACTGCCGCGCGTGGTTTGCATGGCTTTGACGGCGTCTGTAAACGCGATTTCCGTGTAGCGATGTCCCATTTGCATCTCCCGCTGGGCCGGCTCCTCGGGCGTGCGGCCTGTCAGCGATATACGGACGCGTCGATCTCTGCATAATAGGCAAGATATGAAGGGGACTATTGCGTAAAGAGGAATAATTGAGCCGGTTTGAGCAGATGGAGGTGTTCGTCGCTGTCGCCGAAGCCGGCGGGTTTGCAAAAGGCGCCCAGGCGCTGCGCATCTCGCCGCCCGCCGCAACACGCGCCGTTGCAGCGCTGGAGGAAAGGCTGGGCGTGCGGCTGCTGCAGCGGACGACCCGCCGGATGGGGCTGACAGAGGCGGGCGCTCGTTTCTTGATGGAGGCGAAGCGCATTCTCGGCGATGTCGAGTCGGCGGAGCTGAGCGCGGCCGGCGAGGCTGGCGCGCCGGCCGGGCGGTTGAAGATCACCTCCTCCGCGACCTTTGGCCGGCTGGCCGTCAGCCCGTTGATTGGCGGTTTTCTGGACGCGCACGCCCAGGTCTCCGTGTCCCTGCTGCTGCTCGATCGGGTGGTCGATCTGGTCGAAGAGGGGATCGATGTGGCGGTTCGGCTTGGCGATCTCCCCGATAGCAGCCTGGTCAGCCGCAATGTGGGCGCGGTGCGCCGAATTCTCGTGGCCAGCCCCGACTATCTGGCCAGAACCAGCCTGCCTGAGCATCCCGGGGATTTGAAACATCATCGCCTGATTGGATTTACCGGCCTGGGCGGACCGCGGGGCTGGCCGGTGCATGGGCCCGACGGGGCCATTCAGATCGCGTTGAGCCCGCGTTTTGAGGTCAATGATGCTGAGGCGGCAATCGCCGCGGCGGTGGATGGCGAAGGGATCGCCCCGGCGATGAGCTATGTGGTCGGGCGCAGGCTGACGACCGGGGCTCTGGTTCAGGTGCTGCCGGAGTTTCAGCCGCCATTGCAGCCGATCCGCCTCGTCTATCCGCATGCCCGTCTGTTGGCGCCGAAGGTGCGCGCATTCGTCGAGTGGGCGGCGCCGCGATTGCGCAACCGGATCGAGGAGCTCACCTGCGCGGCGGGGGCGCCCGCCTGATTGCGTCCGCCGTCGCGCCCCAAAGCCGGCGCATTGCGTCTGATCATGCGCACCAGCCGAATAGAGAGGATACGACGATGAGATGCTCGAAGATATTGGCGACGTCAGCCGTCATCGCGGCGACAACCTTGACCGCTTCGTCTGCGCTTGCTGAGGGCTGTTGGTCCCGAACCTACACCAAAGCGCATCTGCATAAGCATCCGAACCAGCAAGTGGTTTCGATGAAGCTCGAGTTTAAAGACAAGATTTTCAACGGCCACGCCGGATTGCTCAGCATTCGGCTGCGCAACGGCAAGCGCTATCATGCGTCGATCTCTTGCGACACAGCGAAGGGCGGCGTGTCGAAATGCGGAGTGGATTGCGATGGCGGTTTGTTCCAGGTCGCGCATCGGGCCAGCGATGGCGCCGTTTTGTTGCGGCCGGGGGGAAGCTTGGCTTTTAGCGAATGCGGCGGCGAGCCGGATTCGTTCTACTCTATGCCAAAGGACAAGGAGCACGCTGCTTTCCGGCTGTTTGCGTGTTGAGATAGCGCAGCGCGCTGAGCAGGAGCTGAATGCGCCAATGAAGCTGCTATGCATCTAGGCCGCCAGATTTTTGAGGTGGGGGCCTAAATCCGTCTCTCGCCGGCGATCATGCGGCGGGCGCTGATCAGTAGCGGCGGCCGGCGCGCGCGGTCGCGGCGTTATTTGCCGTCGACCTTGATGCCGCGATCCTTCAGCGCCTCTTTCAGCTGCGGCGGCGTGTAGTTTTCGTCATGCTTCGCCAGCACGCGTTCGGCGCGCAAGAGGCCGTCTTTGCCGTCGCCTTCCCATTTCCCGTCCGCCACGACGCCTTCGCCTGGCTTGAACAGCGGCGGCAGCACGCCTTTGTAGACCACCGGCACCGTCTTGATCGAATCCGTGATCACAAAACGGATTTCCGCGCCCTCGCCATGTTTGACAGAGCCCTTTTCGACGAAGCCGCCGATGCGAAGCAGGTCGGTTTTGTCGATTTTCCCTGCGGCGTAGCGCTCATGGAAATCCGACGGCAGCATGAAGCGGTCCAGCCCAACGAGGGACAGCACGAGGGCCGCTGCGGCGACGAACAGCACCGCGGAAAAAATGATCAACCGGGTGCGCCGGCGGCGGCGGGCGCCGACAAGGCGGCCGGCAGGGCGAGGGGCGTCGGCTTCGGCGGTCATGACAGGGCCTCGTGCTGCGGATGCTGATGCGCGTCATTGCCTACCTAAGCGATGCGCTGCGTTCGCAAAAGCCCTGAAACGAGCCCAATTTGTCTCAGCGGGCTCTCCCCGCCGCGAGGGCGGGGAGAGCGAAGCGGAACGGAGATGTGTTATTCGCCTGGCGCAGGGGATGGCGTCGCTCCGCCACTGCGTTGGGCGCGGCGCTCAGCGCGACGGCGGGCGCGATCCTGTTTGCGCGCCAACTTGGCCGCTTTGCGCTGCGCCCGTTCTTCCCGCTCGCGTTTCAGCGCGTCGACGTGATGTTCCGGCTTCTCGCACGCGCCGCCGCCGCGCAGATAGTGCCACAGCCGCAGGAATTGCCGATCAGGAACGCTGTCTACCAGCACTTGGTAGGCCGGCTCCTTGGTTTCGTCGAAATCATCCTCGCGATCGATCATCGGATGCGGCCATTTCGGTTCGCCGTTTTTGCCGATGGTCGCGATCGCGATATTGATCTGCGCGCCGAGGAAGATCATCGTCGCGGAAATGTAGAAGAACAGCAGCGTCGCCACGACCCCGGCGAGGGCGCCGTGGTTCTTGCCGAAATCAACCACTGTCCGCAGCGCGATCGAATAAACGACGGCGAAGCAGACCCACATGAACGCGCTCCACAGCACGCCGGGCACCAAGGGGATCTCAGCGGCGCGGATATCGTCGATCTCATCCTGCGCCCAGACATACAGCCGCCAGCGCTTTACGTAGCCGCGCGGCAGGGTGATATGGACGCCGAGCAGCAGCGTACAGAACACCGCGCCGACAAACAGGGCGAAGAACGCCACCAGCACGCCGCCAGCGATCGTGTCCGCGATGCCAATTGCGGAAGCGCCGCTGCGGATCAGGCCAAAAATATCGAAGCCGACGGTCAAGGTGACAAACAGGATCGAGGCGGCGACGAACAGCGAGGCGACGAAGATCGACAGCAGATAGGTCTGGGCCCGACGAAACACGACATTTCGTTTGTCGCGGGTGTCATAAGCCTCGTTAAAGCCGTTCCGAGCCGCTTCGAACGCGCTGGAGCCTGCATACAGGCCGATGACCGCCGTGATCACGATCGTGATGATGTTCGAGCTTGAGCCGACCATCTCAGGGTTGGGCGCAACACCTTGCACCACATTGACCATCAGCTCGGCCATCGGCTTCGGCACCAGCGCGCTGGCTTCGAGCGATTTGATCATCGATGCGAGGTGGATCGCGGCGTTCGGATCGAACTGCATCGACAGCAGGATCGCACAGACGACGAAGGGGCCGAAGGACAGCAGCAGCGTGAAGGCCATGTGCCCTGAATAGACCGCGTGGTCATCGTCCGCGAAGCGCCGCAGCGCCTCCATAAACACCGCATAGACGTACTTGATGCGACGAATCATTTGGCCTCGCGCCTCCGTTCCTAGATCCCGCGCCTGGATATTGCCGCCTGTCGCTGCCGCGCGCCGGGCGGGCTTACCGCGCATTCCATGCTGTCTCATAGCGGAAATGGCGCCAAATTATGGTTTCTTGAGATCTTGAAACCTCAAGAACCCGCCTTCAGACGGCAAAAAACTTGCGGCTCTATGGTGGCGGTTCCGGCGTCCGCCATGCGAAAGGCGGGCCCTGCTCAGGAAAGAGCGGGACCCTGTCAAGGAAAGAGGGGGCCCTGTTAAGGAAAGAGGGGGCCCTGTTAAGGAAAGAGGGGGGCTTGGCGCAGGCCGGTCGTCTCCTCCAGCCCCAGCATAATGTTCGCGTTCTGAAGCGCTTGGCCCGACGCGCCGCGGACGAGATTGTCCAAAGCGGAAATCACGATCGATCGCCCAGGCGCTCGATCGGCGACGACGCCGATATGGGCGAAGTTAGAGCCGCGCACATGACGGGTCTGGGGCGCGACGCCGAGTGGTTTGACATGGACGAAATACTCGTCCTGATAGCGCGCGCTCAGGGAGGAGTGAATCTCCGCGGCGTCGCCATGGACATAGATCGTCGCCAATATGCCCCGGTTTTGGGGCAGCAGATGCGGCGTGAAGCTTGGCCGAACCTCGACGCCCGCCGCCTTCGAGCATTCCTGGTCGATTTCCGCGACATGGCGATGTCCGCCGACCCCGTAGGCGGCGAAGCCTTCGGAGACTTCGCAGAACAGGCTGGTTTCTTTCAGCCCGCGCCCGGCGCCGGAAACGCCTGACGCCGCGTCGATGATGATCGGATCCGGCGCAATCGCCTTGGCTTCCAACAGCGGCAGCAGCGGCAGCAGCGAGGTCGCGACATAGCAGCCGGTGTTGGCGACAAGCCGCGCTTTGGCGATCTGCTCCCGATACATTTCCGGCAGGCCGTAGACGACCTCCTTTTGCAGCTCCAGCGCCTGATGCGCGCCGCCATACCAGCGTTCATACTCGGCAGGATCCTCGAGCCGAAAATCAGCGGAGAGATCAACGATTTTCAACCGTTCAGGCAGCGCCTTAAGCACTTGTTGCGTGGTGGCGTGAGGCAGCGCGCAGAACACGAGATCGACGCCGCTCCAATCGACCTGATCGAGCCTGATCAAGGTGGGCAGATCGATATGGGCGAGATGCGGGAAAGCGTCCGCCATGCTCGATCCGGCTTTTCGATCCGCCGTCAGCGCCGCGATCGAAATGTTTGGATGTCCGTCGATCAGCCGAACCAACTCCGCGCCGGTATAGCCGCTAGCGCCCAAAATTGCCGCTTTGATCATCTTGCTTCTCGCCAGTGTCGTTGGCGCGCCTAGGCGCGCCAGAAAGGTTTCGCCGCTTCACGTTGCGCGTCCTCGCGCGTCATGCCGCAATCTGCAAGCACCGAGTCGGGTTGGGCAAGCAGTTCGAAGCGCAGCGCGGCGCGATGGCGTGCGCGGGCGCGCCAGAGGCGAAGCCGTGCGAGCAAGCCTGCGGCCACGCGCGCCTCTGGTTCAACTTTTTGTGCGTTTTTCTCACATGGCGCGGTTCGTGCGACCGTGCGTGCCCGCCGGTTGATCGCCAGAGTTTCACGACTGCGGGCAAAATCGTCGAGATAAATTATCGCCATTGCGTTGCTCCTCACTTGTGGAGCTCACCTTTGGCGGATTAGTGTAGCCAGGAAAAACTAGAAATTTTCGCCTTTATGTGAGGGTTTGGAACCTATGCGGCGACTTCCTCCTCTGACGGCGCTGCCGGCGTTTGAAGCAACGGCTCGGCTCGGTTCAGTAACTGCCGCGGCCGAGGAGCTGGGCCGAACCCATGGCGCCGTCAGCAAACAGATTAAACATCTCAGCGAAGATCTCGGCGTCGAGCTGTTTGAGAAGGATGGCGTCGGGCTGAAGCTGACGCGCGAGGGCGCTCGATTGCGGGATGTCTGCGGGCCGCTTCTGGACCAGCTCAGCGCGACATGGCAGGCGCTGGCGCCGGACGCTAATCCGCTGCGGCTCAGCATCGGCGTCAGCGCGACCTTCGCAATGCGTTGGCTGACGCCGCGCCTGCCGCAATTCTACGCGCAAATTCCTGGCGCTGAGGTCGATTTGCGAATGGCGGGGCGCAGCCGGCTCAGCGAAGAGGATGTCGACGCCGTGTTGACCTATGATCGGCTGAATTGGGCGTTTAGTGGCGAGAAGTTGCCCAGCGCCCGCGGGAAACACTACTCGGAGCGGGCGGCGAAACGGATTTTAGGCGATGTCGCCTTTGGGCCGGTTTGCGCGGCGAACTATCCGATTGAGCTGTTTGATGGCGGCGCCCGCGCAGCGACTGGCGTTCACGTGGATGGGGGGCCTCGATCATGGGAAACCTGGTCCGTGCTGACGGATCTGGCCTTCGAGTTCGAAACATCGACTAAATTTCCCCATACTTTTCTGGGGCTTGAAGCCGCAGCGGCTGGGATGGGCGTGGCGATGGCGGAGCGTCGCCTGGTAGAACAGGATCTGGCCGAGGGGCGCTTGATTGCGCCGTTGGGGTTTTCGGTCATCCCTGACGGCTTTGGAGCCCATATCTCCAAACGGTCGATCCGGCGCAGGATCGTCAATGAGTTTCTCGACTGGGTGGAGCGTCTTGCGGCCGAAAACGTCGAGGGGGCGTGAACCGCGCGGTCAAGCGCTTTGGGCCCGACGCTCCGCAGCGCGCCCGCCCCATTCGCGCAGCAACGCGTCAAGGGCGGCGGCGCTGCGATCGCGATCCGCCCAGCCGAGCGTAATCTCGCCCCCATACATGTCGCGGTTCCAAGCCAGCACGCCCGCAAGCTCACGCCAACTCGCTCCTGCGGCGGCGTTAAGCTCTGGATGCGCGCCTAAGGACGCGACGCTGGCGGCGCCGGCGAAGCGTTGCAGCCAGCGCATTTGCGATGCGGCTTCGCGCGCTTCCGCTTCGGAGAATTGCGCGACATACGCCTCCGGAGCCGCGAGCGTAATGACGTTAAACTTCTGATTGCCGACCGCGTAGACGCCGAGCGCTTCGATATCGCGCCAAGCGGCGAGTTTGGGGCTGCGCCCGGCGCCGTATATCCAGAGCCCTTCCGCCGTCAGGCGCAGCCCGCGCCGCCCGCCTCGGACAAGAAATTGGGTAAAGCGAATAAGAACGAAGCCGAAAAAGCCGACGCTCAACACCCCGATCACCAGCGCATCGACACCGCGATCGGACAAGAATATCGCCCATAGCCCGAGGAGAACGAAGCCGACGCAGCCAAGCATGGCCAGGCCCAAATAAAAGCGGTTCGGGCGGATCTCAATTGCTGCGTCCATAGCGAGGATCCCTTGAGGCGGCGGCCTAAACCGCTTGAAAGGCCGCCTGTTCGCCAAAGAACCGGGCTGCAATTTCGGTCGTTCTGGACGCGTTTCCAGTTGTAAGGAGCCGGAGATCCGCGTTCAAATCTTCAAATTCCGGCTTGCGCTCCAGATACCGCGCGAGGCTGCCTGCAGTGATTACGGGTTGGCTGAAAATTGGAATCTCCAGCGGCAGCGCCGCGCGAAAGGCGCGGAAGGCGAGCGGATAATGCGTGCAGCCCAGCACCGCCGCCGCCGGGCCTGGCGCGACGCGGCCCAGCGCCTCAGCGGCGTATTGCGCGGCCAGGCCCGCCGCCGCGGCTTCGTCGCCCGCCTCTACGGCGTCCGCGAGGCCCGGGCATGCGACGGATATCGGCGTCAGCCCCACGGCGCGTTTCTGCAGCTCTTCCTCGAATGCGCCATTCGCGACGGTTGCCGGCGTCGCGAAAAACAGCACGGAGCGGGCCCCGCCTGGCGCGTCCGTTGGCGGCCCTTGATCCGTCCACCGCCGACCGATCAGCGCCTCGATCACGGGCACAAACACCCCGAGCACCCGTCGCCCTGGCGCCCTTTCAGGCAACCAATCCTGCTGCAGGGGGCGCAGCGCGATTGCTGAAGCGGTGTTGCAGGCCAGGATCACCAGATCGCAGCCTTCGTCAAACAAGCGGTCGACCCCGGCTTTGGTCAAGGCGCGGACTTCGTCAGGCGGCCGAACGCCATAGGGGGCGTTTTGCTGATCGCCAAAATACACGAAGCTCTGGGCGGGGGCGGCGTCGCGCAGGGCGCGCAACACGGTCAAGCCGCCGATACCGCTGTCGAAAACGCCGATCGGCATGCGTGCGCCCCCTTACACTCTGCGTCCCCGAGGCCACCGGCCCCTAGCGCCGCGGCCTCACCATTGTTTGCCAATTTCGGCGCGCCGAATCGGCGTTGGCGAAAGGCTGTACGTATGTTCGCGGAGAAAAGCCATCAGCCCGCGCGCATCGCCTTTATAGCCGTCAATCACCGCTTGCGGAATGGGCGCCCCGATCACAGCGCGGACGGGCGCGCCAACACGTTTTTCAAACTCAGAAAGGAGAAGCGCCAGCCGTAAGGAGTCCGAGACATGGCTGGCGATTTGAAACAGTCGGCTGTTGCGCCCGTCGAAAAACATTGGGGACACTTTCGCGCCCGACTGCTGGATCAGCTTCGCGGTGAAGGTCTTCCACTCCGGGTCAAACGGGGCGGTGTAGAAGCGTTTGCCAGTCGAGACGGCGCCGCCGGGGAATACGCCGATGCAGCCGCCCTTTTTCAGATAGCTCAGCGCCTCTTTCCGCGTCTCGATGTTCAGTTTCATCGCTTCGCGGGTTTCGGCGAAATCGATTGGTAAAATATGAGGTTCGATTTCAGGCGCTTTGACGAACACTGAGTTGGCGAGGATCTTAAAGTCCTTGCGCGCTTGGGCCATGATCAGGCCGAAGGTCAGCCCGTCCAATATGCCAAAGGGATGATTGGCCACGCAGACAAGCGGTCCGTCAGGCGGGATATTGGCCAGCCCCGGGCCCGGCAGGTCCAGCGTGACGCGGTACCGGCGGCACATCACCTCCCAAAAACTGTAACCCTGCTCGATCTCGCGCTGATAGTCCGCCGCGAGCCGAAGCAGTCTTGGGCGGCCGGTCAGATTCTCAATGCTCTTGATCATCGCGCGCCCAGCCCGCGTGCGTGCGCCGGACGCGTAGGTAATCGTCTCCGGGCCGCCGGGATCCAGCTGGCCGGACGGGAGCGGGGTCGGTGTGGACACGGACATGCGCCGCAGCTTCTCCTCTGAGGCGAGCGCGCATGGCGAGGGCTGGCGCGCATCGGCCGAAACTATTCCGACATAACCTAGAGCCGTTGTCGGAAGGTGAGCGCTTATAGTTGCGCGTCGATCATGATCCAAGCGTTTGCCGTGGTTTTCCGATCGTCCCACAACGCTTTTCGGGGCGGCGGCGCCCAATATGAGCTGGCTGCGCAGCGAATTTAACGGACGTCGCCTTGACCTCGCCATCTATGGTTGGACAGATCGCCCGCGCTCAGGGGCGCCAATGCGGCGTGTAAGGGCGCCGCGCATAAGGGGCGGAGAATGTCATGATGGAGCGCAAGGCGCATTGCCGGCGCAGATGAAAATGCTCAGGGGGGTAGGGCGATGATGGAATTTCTTCGATTTGCGAGAACGTCAGCGATCGCGCTGATTGTGCCGCTGATCGCCTATTTCGCGGCGAGCTGGGCGCTAGGCCAGCATGCGGGCGGTCCGTACGCCGCAACGTTGGCGCTGGCGCGGTGCGACGGCCAGTTTTTCGCCCTGGATAGTTGCGGCCCGCTCTACCGGTTGACCTTTATGAAGCATGTCGGCTTTTGGACGGGGTGGGGCTCCATCCTGATGCTGGCGGTCTTTTTTCTGCTGGGGCGCGTCGCGGGGACCAGTCGGGCCCGGAACGCGGCGATCTTTCCAACGCTGATGCCGGCGACCGCCGCGCTGATCGCCATTGTGTTGATGATCCAGGGCGTGTCGATGACCCTGCCGGCGCTGTTTGGGGATCTGCGGAACTTCCTGCTGACAGGGGTGCTGGGGGTGCTCGGGGTCGGCGCGCTGATCGGCGGCGTCTCGATGCTGCGCGCGCTGCGTCGAATCACGCATGTCGAGCCGAGGGGCGTGTTGGCGCATCAGATGAAACGCCGCGAGGCGCCGGCTTTATGGGAGATGGTGGAGAGTGTTGCGCGCAAGGTGGAGTCCCGCCCGCCGGATCATATCATCGTTGGGCTGGAGCCGAATTTCTTCGCCACCGCCTCGCCGATTGTGACGCCGGACAGCGAAGGCGTCCTGCGCGGCGAAACCTTGTTTCTTTCAGTGCCCTTGATGCGCCTGTTCAGCGAGGCGGAGCTGCGGGCGGTCATTGCGCATGAGCTGGCCCATTTTCACGGCGAGGACACAGTCTATTCGCTCCGTTTTACCCCGGTCTATCATCGGATCGCCCTGCTGCTTGATGCGCTGGAGGGCGAAGATGGGGAGAGTGATCATATTGGGGCGGCGCCGGCGGCTTTGATTTTGCGCTATCTTCTCGGAACATTCCAACTCAATGAAAGCGCGATCAGCCGCGAGCGCGAGTTGGAGGCGGACCGTATCGGCGTCGCAGCGGCCGGCGTTGACGCGTTGGCCGTCAGCCTGGCGAAGGCCGCTGTTTACGGGCAGCTCTGGTCCGCCGTCCGCGAGCGCAATGTCGAGCGGCTTAACCGGGGTAAAATCTCCCGCAACCTCAGTAGGGTTTACGCTGACTCCGCGCGCTATGACGTGAGCAACCAGACCCTGCAGCAGGTCGTGGCCCAGATTTTGGAAACCCGAATCTCTCATCCCACTGACAGCCATCCGACGGTCTATGAGCGGTACCAAGCGATCGGATTTGATCAGGAGCGTCTGTCAATCGCTGCGCTCACTGCGCAGGGCGGCGCGAGCGCTGAGCTGTTTCAGGATCTTGATGAGGTCGAGCACGATCTCACGATGCTGGAGCATAATGTGATGGTGAAGGTCGGGTTTGCGAACGGGCCGGTTGAGGACGTCGAGCAGAATCGCGTCGTCCAAGCCGGCTATATCCTCGCCGCTTCGATGGTTGTCGCGGATCATACGGTCGCGAACGCGGAGATCAGCGTTGCGGAGGAAATTGGCGCGCGCTTGTTCAACGATTTTGATCCGACCAGTTTTCGTGAGATCGTCGCGGAGATCCACGATATGCCGTCCTTCGAGCAGGTCGTTGATCTGCTCGCCGGTCTGCTGGATCGGCGCGAAAAGGCCGCTCTGCACGCCTATTTGGCTCAAATCGCAGCGGCGGATCAGCGTGTCAGCGTCGAAGAGAACGCGTTGATGGCCTATGTCGCCAAAGCTTGGCGGATCGATGAGCCGGTGTGGCGGCGGCTTTCGCCATGGCGCCGCCGTCAACCGGGCGACATTCTATGGACGCCGAAAACGCGACACTGAGCGTGGCGCTTTACTGTGGTGTTTTCGGATCGAATGGAGGAGCCTCGAATGTCGGCTCCTCCTCCACATCATCAACCCCGTCTAACGCGCGCAACGCATCGAGCAGGCCTGATTCGATTACGCCAGTGATCAGACCAAGCGCCGTAAGCTGATGGCGGGGCTGAAAGCCGTGGCGTTCCAGTTCCGCAGCGAGTTTGCTGATGTCATTCTCGTCCGAAAGGGACGTCCTCACTTTTACCGGGATCTCAGACACTCGCTGCTCCTTCTGCGTCAGACTACGCCAGTCGGCGGCTTTTTCGGGCTTTGCGTCAGGCCGGCCCCGACGTCGCGCGGCTCGCCGCCGATGTTTTTCGAGGTCTCAGTCAGCTTCTTCCACAGCTTCTCGCCGCGCAAAGTCGGGTCGGATTCAGCCCAGAGCGCCGCAACGCCGGAGACATGCGGCGTCGCCATTGAGGTGCCAGCGTAGGCGCCGTGCCCGCCGCCTGGAATGGACGACAGAACATTGACGCCGGGGCCGGCGATGTCCAAGCCGCCGCCATCTTCATTCAAGCCGCCATTAGAAAAGTCGGCGACCTGGAGCTTTTCGTCAATGGCGCCGACGGCCATAATTGAGCGAGCGGCGGCTGGCGTCGCCACCGGTTCGATGCGACCAGACTTGCGCGCGCTTTCGTTGCCGGCGGCGGCGATGATCAATGCGCCTTTCTCGAAGGCGGTTCGGCCGATTTTGTCGAAGTCGCCGGCATTGTCCCCGGGCAGCGGGCGGCGGCCCAGCGACATTGAGATAATGTCGCAGCCATTCTCCAGCGCCCAGAGGATGCCGGCCAGCATGTCGCCTTCGCGGCCCATACCATTGTCGCCCAGTACTTTGCCGACATAAAGGCTCGCATCCGGCGCAACGCCATAGCGAGCGACCCCTTTGGGCGTCGCGGGGCCGGCGACGGTGCCGGCGACATGGGTGCCATGCCCTGCGCCATCTTGGGCGGTTTCGCCGCTCACGAAAGACTCTGAAATGATCTCCCGCCCTTCAAAGTCCGGGTGCTTAAAGTCCATCCCGGTGTCGAGCACCGCGACTTTCACGCCTTTGCCCGTATAGCCGCTCTCAAGTGCGCCAACCGCGTTGACGCCCCAAGTTGCTTCGCCGGCCTTCGCCGCTTCGTTGCTTTTCAGCGTTTTGAACAGCTCTTCTTCGGTGGCGCGATCCACGTCATCGCTGCTTGTTTCGAAGCCGAACAGGCGAGCCAGCCAGCCGCTGGCGTAAAGGCGATATTCCGGCCGCAAGCCGGCGACGCCGCGCATGTTGAGCATTGAGTTAATCGAGCTCGGATCCATGCCGGCTTTGGCTGGATCGAGGATCGCGAAGTGAAATTCGTCAAAATAGGCGGCGCCGTTGGCGTGCAGTTCTTGGGCGAAGCCGGCGATGCGATGGTTGAATTCGCTCGATCGCGCAGGGCGGCGATGAAGCACCTTCTCAACGAGATCGCAGGCCTCGGCGTCGCAGCAATCATGTTCGAAAAAGACCAGATACGAGCCCGTTACGGCGTTCTCTCCCGCCACGCGTAAGGCGAAATCGTGAGACATGCGGTGTCCTCCTAAGCTTTGGCGCACCGCGATTTTTAACCTTACGCGGCGCCGGCCGCATAGCAGAGCCGGGCGAAAAGAGCGAGAGGCCGAAATAAGGCTTTGTCGCGGCCATCCGCCATCCAAGCGCTGACGGAGCAGGCGTCGCCGCGCGTATGAGGGGTGATGAACGCGCAGAGGAAGCTGAGATGCTGCGGCGAGTTGTGAGCTCGCCTTGCTTTTTTATGGGAACTGCCTGCGCCGCCATGGGGCCCGGGATGCGCGCCGATCAGATGGGGCCGACTTTCTGCGCCAGGTCTTTGTTTTATCGCGAACCATTTCCCGGCTCTCGGCGAAAGGCTGGAGCAGCCTTTCGCCTGACGGAGGCGGCATCCTCGTTTCACTCCGGTTGGCGGCCTAGCCGCCTTTGCGGCTCCGCCGCGCGCGCGCCAGGGCGGCCCGCTCGACCTCAGGACGAACGCCAAGCCGTCCGCGGCGGCGGCGCGCCAGTAAATTGAGCCCTTCAACAAAGGCCGCAAACGCCATCGCCGCATAGATGTAGCCCTTCGGCACATGCTGGCCAAAGCCGTCGGCGATCAGAACCATGCCGATCATCAGCAGGAAGGCGAGAGCGAGCATCACGATAGAGGGATGGCGGTGGACAAAGCGCGAAATCGGTTCCGCCGCCAACATCATAAGGCCAACCGCAATGACGATCGCCGCGACCATTACCGGCACATGGGTGGTCATGCCGATGGCGGTGAGAATGCTGTCCAGCGAGAATACGACGTCGAGCGCCACGATCTGCGCAATGATGGCGGCGAAACTGGCGTGCGGGGCGCGATCATCGTCGCCATCCTCGTCATCATCGAAATCAACCTTGTCCTTAATTTCGGTGGCCGCCTTCCAGACCAGAAACAGCCCACCCACGATTAAGATCAGGTCGCGCGCGGAGAAAGCGGTCTCAAAGCTCGGCGCGCCGTGTTCCCCTTTCGGCCCCTCTATCCCCAGGTCGAACAACGGCTCTTTCAGGCCAATAATCCAGGCGATTGCCGTCAGCATGATCAGCCTTAGGATCAGCGCCAGCCCGATGCCGACCTTGCGCGCGGTGGGCTGCTGCTCCTTCGGCAACTTATCTGCGATGATTGAGATAAAGATCAAATTGTCGATCCCGAGCACCAGCTCCAACACGACAAGCGCAAAAAATGCGGCCCAGATTTCCGCCGACATTAGAAGTTCCAACATATTTTCCCCTCCTTGGGCTGCGGCCAATCGCGCTGGGCGCTCATCCCCTCGCCGTCAGGGACGCCCGTCCAAATGCGGCGTAGTTGGCCGTGCAATTTTGGCTACATGACTAAAATTATATCGAAATTGCAATAATATGCGGATGAAATCTTGCGTGGTTCAATCACAACTGATCGTTCGTCGAATTGTATCCACGTTTAGTGTGCGGCTTCTCGTAAATTTAACGACCGGATCGTAGTTTTTCCACGAAGTCATTGCTTTTGGGCTGGCGGCGGTGAACCAGTTTTGTTGTTCACACGCTGTGGAACTGGGGAGCCGGCAGGGTGAAATTAACCAAGATCGTTCTCGGCTGCGGTATTGCGATGGTCGCATTGGTCGCAGCGATCTTCGCATTGAACTTCACGTTGGGCGTATCGGCGACCAAGCATGTCGAGCGCGCTCTGGCCGACGGCGCTGCGAAGTTGAAGGCGAGCCAAAGCGCTACCGCCGCAGTGTATCGCGTCAAAGTCGATGTCATACAGGTGCAGCAGTGGCTAACCGATATCTCCGCGACACGTGGTCTTGATGGGCTAAATGACGGATTTGATGAAGCGGAAGCCTATGCCCGCCGTTTAACGGCCGATCTAAAGAGCGCCCGGGCGGCGGCGGCGGCCCTATCCGATGACACGCTCGGCAAAGCGTTGGCCGACGTCGAAAGGCTGTTCCCGTCTTACTACGAAACGGGAAAGAAAATGGCGCGCGCCTATATCGATAAGGGCCCGAGCGCTGGCAATAAAATGATGCCAGAATTTGACGATGTTGCAAAAAAAATGAGCGGCGCTGTCGACAAAATGGTCGATCGAATTGAAGTTATTGCCAGTTCCTCATTGAAGTCGACAAAAAGTGACGCCCGTGCGGTTGTCGCGCAGGAAAAATTTCGAATGTGGTCCGATGTTGGCAGCCACACTCTGTTAATACTGGCTACCATTGGTTTAGTCATATTTGTTGTTCGATGGTTTAGGCACCTGAATCATATTGCTTCGATTGCAAGCCGTGTCGCCAGCGGCGAAATCGATGCGCCAAGCTTGGGCGCTTCTCGGTGGAGCGAGATTTCCGCTCTACATAAGTCAATTGGTATCTTCCGAGATAACTCAAAAATACAAACTGCTGTGACGGCTGCTGTAAATGGTAGCAAATCGGCAATGTTGCTGCTCGACTGCGACGGCGACCGGATCACCCACAATGCAGCCTTCGAGAAGTTGTGGGCTGACGTCGAAGAGCAGCTCTCCGACTTGACGAAGCCGGCGCTAAAGCACACAGATCAGGCAAGTACAGTTGAGCAGGTTAACTTTTTGCCGTTTATTGAGTATATGGATCGAGTGGAGCAACAAGAGGTTGCCAGAATTCAAAAAAATAATGGCGATGTTGCTTACGATCTGAAGCACAATGGCATCGTTCTTGAACTGAAGAGATCCCCTATTATCAACATATATGGCGAAGATGTTGGGTGGGCCGTCGAGATTTCAGATGTGACGTCTGTCCGAAAACTGGAGCGCGAAGTACTAGATGTGTGCGCTGCAGTTGAGCGCGGAGACTTTAATCGCCGGGTTGAGCATGTCGATCAGTTGGGTTTCACATCGGTCGCGGCCGAGGGGCTCAATAAACTCATGATGTCAATGAACCGTTTTATGGGAGAGCTCGATAAGTCTCTTAATGCTCTGGCGGAAGGCGACTTGACGCAGCCAATTTCAGGCGATTTCTCAGGCGATTTTCGGGCGGCGACCGAGCGGTTCAACGCCAGTATTGACAGTTTGCGGCGGACGCTTGTGGATGTCGGCGACGCCGTCGCTCAGGTGCGTGAGGTGGCGGACCCGATCGCCTCCGGCTCACGCGATTTAGCGGCGCGCGCCGACGCCCAAGCGACCACTCTTGCGGATACGACGACGGCATTTGGAAACGTTTCCGACGCAATAAGGTCAACCGCCGGCAATGCAGAGTTGGCTGTTGGAACAAGCGCGCGCGCGAACGAAGTGGCGGAGGCGGGCGGCCAGATCGTTGCGGATACGATCGTGGCGATGGGCCGGATCGAAGAAAGTTCGCGTGAAATCGGCGATATTAACAATGTGATCGAGGAAATCGCGTTCCAGACGAACTTGCTGGCTTTGAATGCCGCGGTGGAGGCCGCGCGGGCCGGAGACGCCGGCAAAGGGTTCGCGGTGGTGGCGTCCGAAGTGCGCAGCCTGGCTCAGCGCTCATCTGAAGCGGCTTCAACGATCAAGAACCTAATCGAAAATAGCGCTGAGCATGTAAAGAGCGGCGTCTCGTTGGTCAACAAAACGGGCGACAGCCTTGCAGAGATCGTCAGCGAGATCCGCTCCGTGGCGGAAATGGTGTCGAGCATATCCGCCGCTATGGGCGCACAGTCCACAGAAATTGCAGATGTGAATGGGTCGTTTGAGGCGCTTGACGACATGACGAAGCGGAATGCGGCGCTTGCGGACGAAAGCTCCTCGGCCGCCGGTGATTTGTTTAACGCTGCGGCTGATCTCGGGCGTTTGATCTCAGCCTTCAAGACCAACGCGCCGCAAGTGTATGAGGCCCAAACGGCCTAGGGTCGAAACCCATTCAGCAGGCGTCGCCAGCCCGCCAAACGCGCTTTTGGGGCAGGAAGCGGCGCGACGGCGGCGTGGTTCCACCGGCGAGCGATTTGAAGTTAGATGGACCCATCTAACGGCTCGCAAATCGCGTCCAAACAGAGGCTTAGAGCTTGTTGATGGCGCCGTGAAACATCAGCAAGCTCCAGCCGCAGAGGCGCGCTGCGACGCAAAAAAGCCGCCCGCAATGCGGACGGCTTCGCTCTCCTCCTCGCTGGCCAGCGAGTTTAACGTTTCGAGAACTGGAAGCTCCGGCGCGCCTTGCGCTTACCGTACTTCTTCCGCTCGACCACCCGGCTATCGCGGGTGAGGAAGCCCGCGCGTTTCAACGCAGGGCGAACCTGTGGATCCCAGAGGGCCAGGGCTTGACTGATGCCGTGCTTTACGGCGCCGGCTTGGCCGGACAGGCCGCCGCCTTTCACGGTGCACATCACGTCAAACTGACCCGCGACGCCGGCGACGCCGAAAGGCTGGCGCACGACCATCTGAAGAACTGGGCGCAGGAAGTACGCGTCAATGTCTTTCTTGTTGACGATGATTTTGCCGGTTCCCGGCATCACCCACACGCGCGCAACTGCGTCTTTCCGTTTGCCGGTCGCGTAAGACCGGTTCAGCGAGTCGCGGACCGGCTCGCGGTGAATGACTTCTTCTTCTGCGGCCGGCGCTACGCCTTCGGCTTCAACTGCGTCTTTTAGATCCTCAAGGGACCGGATTTCATCGGACACGTTCGGAACGCTCCTATCTATGCGCCGCTCGGCTTTGCGCCGCGGCGATCACATAAAAGCGGTCAGGAAGACCGCGTGTTTTTACGGTTGGCGCTCGCGAAGTCGATCGCTTCGGGCTGCTGCGCCTCATGCGGATGCTCCGTCCCGGCGTAAACGCGCAGGTTGGTCAGCTGTTTGCGGGTCAGCGGGCCGCCTGGCATCATGCGCTTCACGGCGCGGAACACCAGCCGCTCCGGATGCGCGCTCTCCAGGGTTTGACGCGCGGTGCGGGATTTGATGCCGCCCGGATAGCCGGTGTGCCAGTGGAACACCTTCTGCTCGCGTTTGCGGCCGGTCAGCTGCACCTTGTCTGCGTTGATGACAATAACATTGTCGCCGCAGTCCATGTGAGGCGTGAAGGTCGGCTTGTGTTTACCGCGCAGGCGCATGGCGATCATCGAGGCCAGGCGGCCGAGAACGACGCCCTCGGCGTCCACGATGACCCAACGCTTCTCGATCTCCGACGGTTTGGCGGAGTAGGTCTTCATTCGATATGCTCCGGAAATCGGCCGCGCCGACAAGCCAAAAGCGGCAGGCGGTTCCAACCGAAAAAAGCGCGCGACTCCCGCCGCTCGCCGTTAGACGGGTTGATACGTGGAACGGAGCGCGAAGTCAACAAAAGTTGCGAAAACTGCGGAAATTCGGCTGAAAAACCAGTGGCCAAGATGTGAGGTTGATAAGTACCTCAATATTTCCGCTTCCCTTTCAGCAGTTTAACCGCTTCAAGGCGGCTTCATCTCGTTCGGTCCTGGGCAGCGTAAGGGCCCTGTTCGGGCCCTTACAGTTCATCCGGCGATCTTTTCTTCCGCCGGATAGGCCGACTGGTGCGCCGCATGCAGGATCGCGACAAACACCATGATCGCAGCCACGTGGTGGATCACCGCCCAAGAGGTCGGCACGCCATGGGTCAAGGTCGCGACGCCAAAGAGCATCTGAACGGTAATGACCCCAAACGCGATCGCGCCCCAAAGCTTGGTCTTGCCAAAGGCGGAGCGGCGGGCGCGCCAGAAATAGACCGCGACGCCGGCGAACAGCAGATAGCCGACCATGCGGTGCAGAAACTGGGTCGCCGCCTGCCCCACAAACGGGTTGAACGGCTCGCTCGCCGGATACAGGCCGCCATCCATCAGCGGCCAATCCCCATAAACGCCGCCAGCGTTGAGCCCGGACGTATAGGCGCCGACGAAAAGCTGAACGCCAACCCCAAGCAGCAGCAGCCGCGAGGCCAGCCACATGCCGCTTTCCCGCCGTCGACGCGCCTGCAGCAGGTCGACATCGCTGCGTTTGAGCGAAAAGGCGGTCCAGAACAGCAACCCAAGGATTACGAAGGCGATCGACAGATGAATCGCCAAGCGGTGCTGGCTGACGTCAGTCCGCCCGACCAGACCGGATTCGACCATCCACCAGCCGATAAAGCCCTGCAGCCCGCCCAAGGCGCCGGCAATTGCGATCGGCGCAAGCCAGCCATTGGGAATGGCGCGTTTGATCAGCAACCAGATGAAAGGCGCAATGAAGACCAAGCCGATCAGCTGTCCCCAGAAACGGTGGGTCCATTCCCACCAGAAAATCGGTTTGAACTCCGCCAGCGTCATCGTCGAGTTCTGTTCTTTGAACTCAGTCGTGGTCTTGTAAAGTTCAAACGCCTCTTCCCATTCTTTCATGGACAGCGGCGGTAAGAAATGGCCGGCTGCGCTCCAGGTCGTGATGGAAAGTCCGCTATCGGTGATCCGCGTCAGACCGCCGATCAGGATCTGCGCGACGACCATGATCGCCAGCACGAGAACCCAGATGCGTGTGAGGCGGCGGTTGCCGTCTCGCGTCGCCTCGCCCGAGCGTGGCGGTTCGCTGTGATTTTGCGGCGCGTCCCCGCCGACTTCTTGAAATATCGATCGCGACATGCGCGGCTTTCGCCCCTGAATCTACGGCGACGCCAGAGCGCGGCGCGCCTCCTTATCCACGCGCTTGATATGCTCTGGCAGGCGATGTTGGCCAGCCATCGCGCCGACATGCCGCGCAGCCAATTCCGCGTCGAGGCCAATTGCCGACACATAAAGCGGGTTTTTCGCGCCGCCGCGGCGCACGGGGTGGGCAAAGTCGGCGCTTCGAAACGGCGTTTTGGCGACGCCGACCACAGGTGTGCGCCGACCGAGCGCTTCAAAGAGATGTGCGCCAAGACCAGGGCGGCCCGCGGCGTCGAGCGTTACGTAGCCGTCAATCACAATCGCGGATGGCGCGTAGGTCAGATCCTCCAGCGCGGCGACCAGCAATGGCAGCTCACGCTCGTAGAAACGGCCGGGTCGATAGGGCGCCGGCGGCGCGTCGATGCGCCGACTCCAAAGCTGAAGGATCGCCGGCGAGGACCAGTCGGCGAAGGACGCGGCCGCGATCGCTTGCGCCGCATCGCCATAAGCCGCGTCCAGCGCTACGATCGGATCGGCCGCGACGCTCACCGTATCGGTCTCGTCGCCACTTCGGCGCCCAGCAGCGCGCCCCCGCCAAGTACGCCGTCTCGCGTCGCGGCGTCTTCGCGAAGTTCTTCATTTTCCAATCGTGTCGCCCGCAACCGCTGCGAAGCGCGCATAAGATTGCCTGAGATCGCCATCAGCATATGCATTGCGGCGTCGCGATCGCTCCGTATGACATCCATAAATTCCTCAGCGCCAATCTTCAGGCCGCGCACGTCGGTTACAGCGACGAAGTCCAACGTGCGAGGTTCGGCGCGCAGCACCGATAGGTCGCCGATGACGCGTCCTGGTTCGACGAGGGTTACGGCTTCGGTTGGGCCATCGCCCTCGGGCCAACGCAGTTCCGCCAACCCGCTGTCGAGGATATAGGCCCCGTCCGGCATATCGCCATGCGCGAAGATTTTTTCCCCCGCCTGCGCTTCGACAAATTCGGAGGCGAAGCCTAGGAGGCGTAGTTGTGCGCGAGCGAGGCCGCGAAACATCTGCGAGCGGGCCAGAATGCGGATTCGTTTCGTAAGTTCTTCGCTACCGGTCGCGTCTTCGATGTCTTGTCGCTCCAACCGGATTGCGGCCGGCGCCGCCAGCGCCGCGCGCGCATCGATTGGCTGCGGCTCCGAACTCTCCGCGTCGACATCGATCCGGCGGAGCGTTTCGTTGCTGATTTCAAATGACGCGTCATAGCCGCCCGCATCGGGCGCCTCTTCGTCAAGTATGATCAGCGTCGCGTCGGGGAGCATAGCGCGGGTCTCGCGCAGCAACTTCGATCGCTCTTCGGCGCTATGGCTGCGCAGCGCGTCCTCAAAGATGACGATGTCAGGTCGTTTGATGAGCGCGCGGCCCAACGCGATGCGCTCACGCATCCGCGGCGTCAGATCCGCGCCATTCGCCCCCACAGGCGCGGCGCCGGCATGGTGGGTGAGCGCGCCGCCGAGTCCCTCCGCTTCGGCGACCTCCAGCACAATCTCGCGAACGCGCTGCGTTTCCGTTGAGCTGCGGAGCGGCAAATGTCCGTAGAGCGCGTTTTCAAGCGGGCTCAACGGCGCAATGTAGGCGTCTGGCGCAATGGGCGCGAACAGGTCGCTCATTTCTTCGAGCAATCGCGGTCCGTTCGCATGGCGCTCGGCAAGAATGCGATTGCGGAACGCTTTGGGCAGGCGCGCCCCGATCTGCTCCGGCGTCGTCCGGAAAAGAAGCTCCTGCAGCAGAACCAGATCATCGTTCGAAAGTTTTGGCGCAGGGCCGCAGCGATTGAGTTTGTAGTCCAGCCGTTCGAGCCGGGTGAGCAGCTCCGCGCTCACGCCGCCCAGCCGGGCGAATAGGCGATGATCAGGCGCGACGCCGCGAAAAGCTCGCGTGAGAACGGTCAGGAAATCCCGAGCGACCTCTTGCAGCTGCGCGGACAATCCCAGCCGTTCAGCGCACGCCAAAAGTCTCCGGTCGATGTGCTCAGACATCGCCAGCGCAGGGCGTTTTGCGCCAAAGACAAGGTTTTCGACGATCGTCAGGCCTGGATTGAAGCCTTTTGGATCAAAGCGCCGCGCCGCGTCGCCGAGGCCTTCAGCGCGCAGTTGCGCCGCGATGCGAGGGCGCAGCGCCACAATCTGTTGCGCCAGTTCCGGGTTGGCTTGCGGATCCAGCGGTATCTCGAGACCACGCCGGGCGACGGCGTTTTCATAGCCGAAGCGATCAATCATCTCAATCCAGGCTGCGCGCAGAGAATCGTCGTCATGCGGCGTTTCGAGCGCAGGATTGTGCCAACGTCCCTCAAACGCGTCGAGGCTGTTGCCGGTCGCCGCCGCCTCCTGCTCGCACCGTTCAGCGGATCGGTCGCTTTGGCGGGCGGCGCAATCCGGCGCCGCGGGTTCCGCGGCGAAGCTGCTGCGGATGTTGTCCCAGATCGTCGCCTCAAACAGCTTCGGTTCGCTCGCGATATAGCCGATCCGCGCCGTGGCTGCGGAGGCGGGCGCGTCGGCGAGGGCGAGGTCGCCGATATGGATGGAGCCGTTCTCAAGCGGCGTCATGCGGGCCAGGGCCTGGGCCAGCGCCGCGCGCACCATCGCGTCGCCGCCTGTCACGGCGATGGTGCCGCCAGCCGGAAACTCTGCGGAAACCCCTTGCAGAACGGCGGAGTCCCCGACCGCGCCCAGCGCTACATTTTCCAACCGTATGGTCCCGTTCAGATGTGGGGCCGGGCTGATGGCGGTCGTCTTTGGGATCGCCGGCTGATCGTGCGCTATGTGCGTAGACGCCGTCGATGCTGGCGCCTCTGGCGCAGGAGCGACATCGGCGGCGCCGTCGGCCGGCGCGGCGCGGCGCAGTGTTCGCACGGCTTCCGCTCCGCGCCCTTCCAGCCCCAAAGCGGCGGCGGCGGACAAGCGATGCGCGATATCTTTGCCAGCGCGCCCGATCCGATCGCCTGCGCGTGTAAACGCAGCGCTCGTGCGCGCGGCCCAGGCTTGCGCGCGGCGCGCGGCGCCGGCGAGTTCGTCCCTCTCCGCCGCAGCGGCGCGCGCCTCAGTCGGCGTGGCTGCTAAGCCGGCGGGAGAAAAACGCTCCATCACCGCCAGATATCGGGTGTTCATTTCTTGAAGCTGGTTCACATAGGCGAGCAATTCTTTCCATGGGTTCGCGAGGTCTTTATACGCCGCAAGCGCAGCGACCAGCGCGCCAACGGTCAACTCGCCGCGGATCACCAGCCAGCCCCCGATAGAGAAATAGAGGAGAGGCGTAATCTGATTGATGAAGTTGTTGAGAAACTTCATGAAGTACTTTTTGCGGTATATCCGCAGTCGGATATTGAATATCCGGCCGAGCCGGTTCGAAAACGCCGCTTCTCGCCGCCGCACGCCATTATTCGCGCGCAGATCCTCGACCGCGGCGAAGGTGTCGCCCAGCTCCTGGCTCAACCGGCGCACTTCCCCGATCCGCTCCCGCTGCAGCTTATTCACTTGTCGCTGCAGCAACGGGATCAGGTAGGCCTGTAGGGGGATGAAAGCGATTGACGCGAGGCCAAGCCACACGGACTGAAAGAACAGAAAGGCGAGGATCGTCAGCATTTGGCCGGCAAGAAAGACCGGCTGGGCCACCACCTCGGACATCACGCCGCCCAAGGGCTCCACTTCGCTTGTGACCATCGACACAACTTCGCCTTGCGAAGTGCGCCGAAATTCCGGCAGCGGGAAGTGAATCATCCTGTCAATGAGCGTGAACCGTAGCCGACGGATCAATCGCTCGCCGATGCGCCCCTTATAGAGGTTCATCGCCATCTTCATGAGGCCTGCGGCCACAACGACGACGAGGAACGCGCCGCAAAGCCATAGCAGCTCAGCCGTTCGGGCGTCGGCGTCGCTGCCCGCCGCCCCCGTTACGCCGATCGCGTCATTGATGATTACTTTCGGAATCTCAAGCGCGAGATACTGCAGCGGAAACAGCGCGAGCGCCAAGCCCAGCGCGGCAAGCTGTTGCAGGCGGCTAAAACGCCATACGAATTTGAACAGGGTTGGTTCCATAGCTGCCGTGAGATTGGCGCCGCATTGCGTCATTTCCAGAGAAAGCAAAAAAGAGTGATAACAAACGGGTCACGCTAAATCGTTAGCGCGTCGCGCAATGTAGCCGCGCCAATCTCCAAAAGCGGTGACGTCACGCGCCAACCTATGCGCCGTGGCCGCGCAAAACACGCTGCGAACGACGTCGCCGTCGGCGAGCCTGGCTGAGCCAACGCTGCATTCCGCCGGCAATGTCGCGATGAAGTCGCCCAACGCTGTGCGTGGCAACGCCCAGAGCTCGATGGGAAATGCGGCGCCGTTCTCGTCGCCGACCCAATGGAGCGCCGACCGCTCATGGGCGTCGGCCCGGATCGCATAGAGCCGATAGCTCGGCGCCGTTAGGGCGTTGCGCAGGAAGCGCCCGCCGAGCGTCGCGACTTCATGATGAAGCGCCATGCCGCTCATGTGCTCGCCGCTCAGCGCAATCGCAATCTCGGCGTCCTCCAGCTTGGCGACAGGGTCTCGCGCGATGCATGGCGGCAGAGAGGTGGCGCCGATCGGCGCCGAAAAGGCGCGCGCTAAACGACGCGCGATGCTTACCAGCCGCGCCTCTGCGCCCGGGGCGCCGATCAATGTGGTCGAGCCTGGTCTCCCATCGGGGCGCGGCTGAGACGGCGTTGCGACGCCTGGCAGGCCGAGAAGATCGGCGAAATTGCTGAAATAGCTTAACTCATAGTCAAGTGCGATCGGGTCCTGCTCCGCTTCGCTCAGCTCAACATATCGGGGCGTGGATGGAAGCAGCAGCGCGTCCGCCTGAGACAGTATTTGGGTGACGGCGCGGTTGATATCCTCAAGTTGGCGCAGACCGCCAAAGAGATCGGCTGCGCTGAAACGTTCGGCTGCGCTGATCTGGCGACGGGTCGCGGTAAGAAAGGAGGCGGGCGACTGCCGAAGGAACATTTCCAGGGCGCGAAAGCGCTCGGCGCCCCAGACCCCGCTGGCGAGGCGCAAGCCGATCTCGAAGATCGGCGCCATGTCAACGACCTTGATTTTGTAACCGATCGACTCGGCCAGACCGAGCGCCGCCTCAAACGAAGCGGCCTGGCGATTGTCGCCGTAGAATCGGCGGCAGGCGCGGTCTGGAGCCGCAAGGGTGACATTTGAGGGCGCCGGCCCGGCGGCGGGCGGCGCGACAGGGGGGCGGACAGGGCCTTCCGGGTCTTCGACGGCGATCGCGCGCAACACTGTGTAAGCGTCATCAATCGCATGTGCGATGATAGGGGTCGTGTCGGTCATGCTGCGCGCCAGGACGACGCCTCGCAGCGAAGTCGCGCTTCGGCTTGGCGTCAGGGCGACGACGCCATTCATCGCCGCTGGGATTCGCGCCGCGCCGCCGGCGCCGGCGGCGATTGAGAAACATACAGCGCCGTGAGACACGATAACAGCTGCGCCCGACGCCGCGCCGCCGGGCGCTGCATGCGCGGAGACAGCGTTTCGAGGCGGGGGATGCGGCGTGCGCAAACCGCTGAGGCCGACAGCGAACTGGTCCAGGTTTGTTTTGCCTATGGGGATCGCGCCGCATTGGCGCAGCCTCTGGACGACAAATGCGTCGCGCCGAGCGGTGTAGGCGTAGTCGGGACAAGATGCTGTTGTGCGCGCGGCGTCTAGATCGAGGTTGTCTTGAACTGCGAAGGGGACGCCCCATAACGGTCGGCTTGGATCGGGATGTGGGCCGAGTTTGCGCGCTTCTGCGCGCACTTCGTTAATATCCCGAAGATGGATGAATATTCCAGGATCGTTTATTTGATCTATCTGCGCGTATACGTGAGAGATAACAGATTCTGGCGAAAGTCCACCCGCGTAAGCAGTGCTGAGATCTTCCAGCTTCAGTGATTTAAGCCCCCCAGCCACAGCTAACGGCCCTTTCATCGTCATATCGCCCGCCCGAATGCCGACAATTTCGGAAGCTCTCGGTCTATGCAATGAAATCCTGGTATCGTCAGGGTAACAACGTTAGTTAATGGGACTGATTTCGCGCGCTGGAGGCAGGACCGTGACATACAATCCCAAGCCTATCGATACGTCGAAAACCGTACTCACAGATTCGCAAAGCGCGTTGATTGAGCTGCTTGCTGAAAATGTACATGACGTTTGGGCCCAAAAACGCTTCTCAGAGGGATGGACGTATGGCGCCAAGCGTGATGACGACGCCAAGACGCATCCCAGTCTGGCGCCTTTTGGCGAGCTTTCGCGCACCGAACAAGATTATGATCGAGTGATGATCGAGCAAGTGGTCAAAGCCGCGATTGAGCTGGGCTACAAAATCGAGCGTCCGCCTGAGGAATAAGCCGCCTGCCGGACGCTGGCTCGGCCAGATTTAGGAGTTCCCATCCTAGGCGCAACTTGTCGGTTCGGCGCATTGGTTGGCGTCGTGTCCGCGCTGCTCGCGAAACTGTATAAAGCCGGCGCGTTCGGTTCGCGTTCCCTTGGCGGAGGGAAGCGCGCACGGTTAACTATCATGGCTTGACGCGGCGCCGGATGGCGCGCCGAATCGAATTGAGGGGAACATGGTGGGGCAATCTGATCGCGATATCGCATTTCTGAGCCGTGTTGTTACGGGCGAGCCGCTGACCGATTTTGAGTTCGACGCAATGCGCGCCGAGCGTGAGACAGGGCGAGCCGGGGCCAGCCGAACGGACGCAACTTCCGCAGCAGACGCTTCTCTGACCGACGCTGAGCTTCTTCGTCGCGTCTCGGTTGAGGCGGAGGCGGTTCTCGTCAATTTCGAGGTTTGTGATCGCCGCACCTATGTAAGGCGCTATCAAAGCCCGACTTGGCCGCGCGGCGACGCCGGGATCGTCATCGGCGTCGGCTACGATCTTCGAGATCATAGCGCCGAGGAAATCGGGCGCGATTGGGCGGAGCTCGGCCCAGACGCGGTGGCGCTGCTGCAGGGGGGCGCCGGGTTGGGCGGATCCGAAGCGCAGTCGCACCTCGCTCGATCGCAGGCGCTGCAAACGGTTGTTGTTGCTTGGGAGCTCGCGCTGCGGGTTTTGCGGGGCAAAAGTCTTCTACGTTGCGCGCAGGCGACCCGTGCGGCGTTTCCGGGCGCAGACCTTCTGCATCCGCACTGCTTCGGCGCGTTGGCGTGTCTCGTGTTCGATCGCGGCGTCGCGATGGCCGGGGCGAGCGCGCTTCCCGGCGATGATAGGCGCGACGAGATGCGCGCAATCCGGGATCTAATCCAGAAGGGGCGTGTGGAGCTGGTCGCGGACCAGATCCGGGCGATGGGGCGGCTGTGGCGCGGCCAAAAAGGGCTGCGCGGTATGCTCGAGCGGCGCGAGGCTGAGGCGCGCTTGTTCGAAGAAGGGCTGCAAGCGACGCGCCGAGAAAACGGTCCGCAACTGGAAACAGCCGAACGCGCCCCCTCCCGCGTGGAGCTGGCCTATGAGGTCGCGCTTATTGTTGAGGCGACGCGGCTGGAGCAGGAGAAAAGCGGCAGGAGCGCGAAGGAGATTGCAGCGCTTGAGCCGAGCCAGGAGATGCTGGATGGGGCCCGGCTTGAATGGGGCGTCTCGCAGATGATCCGCGCCGGCCTGACGATTATCGCTCGATTGGAGGCGCGCCTCAGGGCCTTCCTGTGTGACCAAAGTTCGTTCGATGATCTTGTCGCGGCAAAGGATATTGTGGGCGCGCCGCTGAAGGCCGATCGCAAACGCGCCGATGTCGACAAGGCGCTCAAAGGCAAGGATCGCGGCCATCGCGTGCGCGAAATTCTCGCCGACGCCTTGGGGGGACTCGTCGGGTTCCTGCCGCAGAGCGTGTGCAACAAAGTGGTCAATCAGCTGTTCGACCGCGTGTTTGCGCCGTTGATCAACGAGGTTGGCGAGCTGACGCATCGCCATCTCTGTGCGATCTGGGCTGAGGCGCGCGCTGAGGAAACGCCGACGACGCATATTTCTGCGGCGCCAGCGCCATCTGCGCCGACCGCCCCGGCCTCGCCTACGCCTCTGGCGCCGTCGGCTACGCCCGTGGCGCCTGCGCCCTCTGCGCCAACGCCCGCGCCGTCCGCCCTCGCCCTTCCGGAGCCAATCGCTCTGTCGGCGGCTGAGCCGGCGATCCCGTCCGATCCCGCGCCAACAGCGGAAAAAGACGCGGAGGCGGCCGCCGCGCTGCTGATGCGCGTCCTTGCGGATGATCCCGCCGCCTTGGCGTCGGAAACGCAGAAGCGTTTATTGCGCGCGATGGGCGGCGAGATGCAGCAGACGCCGCGCCGTACGGTTCGACTGCTGACCAAAGCGCGCGACATCGCAAATGCGGCGCCTTTGGATGAAGCCGCGCTGAACGAAATGCTCGGCGAAACGCTCGAGGCTTTGTCCTCTCCGGCGGAGACGGCGCCAAAGTCCGAGATCCTTCAAACGCTAAAGCTGTTCAAGCGTCAGAAACTGTTTGATCAGCTGGCGATGGTCGCAGATCGGGTGATTGCGCGCGACCCTGACGCGGAGTCCTCTTACGCTGAACTCTACGCGCAGGGCTTGATCGACAGCGGCAAGGTGCAGGCGGCGCTTGCTTATCTTACGGCGGTCCAAGCGCGTGTGGACGGTCCAAAAGCCGTTGCATCTCTCATCGCCATGACCGGGAGGGCGCATAAGCAGATCTACGTCAACAGCATCGTTTCGGCGGAGAATGCGCCGCGCGCCGCGCCAAGGCTGAAAAAGCACCTGGAGATGGCGATCCTCGCCTACGCTAAGGCGGAGCAAGCGTTCCCCGAGCCCGCGGAACGACATTGGCCATTGATCAACCGCATCGCGTTGCTTCGGCTTGCTGAGCTGGATCGGGTCGGCGTCAGTGGCGAGCAGCCCGCATATGCAAGCCTCGCGCACAGTTTGATCGACGAGTTGAAATCGGAGTTGGACGCAGGGCCTGCGGCGGATCCTTGGAAGCTGGCGAGCCTTGGCGAGGCTTATATGGCCGTTGGCGATTTCGCCGCCGCCGCCCGGGCGTTCGGGCGCTACGCGAAGCAAGCCGATCGGTTTATGCTGAGTTCGACCCTGCGGCAGCTGCGCGAAGTATGGCGTTTTCAGGCGGGCATGGCCGGCGCGGGCGCGATTATCGCCCATTTGAAAGCGGCGCTGGTTGCCCGCGATGGCGCCGTGACGCTGTCGCTAGAGGAGCGGGCGGGGCTGGCGCCGGGCGTGGCCGCGTCGGAACAGCCGAGCTTCGCCCATAGTTTCCTCGAAACTCGGACGGACAAAGGCGTTGCCGAAAACTATTTTGAGCTCTACCGCATCGCGTCTTGTTGTCGGGCGATTTGCGGGCTGCGGGCCGCGACGGGCAACCCGTTGCAGCTCGCCGAAGGGACTGGGTTTCTTGTGGATGGGCCGTCGTTGTTTGAGACGCTCAGCTCCGACAAAAGCTACATTCTGACCAACGCGCATGTGCTCTGGGATCTTACGAAAGGCGAAATGAGCCTGGCGCCGGCGCTGACCCCTGATCGGGCGCACATTACGTTCGATAGTCAGCGGGTCGCCGGCAAGGAAGAAGTGTACAAATGCGCTGCGGTGCGCTGGCAATCGCCATGGGACGTATATGACGCTGCGCTGATTGAGTTGGATCGGAAGGTCGAAGGCGTTGAGCCGTTGAAATTCTACGAGGGACGGCCTCAAGTCAGCTCTCCGGTGGCGATCATTGGCCATCCACGTGGGGGGCCGCTGACCATTGTGCGCCCGGGCGACCTGCGTTCGGATCATGCAAAGGTCGTTTCGGTCGGCGCCAAGACGGATCAGGATAAGCCGATTTTTGTACGCTACAACATCACAACGGAAGGCGGGAACTCGGGCAGCCCTGTGTTCGAGACGACGAATTGGACTGTCGTAAGCCTTCATCACGCTGGCTTTGGCGCGCATGGTTTGCAGCGTTTGGGCGGTGGCGGCGGCCTTGTAAAGGCGAATGAGGGGATTCTGATGGCTTCAGTTGTCGAAGCGATTAGAGCGAGCTTGGCGGAGGAAAAAGCGGCGGCGACGTCGTCGCGCGGATCCAGCTGGCTGGGGCGCTTGCGTTCGTAGCGTGAGTTGAAAGTCAGCCGCCAAGCCGCTCTCGCGTCATGAGGCGAAGCCGCTCTCGCGTCAGGGAACGCTTGCACCGCTTGAATGCTGGCCCCGGTCGGGCTCAAGCAAAAAACCTCGCCACTGGCGGATAGCCAAGGGCGAGGTTCACCTTCGAGACTAAGATCGTCGCGCTTACGCGAAGAGTTAGAAGTAGTAGCCCAGCTCCGCGACGATATCGTCCCGTACGCGTGAGCCGGTCGCCGAGTTCTGCGAGTGAACGACGACGATAACGCGATACTGGCGGTTAATGCGCTCGCACAGGATCAGAGCGTCGACGCCGCGGTTGCCCTCGATGTCGTACAGTGCGATCGAGTCGGCGCTGGTGCCGGTCGAACGCGCGCTGAAAGTCGACTGCAGGTTGCGCAGCTCGCGCTTGATGATCCGGCGGCATTTGCCGAACTCAACGCGGTCGTAAACAAAGCCGAAGCTGAAGCTTTCGGCGCGGCTTTTTTCCGGGGTCGCAACAAGCGTGGAAACTGCAAGAAGCGCGATCATAAGAAGAGATTTCATTGTCGCTCCACTCCCTCTTGGTATACAGTAGCTGATACTCGACTGAAGTATTACAAGGCGGCTCAAACGGTCGCAACAGTCATGATTAACCAATAGCCTGGATATGGTCTGGCGACCGCCTCCCGCGTCCGACGCCGCTACGAAACGGGTCAGTCATGGCTAGAGTGTGGTAGTTTTGGGCGGAAATTTCGGCAACGCTCTGCGCTTTCCCGATGCAACCCCTGACTCCACATTTTCTCCGTACTTCGAAATCATCACAGGCCTCCGTCGCGGAGGATGCGTTTTGCCTCTTGGCGTTTGGGGCGATAATCTGCTTCTGAGATCTGGTCGGGGTTGGCGCGGGTCTGTTCGGGAGGTGGGGCAAATGGTGCGGTTCTTCAGACGTTTCGCCGTGGGTTTTTCGATTGTGTGGCTCGGCGTTACTGTGGGGCTTGCATTGTATGGGGCCAGCGGCGCGGTGCTGACCGATTGGGCTTGGATCGAGGTGATGGCGGCCCCGATTGTCGCGGCGTTTCTGCTGCTTATTTTGGTCAAACTGATTGTTAAGGTGGCGGAGCTGTTTCGGTAGTCGTCGGACGACCAACGGGTCCGCCGCGCAGCGGCGGCGCGCCGAGGCAATCGTCTTAAATTCCTTGGCGCAGGTGCGGCGCCGAGCGTTGAGGGGAAATCATGCGGGTATTGGCGCTAATTATGCTGGGGGTGCTTTGCGCGCCGTCGATCGCTGCGGCGCAGACCACAATCATGCGTAAGTACCTGGAAACGCATAAGCCGGCGACCATTGAACAGGCGGTGCGGCTCTTTCCTTATAAGCAATATCTGCGGACGGTGCCGTTCTCCGACATTCGCCGAATAGAGCGTGATCGCCGCCTGCTTGCGCAACGCTATGGCGATGGTGATCTTTTTATTTACCATCTGACGGCGAATTTCTTGCGCTATTATCCGGTCGTTCCGCGGATCTCCCAACTCCGGAAAAAGATTACGATTGGCGAACGCTATGTGCGGGCCAAAAGCCGGATCGGCGCGCGGCGCGCTGAACCTTACGAGATGGCGGGGTACTTTATTCTCTCGCGTGTCGCCGAAAAGTTGGAGCGCAGCATTAAGCGCGGCGGCGCGCTGCAGTGGTGTCAAGTATCGAACACACGCGTCATGGCGCTGGTGCGACGTCTGCAAAAAAACAAAGTTCACATCGCGATTGATCTTTCGTCGTTGTGCAAACTGAAAGCAGCGCTGCAGGCGGGCAAGGTGCGCTATGTCGCCGATCGATCGGCGGGCCTGTTGTTGGCCATCCGCGAAAAGGTGCGGAATTTTGTTGGCTTCCCGGTTCAAATCGGCACGCGAGCGCGCCCGGACTTTCAGCTCAAGCTGTTTCGGCGGTTCGGAACGCAGCGCGGAAGACCGCATAAAATGCAGATCTTTCAACTGTTTGATCGGCATAGCGGGCGAGCGCCGGTTGGGCAGGTGGTCTTCCTCCATCGGCCGGGCGCCAAGGCGCAGTATTTCGCGCGCAGCGTCGTTCGGCGCTTCCGCGGCGTGCGGCGCCCGATGGCGGCGTTCACCGGCGGCTTCACCAACAACTATAAGAAGCCGGAAGGGCTGACGGTTGATGGCGGCGCAATCGTCAGTGCTGTTCTGCTGCCGGACCGGCACGGGCTCGTGGTTGTTGAGAAGAGCGGCGGTATTCGCGCCATTAGTTTGAAACGCGCCAGCATTGCGCTGCCTCGGCCTCGCGAAGCGTCGCTCGTGATCAAAAATCCGCTCCACGACTTGATCGCCTATTCAAAGCTGGTGCGTTGGTCCAAGAAATACTCGGCGACAATTTTTCAGACGCAGCTGCTTGCGTTTAGCAACAAGCGCCTGATCAAACGAAGTTTAGCATCGGCGAAAGTGGCTGAGCGCCGGTTGCTTGCGCTCGTGACGAAGGGAAACCAAGTTTTCCACGTCGTGTTTAATATTCGCAAGCCTTATGCGCTGGCGATCGCGGCTGAGAAGGCGTTTGTTATGTTACGTCGTCGTGATTTCCGAGTTGACGCCTTGTACAACCTCGACACTGGCGGTCAGGACGTCATGGTGGTTTACGATCCTAGGCGTCGTGTCATTCGCAGCGTGCGCGGACGGAAGGGTGTTTCAGGAACAACTAATCTGTTGGTTTATCGCTACTGAATTGTAGCGAGCCGTTTGCCAGCATAACTTAAATTTTATGATGGAGTTTTTATGGCGAAGTCAGACAAAAAATCCGGCCCAAAACGAGAGAGGCCGGCGCAGAAACGCTCCATATCTTTGGCTGTCGCCCGATTTTCTTTCAATTTTTTCTTGGCCGCTGGCCTGCTCTACTTTCTTTTCCAAGGCGTTCTACAAAAGTCTGGGCCGGAAACGGCTGCGCGGGAGGCTGCGGCTGCAACAGAAGAAGCGGCGCCCAAATCGGCGGGACGCGCAGATGCGGCCAAACCAAGCGCCGCAAAAGCTGAGGCGTCACGGGCGATCCGCGGCGCCGAGGTTGAGTTTGCGGGCGATAAGTACGTCTATGTTGCGTTTCCGCTGCCCGACCATACACTTCGTTTGGTTTGGCGTGATGAGTACAAGGTGAATTACTTTAACCCCGCGGCCTTGTCTGCGCGCTACAAGGCGCGTGGTCTTTCGATTGTGTTCGCCACCAACGCCGGCATTTTCGCACCGGACTTCGCGCCGCTGGGCCTGCATGTTGAGGATGGCCGGCTGTTGAAGCCCATCGATCGCCGCTCGGGCGCAGGCAACTTCTACCTCAAACCAAATGGTGTTTTTTATTTAGCGAAGGATGGCATGGCGAAGGTTGTCGAAAGCTCGGCTTTTCGCGCCGATCCGTCGGCTCTCCGCCTTGCGACGCAGTCTGGGCCGATGCTGGTGATCGATGGGAAGCTGCATCCGAAGTTTACCAAAGGATCCCCGAACAAATATATCCGAAGTGGCGTCGGGGTTTGCGCGGAGGGGCGTCTTGTCTTCGCGATCTCCAAGACGCCTGTGCGATTCTACGACTTCGCCTCGCTGTTCAAGGATCACTTTCGCTGCGAAAATGCGCTCTATTTGGATGGGGCGATTTCAAAGTTTTACGCGCCGGCCCTTGGGTTGAGCGATGGCGAGGGGCGCTTTGCCGGAATTCTGGTCGCGACGAAACCTCTGGCCGAAACGGGGCGTGACAAGCCTGCGGCGGAGTAGCCGCCAGCGGCGCCGTCCGCCGGTTCGGAAGCGGCATATTAAGCTGTTTGCGTCATCCTGCTTCCTGATTTGTGGATTAAGGATGGTTGGAATGTCGTTCAAGTCCCCTGCCCTTTCGCCCAAGCAGGTTGCGCTCGTTCAAGATAGTTTCTCGCGTCTGGCGCCAAAGGCGGACGTCGTCGCGGGAAAGTTCTATGATGCGTTGTTTCGCGCCCATCCAGATGTTCGTGCGCTTTTTCCAGCTGATATGACTGAACAGAAAGAGAAGCTGATCTCAACGCTTGCTTTCGTCGTCCGCGGATTGGGCGATGTTGCGCAGATCCAGAAAGCCGTTCGCGATCTTGGCGTGCGTCATCGTGGGTACAAAGCATCGCCGGCGCACTATAACGCGGTGGGGGCCGCGTTGCTGAGCACTCTTGGCGATATGTTGGGGCCGCGTTGGACGGTCGACCTGAAAGACGCATGGACAGCCGCTTACAAGTTGATCGCGAAAACGATGATTGAGGCGGCGTCTCGGAATGCCCCTGCATGATCGATATGCGCCCAACGGCGCGGAGGATGGCCCATCGCGGCCCTCGGTTGCGCCCGAGGCGCTGGGCCGTGTTTTGGAGCTGGTTGGGCGGATGCCGGCGTTGGCCAATCGGGCGGCCGTCTACGCGCTCTGGTCGATCAGCTTGCAGCAGTCGGACAAGAGCGCCGCATCGGAAATCAGAGAGCAGTTTCGAGAGGCGCTGGATCAGTTCGCCACGTTACTCGGCGCGCTGAAAGAGGGGAGCGAGGCTCTCAATATTTCGACCGCGACGGCGGCGCTGCTGGACGAGAGCATATGGCGCCATGGCTCGGTTTTAACGACCGCTGATCAGTTTGTCGCGCAAGCCTATTTTCTGCATACGATGCTGGCGGGGCCCGCGATGGCGGAGCTCAGCGAGGCGCATGCTCTCGGGGCGCTTGCAACTGGTCCGCTCGGCGGCTCCCTGGCTGAGGCAAGCAAGAAAGTGCGTGCGATGTTGGAGCATGCGTCTGGTGAAGACCGAAAGAAGGTTGCGCTTAGCCGGGAATTGACGGAGCAGACGCTCGTTAAGCTCGATGACCTTACCCTGCGCATCCAATTGATCTCGGTAAACGCCACCGTAGAGGCCGCCCGGGCTGGCGGCGCCGGGGCGGGCTTTGGCGTTATCGCGCAAGAGATCAACGCGCTGAGCAGCGGCGCGAAGAAGGCGGTGAATGAGATCCGCCAGGGATTTGCGACGATTTAGAGTTTGTTGATGTTTCACGGAACCATCAACAAGCTATAGGTTTTTGTTTTGTCGCGCGTTTTATCCGAAAGCCGCCGGCCGAACGCTGGCTCGGCCAGATTTATGAGTTCGCCCCCTAGGTTCCGGCTGTGTTCAACTTCGCCGTGGCGGCTCCTCGGTAAGATATTTTAGGAAGCGAGCCGTCATAGGATTTTCGACCCCGACAGCGGGCCAGACCGCATAGGTCGGCACTGGCGGCATCGTCCAGCCGGCTAGCACGGGGATCAGCCGCTCTGTTTCGATATCTCGCGTGATAAGATGTGTCGGCGGGGATGATATTGCCGCGCCGAGTCGCGTCAGATCGATCATCGCCTCGATGCTGTTGACGGTCAGCCCGCCGGCTTGCTGCGCTATCCATTCGCGGCCCTCCGGGTCAATAAGCCGTCGTTCAGGGCTCATTTTCGCGAATTTAATCCAGGGAACCGACCCAAGATCGGCGGCGTGCGCGATCGGGTCGACCCGCTCCAGAAACTCCGGGCTGGCGACAAGGCGTCGTGGCATCCGCCAGATCATGCGGCATTTCAGGCTTGAATTTTCCATACGGCCGGAGCGCAGGGCCAGATCATACCGCTCCCCGACAAGATCTATGATGGCGTCGGAGTAGTCCAACTCCAGCTCCACCAGTGGAAAATCGCGATGAAACCGCACCAGCGCCTCGGCGATGAAGGATTGGATCAGCGCAGAGTTCAAAGTCACGCGGAAGCGCCCCTGCAACTCGGCATTTGGTTGGGTGGCCGACCGCAGCCCCGCCTCGGCTGCTTCAAGCATGGCGAGGGCCGCGTGATAGAGGCGACCGCCTGCATCCGTCATGCTCAGGCGGCGGGTTGAGCGGTAGAGCAGCGGCGCACCGATCTCTTCCTCCAGCGCATGCAGATGGTAGCTAATGGCGGAAGGGGTCATGCTCAGCTTGCGTGCGGCTCCGCGCACGGAGCCCGCTTGGACGATCTCGGCGAAGATGCTCAGGGATTTGAGGCGGTCCCGGTTCATTGGTCAGCTCATTCGAACAATCTGCGCGATAATACAGATCTTCTGCGAGAGTGGGGGAGAAATTAGGTGGGGCTGAGGAGGTAAGTCCAATGTCCCAGCTGTTGCCGATGGCGCTGTTCGCCTTGACCATGTCGATTTCGCCCGGCCCCGTTAATGTTCTAACGCTTTCAACGGGGCTGAATCACGGCCCTAGACGGGCCCTGCCCTTTGTGAGCGGCGCGACTGTCGGCTTTACGCTGCTGCTGTTGCTGATCGGCTTAGGGTTGGCGGCGACAGCGGATCAGATGGGGCCGCTATTTGATGTCCTCGCGCTTGTCGGCGGGGCGCTGATCATGTGGTTTGGCTACAAGCTTTTCCGCGCGAGCGGCCAGTTGGCGACGGAAGACGCGCCGGTTCCGTCGTTCCTGCAGGGGGCGCTGCTGCAATGGCTCAATCCCAAAGCGTGGGGGGCCTGTATCGCCGCCGTCGCGCTGTTCCAGCTGCAAGCGTCAGAGGCGCGCCTCTATCTATTTGTCGCGATATATTTCGTGATCTGCTTTGTCGGCGTCGGCAGTTGGGCTGTGCTCGGGGGCCGCATCAGGCGCTGGCTTAACACCGCCGAGCGCCAGCGTTGGTTCACGCGCGCTTTGGGGGCGATACTGATCCTGCTGGCGGCGGGCATGTCACTTCAGGCCGTGCTCGGCTGAGGCCGCCGTCGGCTGTTTTGCGCCGCGCGACGGCGCATTCGCATGTTGTCGCGCGGCTCTATCTTGTCGAACTCAGGCGGTCAGGCCACGCGCGTTTTGCGAGGCCGCCGTTTTTGCGCGTTGCGCGGCGGTCCGGCGCGCATGCCGCCTTCTCTCTTGCCCGCTTCGCGCTTGCCGCCCTCGCGCTTCGGGCCTTCCCGTTTTTGCGCGTCCCGCTTTGGCCCTTCACGTTTCGGCCCTTCGCGGCTCGAGGTTGGGCGCCGCGGCGGACCAGATCGACGGCCGCGCTTTTTCGCGGCTGGCCCGGTCGGGCGCTCGCCGCTTGCGACCGGGATTTCGATTTTCATCAGCCGCTCAATCTGGCGCAGCCGATCGGCTTCATCGGGCGCACACAGTGCAATCGCTTCGCCCTCGCGGCCGGCGCGCGCGGTGCGGCCGATGCGGTGAATGTAGTTGTCCGGCGTTTCCGGCAGCTCGTAATTCACGACATAGGCGACGCCGGGAATATCAATCCCGCGTGCGGCGACGTCGGTCGCGACGAGCACTGTCACACGGCCTTCGCGGAAAGCCCGGATCGCCCGATCGCGTTGGCTCTGGCTTTTGTTGCCATGGATCGACGCCGCGTCGAATCCATCGGCGACGAGGCCGGTCATCAGCCGCTCCGCGCCATGCTTCGTGCGCGCGAACACCAGGGTGAGCGCATCAAGATCGCGCCGTAGAATGTCGCGCAGCAGGGCTGGTTTGTTGGCCTGATCCACAAAGTGGATCGACTGGGTGACTTTGTCCGCTGCTTTCCCTGGCGGGGTGACCTGAACGCGCTTCGGGTCCGTCAGATAGGCGCGGCTCAGCTCCTCCATCTGCTTCGGCATGGTCGCGGAAAACAGCATGGTTTGGCGCGGCGTGCCCAGCCGTGGCGCAATCCGGCGCAGCGCATGGATGAAGCCGAGATCCAGCATCTGGTCCGCTTCATCGAGCACAAGGTGGCGGACTGTGCTCAGATCTACGGCGTTCCGCTCCATCAGATCGATCAGGCGCCCTGGCGTTGCGATCAGAATGTCCGTGCCGCGCTTCAGCCGGTTGATTTGCCGATGGATCGGCTGGCCGCCGACGACGGTCGAGATGCAGAGCTTGGTGTTTTTCGTAAAGACCGAGAGGCTGTCGGCGATCTGGTTCACCAGCTCGCGCGTCGGCGCCAGCACCAGCGCTTTCACGGTAAGGGGCGCAGGGCGCCCAGGCTTTGCAAGCAGCAGATCAATCAGCGGCAGGCCGAATGCGAGCGTTTTGCCGGTTCCGGTTTGGGCCAATCCGAGGATGTCATGCCCATCAAGCGCAAGGGGAATTGCTTGATGTTGAATGGGGGTAGGTTGCGTAAAACCAGCGCTAGCAAGCGCTTTGGCCAATGTCGGCTCGAAGCCGAACGCGTCAAAGTCAGACAAACGGGCGTCCTATACTCTCAACAGAGCGCTCGTCCGCACATGCGCAAAGCAGGGCGGAACGGCGCAATCTGCCGTGCCTTGGCGAAGCTTCAGAGTGACCTGACGGTGGCGCCAGATCTGCTTCGCTCGGGAACCCTGCGTGATGGGGAACGAATGAATGTGGACGTCGGAATAATCGGAGCCTGTCGCCAAGCTTGCTCACGCTGCGGTGCGTCCAGGCCGCCTACGTGGTTCATTTACCGCGAAAAGTCAACGCGCGAATGCGCCGCCGCGGCGGAAAAGCGCGCATTGCGGCCGCCATATCGAGCTATGTCCGACGTTGAGGAGGCGCCCGCCAGCTGATTCAGGCACCCGCCAGCTGATGCAGGCGCCTGCCCAGCGGATCAATCGCCGCGGCGGGGTTCGACCCTAGCCCGCCAGCGCCTTGTTCAGGTTCTCATCAATCTTTTCCAAGAAGCCGATGGTGGTCAGCCATTTCTGATCCGGCCCAACCAACAGCGCCAGATCCTTCGTCATGAAACCGCTTTCAACGGTGGCGACGATGACTTTCTCCAGCGTCGTCGCGAACTTCATCAGCGGTTCGTTCTCATCCAGTTTCGCGCGGTGTTTCAGCCCGCCCGTCCATGCGTAGATCGAGGCGATCGAATTGGTGGAGGTCGCGTCGCCTTTTTGGTGCTGGCGATAATGGCGGGTCACGGTGCCGTGCGCCGCCTCCGATTCCACGATCTTGCCGTCCGGGGTCATCAGGATGGAGGTCATCAGCCCGAGCGAGCCGAAGCCCTGGGCGACGGTGTCGGACTGCACGTCGCCATCATAGTTCTTGCAGGCCCATACATAGCCGCCGGACCATTTCATCGCTGAGGCGACCATGTCGTCGATCAGCCGGTGCTCATACCACAGGCCGCTCTCTTCGAATTGAGCCTTGAATTCGCTATCAAAAATCTCTTGGAACAGATCTTTGAACCGACCGTCATAGGCTTTCATGATCGTGTTCTTGGTGGAGAGATAGCATGGGTAGCGGCGGCCGAGCGCATAGTTGAAGCTGGCGCGTGCGAAGTCCCTGATGCTGTCATCCGTATTGTACATCGCCATAGCGACGCCTGGGCCTTTGAATTCATAGACCACGTGCTCCTCAACGGCGCCGTCCTCGCCTTCGAATTTCAGGGTCAGCTTACCGGGCCCCCGCGGCTTGAAGTCGGTCGCGCGGTATTGGTCGCCAAAGGCGTGCCGGCCGATGATGATCGGCTTGGTCCAGCCCGGGACCAGGCGCGGGACGTTCTTACAGATGATCGGCTCGCGGAACACAACGCCGCCGAGAATGTTGCGGATCGTTCCGTTCGGTGAGCGGTACATGCGCTTAAGGCCGAACTCCTCGACCCGCGCCTCGTCCGGGGTGATGGTCGCGCATTTTACACCAACGCCAACTTCTTTAATCGCGTTGGCTGCGTCGACGGTGATTTGATCATCGGTACGATCCCGCTCCTCAATACCGAGGTCGTAGTATTTCAGATCAATGTCCAGATAGGGTAGGATCAGCTTTTTCTTAATGAAATCCCAAATGATCCGGGTCATTTCATCGCCGTCAAGTTCGACGACCGGGTTCTCAACTTTGATTTTCGACATCGATCCATCTCTCCGGCGAAGTTACTGTGGTTGAGCAGGACATTACACGATGATGGTTAAGCGCTTACGCTTTTAACCGTGCGGGACGTGGGGTCAATTAGGCTGGAGCGCGGGAAAATGGCGCTGCGCTTCAGGCGGTTGTGTGGGCGGAAGGATGACGCCAAGGGCGAGCCGACGCGGCGTCGGGTCGAAGCGGTTGCGGCGGTCCAACTCTGTCGGGCCGCCGCCGAGCGATAGGCGGGCGTCAGGCCCCGATGATCCCGTTCAGCGTCGCGCTTGGGCGCATGACCGCGGCCAGCTTGGCAGGGGCCGGATGATAGTAGCCGCCCGTGTCCGCCGGCGCGCCTTGGGCGGCCGCCAGTTCGCTGATGATCGCTGCCTCGTTATCCGCCAACGCTTTCGCCAGCGGCGCGAACTCCGCCGCCAGCGCGGCATCATCGGTTTGCGCCGCCAGCGCCTCGGCCCAGTAGCGGGCGAACCAGTAGTGGCTGTCCCGGTTGTCCGGCTCGCCGACCTTGCGGCTTGGGGAGCGGTCATGATCCAGAATGCCCTGGGTCGCCGCGTCCACCGCCTCGCCCAGCACCTTCGCGCGCGCGTTCCCCTTCACGTCGCCAAGGAACTTGAAGCTCTCGCCCAGCGCGCAGAACTCGCCCAGGCTGTCCCAGCGCAGATGGTTCTCCGCCTGCAGCTGTTGGACGTGCTTCGGCGCAGAGCCGCCGGCGCCCGTTTCGAACAGACCGCCGCCCTGCATCAGCTTCACGATCGACAGCATCTTCGCCGAGGTCGCCAGCTCAAGGATTGGGAACAGATCGGTCAGATAGTCCCGCAATACGTTGCCGGTGATCGCGATCGAGTTTTCACCTTTGGTGATGGTTTCCAGCGTGGCGCGGGTCGCTTCGCGCGGCGCCATGATCTGGAACTTATCCGCGACGCCTTTGGCGTCGAGGATCGGCTTGACCATTTTGATCAGCTCAGCGTCATGGGCGCGGGTCGCATCCAGCCAGAAGATCGCTTGGCAGCCCTCGGCTTTCTGGCGGTCAATCGCGAGATTAACCCAATCCTCAATCGGCGCTTTGCGCGCCGAAGCCGAGCGCCAGATATCGCCCTTTTCGACGTTGTGTTGATGCAGAACGGAACCGTCCGCCAGCAACATCTTAAGAACGCCGTCCGCTGGCGCCTCAAAGGTGGTGGGGTGCGACCCGTACTCTTCCGCCTTCTGCGCCATCAGGCCGATATTCTGAACCGTGCCGGCGGTCGCTGGGTTCAGTTTGCCGTTCTCTTTGAAGAACTTGATCGTCTCGTCATAGACCGGGGCGTAAGAGTTGTCCGGGATCACGCAAACCGCGTCCGCCTCTGAGCCGTCCGGCCCCCAGCCTTTGCCGCCAGCGCGGATCAGCGCCGGCATCGAGGCGTCAATGATGACGTCCGACGGCACATGCAGGTTGGTGATCCCTTTGTCGCTGTCGACCATATACATCGGCGGGCGCGTCGCGGTAACTGCGTCGATCGCCGCCATGATTTCTGCGTCGTCTTTTACGCGCGCCAGCAGATCGCCGAGGCCTTGGTTCGGGTTCACGCCGAGCGCCGTCAGCTTATCGCCAAATTTCTCGAACACCGGCGCGAGCCACGCCTTCACCGCATGGCCGAAGATGATCGGGTCGGAGACCTTCATCATCGTCGCCTTCATATGCAGCGAGAACAGCACGCCTTCGGCTTTGCTCTTTTCGATCTCGTCGCCCAGGAACGCGCTCAGGGCTTTGGCGGACATGAAGGACGCGTCGACAACGGCGCCGGCTGGGAAGGAGACGCCTTCCTTCAACACCATCTCGCCGTCAGCGCTTGCGAGAACGATCTTAACCGTCGCATCGGCGGCCAGGGTGGTGGACACTTCGTTTGACCGGAAGTCGCCGCCGCTCATCGCTGCGACGCGGGTTTTGCTGTCCGCCGTCCATTCGCCCATGCGGTGCGGATTTGCTTGTGCGAACGCCTTGACGGCTTTTGCGGCGCGCCGGTCGGAGTTGCCTTCGCGCAGGACCGGGTTCACCGCCGATCCCTTGATCGCGTCATAGCGGGCGCGGACGTCTTTTTCGGCGTCGGTGCTCGGCGCTTCAGGATAGTCCGGCAGCGCGTAGCCTTGCCCCTGCAATTCTTTGATCGCGGCGACCAGTTGTGGCGCCGAAGCGGAAATGTTCGGCAGCTTAATGACGTTCGCTTCGGCGGTTTTGACCAGCTCGCCCAATGCGGCGAGATCATCCGACTGGCGCTGCGCTTCGGTCAACGCTTCGGGGAAGGCGGCGATGATGCGGCCGGCCAGCGAGATGTCCATCGTGCCGACCGTAATATTCGCGGCGGCGGCGAACCGCTGGATGATCGGCAGCAGAGACCCGCTGGCGAGTTCCGGCGCCTCGTCAACCTTGGTGTAGATGATGTCGGGATTTGCTGTGTCGACCATCAGTTATGCCTCCATGTGCTGATTTGAATGTCTCTAGGCGGCTGCGTGTGGTGGGGGACATCCGTCCGCGCCGGATTCTGCCGCACCCAAGGGCCAGTCGCCAGGGCGTTGACCCGGCCTTCCGGTCCACCCTGAGCGTAGATTGCGCAATTGCGAGATTGCTGAGCGCGCTCCCCATCGGGTGCTGACAGCTTCGAACCAACAACGCTCCAGATGATGCGGGTGTTTTCACCGCCGTCTCGCACAGCGGGAGGGCTTTCCACCTTGATTTTGCTCATCTTGGCTCACAGAAGCTGCAGGTTACGATATCGGGAAGACCTCTTCGGACTTGACCGGAAAAATTTTACTGCATTGCGCAATGATCTTGCGCACGCTCTTAAACAGGGAGGCGCCGCGCGGCAAGGCCCGTTTGAGGCGAATTGTCGACAGGAGCATACAAAGAATGACGAGCGGCAAGCCGGCCCAAACCCACCGGTTCGGCGCCGACGCCCAGGCGGCGATCCCCGGCCCTGCGATCATTCTCGTTGAGCCGCAGATGGGCGAAAATATCGGCGCGGCGGCGCGGGCGATGTGGAATTTCGGCCTCGAGGATCTGCGGATCGTAAACCCGCGGGACGGCTGGCCAAATTCGGCTGCGGAGGCCATGGCGAGCGGGGCGACGCATGTGCTGGATCGGGCCCGCGTCTGCGCCGACACCGATGAGGCCGCCGGCGAAATCTCCGCTCTTTACGCCACCACGGGACGCCCGCGGGAGCTGACGAAAAGGGTGCTGACGCCGGAAGAGGCGGCGCTTGAAATTGCGGCGAAGATCGCGGCTGGCGAACAGACCGGCGTGCTGTTTGGTCGCGAGCGCACAGGGCTCGAGAATGACGATGTCGCCCGCGCCAACGCGGTTATCGCTGTTCCCGCGAATCCCGCCTTCAGCTCCTTGAACTTGGCGCAATGCGTGTTGCTGTTGGGCTATGAGCTGCGGAAACGGTTGGTTGGGGTCGAGGCGATTGAAAGCGAAATGGGCAAGACCGACGCCGCATCCCGCGAGGCGGTGAATGGGCTCTATGAACATCTGGAGCAGGAGCTGGAGGCCGCCCGCTATTTCTATCCGGAGGGCAAGGCGCCCGCGATGCGCGAAAGCCTGCGGAATCTGTTGAGCCGCACGCCCCTGACCAATCCGGATGTGCGGATGATGCGCGGGGTGATCCGGGCGTTGGCCGAAAAACGTCGGCGCCGGGAATAAGAGGCGGCTTTCCGCATGGACCGCCCGCCTTCGAAGCCGCAAAGATAGCTTTCAGAATTCTGACAGGAGCCTGCGCCTCGTGGAACGCTCAACCAGCCGCCCGAATGATCTCGACGCCTTTTGGATGCCTTTTACCGCAAACCGCCAATTCAAGCAGGCGCCGCGGATGCTCGTCGCCGCCGAGGGCATGCGCTATCGGACCGATGACGGCCGCAGCGTCCTGGATGGCGTCGCGGGGCTGTGGTGCGTGAACGCCGGCCATGCGCGCCCGAAAATTACCGAGGCGATCCAGCGGCAGGCTGCGGAGTTGGATTATGCGCCTCCCTTTCAGATGGCGCATCCCAAGGCGTTCGAGTTGGCGACGCGGCTGGTGGACATTGCGCCGGAGCCTCTGACCCACGCGTTCTTTACGAATTCCGGCTCCGAGGCGGTGGAAACGGCGCTGAAGATCGCGCTCGCCTATCATCGGACGAAGGGCGACGGCGCGCGGACCAGGCTGATTGGGCGCGAGCGCGGCTATCATGGCGTGAATTTCGGCGGGATCTCCGTCGGCGGGATCGTCGCGAACAGGAAGATGTTTGGAACGCTGCTCAGCGGCGTCGATCATTTGCCGCATACCCATGACCCGGCCCGCAACGCTTTTTCTCGGGGCGCGCCGGAACATGGGGCGGAGAAAGCGGATCTTCTGGAAAGCATCGTCGCGCTGCATGATCCCTCGACGATCGCCGCGGTTATCGTCGAGCCAGTCGCCGGTTCAACCGGGGTGCTGTTGCCGCCGAAAGGATATCTGGAGCGCTTGCGCGCCATTTGCGATCGGCATGGCGTTCTGCTGATTTTCGACGAGGTCATCACCGGCTTTGGTCGCATCGGCGCGCCTTTCGCCGCGGATTATTTCGGGGTCATGCCGGACATGATCACCTGCGCCAAAGGGTTGACCAACGGCGTGATCCCGATGGGCGCCGTGCTTGTGCGCCGCGAAATCCACGACGCGTTTATGAATGGGCCGGAGCATGTGATCGAGCTGTTCCACGGCTACACCTACTCGGCCAATCCGATGGCCTGCGCCGCCGGCCTGGCGACGCTGGAAACCTATGCCGACGAAAGCCTGCTGACGCGCGCCGCCGAGCTCGCGCCCTATTGGGAGGACGCGCTGCATTCGCTCAAGGGGCTGCCTCACGTCATCGATATTCGCAATCTGGGGCTGATCGGCGGCGTGGAGCTGGAGCCGATCGCCGGAAGCCCGACCAAGCGCGCCTATTCGGTGTTCGTCAAAGCGTTCGAGGCGGGCATACTGATCCGGACCACTGGCGACATTATCGCGATGTCGCCGCCGCTGATCATCGAGAAGGCCGAGATTGATGAGCTGATCGGCACGCTGGCCAAGATCTTAAAGACAGTGGACTGAGCGGCGGCTGAAGGACGACACTAGGGTCGAAACCCCTTCAGCAGCCGCCGTCAGCCCGGTTTAGGGGCTTGTCGGCTAGAATATCGAGGCGCAGGCGGTGTGGCTCACCGTCAAGCCTAGATATCGACGTCC
>JALEGB010000110.1 GCA_022760355.1 Neomegalonema sp.
CGCAACGCGCTACGAAAAACACGCCGCAAACTTCCTCGCTCTAACAAAGCTCGCAGCCATCCGAATTTGGCTGCGAAATTATGAGTCCGTGTCCTAAGGCCCATCTCAAAGAACCGGCTTACGGCTTCATGCCGAAGGTCATGAAAGCGTAGCGACAGGATCTCAGGATAGGTTTTGGCGACAGACGCTTTGCAGCGTTCCCAGCACTTGCGAAACGCATTGCTCGACACTGGGAACGGGTGTGTATCAGAGGCGTCCTGGTTACCCATGCGATCACGCAGCACGTTAATCGCAACACTCGATAAGGGGATGCGTCGGGCAATGCCGGTCTTGGTCTCCCGGATCAGCAGAGTGGAGCTGGCGAAGCAGACGTCTTGCCATCCCATGTTCAGCAGCTCACCGCGACGCATTCCGGTTTCAACAGCAAGCTGGATGGCCGAGCGCAGCCACTCATTGCGCACCGTATCGCAAGCCTTCAATAACCGCTCCAGCTCGGTAGCCTGCAATCGCCGCTCTCGTGGCTCGGGTGCGCGTGGCTTGCGCACTCTCGCCAATGGGTTCTCCTTAAGCGGAAAGTCCCACTCCTGCCGGGCCACCTCAAACACAGCTCGAAGCAAACCAAGGTCTCGGATCACTGTGCCGGGCTTTACAATAGAAAGCCGCCTGTCCCGGTATTGGCTAAAGGTTTGAGGCGTCACCTTCGACAGCGGTAGATTGGCCCAGGTTTCCCGCAGAAAGCCATCGATGCGCTTGTGCTCGGAAGCATGCCCCCGTTTAGATACGGTCACCGCGTTCCGGTAGCGCTCCAACAACTCGCGCATCGTTGTCCGCTCAAGGATGCGTGGATCAGCGAGTATAGCCGTCGCATCGAGGTCGCCCTCGACCTGTCGCGCCCATTTCATCGCGTCCTTCTTATGCAGGAAAGATTTTGATCTCGGCGCATGTCCTTCGCGCCTGATTTGGACCTGCCATTTTCCATTCCGGCTTCGGATCGTCGCCATGCCAAAAACTCCGCAGCTGTGACCAGAGCGTGACAAGCCGGTTCTTTGGAGTTTTCGAGAGATCCCGCAGGCAGCATAAGGTGCTGTTTGTGCAGAATAAATAATGGCGGACCCAAGAGGATTCGAACCTCTGGCCTCTGCCTTCGGAGGGCAGCGCTCTATCCAGCTGAGCTATGGGTCCACGAGGCTTCGCATTTAGCGCCTTGCGCCCGGAGATGCAATGCGTAAGCCGGCGAAAACGCGGCTTACGGTTCATTCGCTACTCAACCGGGGGCAAATTACCGGCGTGAAGCGCCGTGAGGCCCGGCTTCGGCCGCGGCTCCAGGAATGCCGGCGGAACACGAGGGGCGCCGGACGGGTTGCGAGGCGTAGGCTCTGTTTTGACTTTGACGGCGGCGTCGGCCGTCTTCGCGGGCGCTTTCGGCGGCGGCGCCTTCACCAGCTCCGCCCCTGCCGGCAGCTTCTCAAACAGTTGGAAACGATAGACCATTTCCGCGCCGCTCGAATTGGTCAGCGGCGCGACAATTGTAAAGATCCTCGCCGCCGCGCCGAAATTCTCTGGGATAATCCGAGGCGGCGGCGTTGTGCGGCCGCGCCAAACCAGGACAACCTGGTTAGACTCCGCCGCTCGCTCATAGGTCGATCTCGTGGCGGCCTGCCCCTTCAACGCCAAGGTCAAATTCGCTTTGTCGTCACGCCGATCAGAGAGGATTGGCAAGATCCGCCCCTCGGTTTGCCGAAGAATTTGCGCCGCAACACGTTCATAAGGCACGGCGAATCGCTGCTTCCCATCAAAAAGCACCATCAGCGAGAAGGCCGGCAGGGTCAGCAGATAGATCGCGCCGGCCGCCGCGGCCACAGCGGCGCTGGACCAGCGCAGCGGCCAGGCGATGGCGAGATAGATCGGCAGGAACGAAAACAGCGGCGACAGGTGCCGCTCCTGCACGCGATGAACATCGAGCAGCAGCGTCATCAGCGCGAGCGCGGCCAGGCCAATGATGATCGCGCGCGCCATCACCTGCGCAAATGCGTGCGCGGGGCCGACCAGCGGCCCGATCGTGCGATCGTAGGCGCGGGCGCCCGTCCACAGCAGGGCGGCTGGAGCAACCCAAGCGATTATCGAGATGATCAGAGTTATGAACCCGTCGACCCCAACATAGTTCACATCCACAGCGCTCAGCCAGCTGTTTGATCTGGCGAACAAAGTCGAGGCGAGACCCGCGCCGCTCCAGAGGCTGACGATCCCCGCGACGCCCACGGGCGCGCAGATCAAAGCGAAGACGCCCGCGCCAACCGCCATATGCTTTCGGTTTCGAAATGCGTAGGCGAGTTCAGGCTCCAACAGGACGGAGATCAGGACCGGCGCCAGAAACAGCACGAAGGAAAAATGCGACAGCATGCCGAACGCCGCCAGCGCGCCAAAAATCGCCCAGCGCTTCAGAGAGGGGTCCTCGAACAGGCGAACCAGCGCATTCAGCGCGGCGGCGGCGAACGCCATCGCCAAGGTGGTGCGGGCGAGGCCAATCGCGGACATCCAAACGATCTGAGGCAAGAAGGCCGACACCGCCAGGGCGAGCAGGGCGATGCGCGGCCCGGCAATCCGGCGCGCCGTGTCAAAGGTGAACCAATGGAACGCCGCGAGCGCGCCGAGACGAACGATGGCCAGAGACAATGCCCAGTCCCAGCCCGTCAGCTCAAGAAACAGCCGCGTCAGCCAGTTGAAAAGCGGCGGCCGGGCATGATCATACACCAGCTGCAGGCCGACTTGTCCGACAAAAGCGGCTTCATCGACCTGCAGGAAATCAGAAAAATAGAGCCGCAACGTCGCGAGCGCCAAAATATAGGCGATGATTGCAAACGGAGCGGCCTGCGCAATGCGCGCAAGGAAGGCGCCGCCGGCCTGGGTCGGGCTCACCTTGCCGGTCTTGCGCGTTGGACCGGCGGCAGGGGGGTTAGACGACATCGGCGCGAGTCTCCTCTGCGGCGCGCGGCGTCTCCTCGCCAGAGCGCGTCAGCTCTAAGAACACGTCCTCAAGATCAGGGTCTTCGGTCGTCAGATCGCCGATCACAATGCCGGCCTGATCAATCGCGGCGAGCAAATCGGCGAACCGTGTCTGGCGGGGGGCGAAGGTGATCGCCGCCGAGCCGTCCGGCCGCAACGCAACGCTGGCTCGATCACCCAGCGCGCTCCGCAGCGCGTTCACCTCGATTGATCCAGCCGCCCCGCGGATCACGGCCGTTTTGCGATCAAGGCGGGTCAGCAGCTCGCCGGTCGGCGCTTCATCGACCAGGCGCCCGTGATTGATGATCGCGATCCGATCGCACATCTCCTCAGCCTCTTCCAGATAGTGGGTGGTGAGGATGATGGTTGCGCCGGCCTTGTTCACATCGGCGATGAAGCTCCAAAGCGTCCGGCGCAGCTCGACATCCACGCCAGCCGTCGGCTCATCCAGCACGATGACCGGTGGGCTGTGCACCATTGCTTTGGCGACCAGCAGCCGCCGCTTCATGCCGCCGGAGAGGGTGCGCGCATGCGCATGCGCCTTATCGCCGAGCCCGAGCGCGTCCAACAACGCCATGGTGCGCCGGCGCTGTTTCGGCACGCCATAGAGGCCGGCCTGAACTTCCAGCGCTTCGGCGGGGGTCAGAAACGGGTCGATATTCAGCTCCTGCGGCACGACGCCGATCGAGGCGCGCGACATGCGTGGGTTTACATCCTGATCGAATCCCCAGATCCGCACGACGCCCGAGCTTTTTAGCACCGTTCCGGCCAGAATATTGATGAAGGTCGACTTCCCCGCGCCATTTGGCCCCAGCAAGCCGAAGATCGCCCCGGTCGGAACGGTTAGGTCGAGGCCATGCAGCGCGGTCTTGGGGGCTTCGCTCGACCGATAGACTTTGCGCAAATTGACCGTTTCAATTGCGGCTTCGGATTGGGTTTCGCCGCTTCGCCCCTGCTCAGCATCCATATGCGCCACGCCTTCCTTACCACGCCCGGATCGCACACCGGGCAAATCAGCGATGCAAGCGGCGCGCCATGGTCCCCCACAGGCGGATCGGGCGCCGCATGAATTTGAGCTGCGTTATAAGGCGAAAGGGCGGGGGCGCGTCCATGCCGGATGCGCGCGCAACGAATTAAAATGAACAAGAAATGGTCAGATGTGTCGGCGATAAAGAGCGAAGACCGTCCGCGCGACGCATGGCCTTGTTGCCCGCCGCGGCGGCGGCGCTATGGTCGCGTCAGAATTTCGCGTTGCACTGAGTGCGAACAGGGAAGAGGAGCCGGCGATGACCGAAGCGCCCGAATTGATCGAAGTTGAATCCGATACGTTCTCTTGTGACGGCGGCGGCGGCGCGCTGGGCCATCCCCGCGTTTTCCTGACGCTTGGCGAGAGCGGCGAGGTCGAGTGTCCTTACTGTGACCGCAAGTTCGTGAGAAAAAAGGCGCCAGCCGTCCCTCAGGCGTGAAGAAGTCGGGCGGCGCTGTGTGATTGAGCGGCTTCGCTTCCGTTTGATCTCACATCGCCCCTGACGCCCCTCCGTCTCGCCCGCCTCTATCTCAGCTTGGGCGTCGTCAGGATTGTCAGCGCGGCCGCCACCTGCTTTTGCTGTTCGCCGCAATGAAGCAGGAGCGCGAGCGTCATGACAACGGACAAAAAGAATGAGCAGCCGGTCGGCCCAGGCTCGCATGTCTACCTTATTGACGGCTCCGGCTATATTTTTCGCGCTTATCACGCTTTGCCGCCGCTGACCCGCGGATCGGACGGCGCGCCCATCGGCGCAGTCGCCGGTTTCTGCAACATGCTCTGGAAAATGCTGGCCGGCATGACGGATGATGATCGGCCGACGCATCTCGCCGTCATCTTCGACAAAGGCTCCAAGAGTTTCCGTCATGACGTCTATCCGGAGTATAAGGCCAACCGTCCCCCTGCGCCGGAAGATCTTGTTCCCCAATTTCCGATGATCCGTGAGGCGACGCGGGGCTTTGGTCTGCCTTGCATTGAGCTGGCCGGCTACGAAGCGGATGATCTGATCGCCTCCTATGCGCGCCAAGCCTCTGCAGCCGGCGCTGAAGTCACGGTTGTCTCGTCGGACAAGGACTTGATGCAGCTTGTCCGCGAGGGCGCCGACGGCTCGGATCACGGCAAAGTCTCAATGCTTGATCCGTTGAAAAACAAGCCGATCTTTATTGAAGAGGTTAAAGCCAAGTTCGGCGTCGCGCCGGAGCGGGTTGTCGATGTCCAGGCATTGGCGGGCGATAGCGTCGACAATGTGCCAGGCGCCCCAGGCATCGGCGTGAAGACGGCGGCGCAATTGATTGAAACATATGGCGATCTCGAAACTTTGCTCGATCGGGCCGAGGAGATCAAACAACCCAAGCGGCGCCAGACTCTGATCGAACATGCAGAGCTGATTCGGATTTCTAAGCAGCTGGTGACGCTTGACGCCAACGCGCCGTCGCCGGCGCCGCTGGACAGTTTTGCGCTGAGCCCCACTGACGGGGAAAAGCTGATCGCGTTTCTCAATCAGATGGAGTTCCGGACCCTGACCCGCCGTGTTGCGGACGCGCTCGGAATTGCCACCGGCTCCCCCGAGCCGGCGGCGAAGTCTTCTCCCGCCGGGGGGGATGCGGCCCCCGCGCCTCTCGCTTTCCCGCCGATCAACTATGACGCCTATGAGATCGTCCGAACCAAGGAGGCGCTCGCGCCGTGGCTGGCGGCAATCCAAGAGCGCGGCCTGGTCGCAGTTGATACAGAGACGACGTCGTTGAACGAAATGACGGCGGAGCTGGTCGGCGTCTGCTTGGCGGTCGAGCCCGGCAAGGCGTGCTATCTGCCGTTGCAGCACAAAGTCGGCGGTGAAAATGGCGATGATCTGCTGGGCGGCGCACAGCCGGCGCCGGATCAGATGCCGCTGGAGGAAGCGCTGGAGCTGTTGCGGCCGATGCTGGCGGATCCGGCGATCCTGAAGGTTGGTCAGAACCTGAAATACGACCTGAAAGTCCTCGCGCGCTATGACGTCGAGGTCGTCTCGATTGATGACACGATGCTGCTGTCCTACGCCCTCGCCAGCGGGCTCCGCAGCCATGGGATGGATGCGCTTTCAGAAGCGTTGCTCGATCATAAACCGACGCCAATCAAGGATCTGATCGGCTCGGGCAAAAGCCAGATCACCTTCGATCATGTGCCGGTTGATAAGGCGGCGAAATACGCGGCGGAGGATGCCGACGTGACGCTCCGGCTGCACAAGCTGCTCAAGCCGCAGCTGGCCCAGAAGCGGGTAACGACCGTTTATGAGACGCTTGAGCGCCCACTTGTGCCAATTTTGGCCGATATGGAGCGGGCCGGGATGCTGGTCGACCGCGATAGCCTATCGCGCCTGTCCAACATCTTCGCGCAACGCATGGCGGCGCTGGAGGATGAGATCCATGAGCTGGCCGACGCCAAGTTCAATGTCGGCTCGCCCAAACAACTCGGCGAAGTGTTGTTTGACCAGATGGGGCTCCAGGGCGGCAAGAAAGGCAAAACGGGCGCCTACTCCACCGGCGCCGACGTGTTGGAGGAGCTGGCGGCCCAAGGGCATGAGATGCCGGCGCGCGTGCTGGATTGGCGGCAGCTTTCGAAGCTGAAAGGCACGTACACCGACGCGCTGCAAAACCACATCAACGCCGAGACCGGCCGGGTCCACACCTCTTTCTCTCTGGCGGCGACAACGACAGGGCGGTTGGCCTCGACTGACCCCAATTTGCAAAATATTCCGGTGCGCAGCGAAGAGGGGCGTGAGATCCGCAAGGCGTTTATCGCCCGCGAGGGCTGCAAGATCGTCTCGCTCGATTATAGCCAGATTGAGCTGCGCATTCTCGCCCATATCGCAGAGATCGACACGTTGCTGGAGGCGTTCCGCAACGGGATCGACATCCATGCGATGACCGCCTCCGAGGTTTTCGGCGTTCCCATCGAAGGAATGGACCCGATGGTCCGCCGCCAAGCGAAGGCGATCAATTTCGGGGTGATTTACGGCATTTCGGCATTCGGCCTAGCGAACAATCTCCGTATTCCCCAAGGCGAAGCCAAGGCGTTCATCGAACGGTATTTTGAACGGTTCCCCGGCATCAAAGACTACATGGACCGCACCAAGGCGGACGCAAAGGCGGCGGGGTATGTTGAGACGTTGTTTGGCCGCCGTATCCATACGCCGGAGATCAACGCCAAAGGGCCAAAGGGCGCTTTCGCGGCGCGGGCCGCGATCAACGCGCCCATTCAGGGATCGGCGGCGGACATCATCCGCCGCGCGATGATCCGCATCCCCTCGCTGTTGACGCGGAAAAAACTGCCGGCGCGCATGCTGCTGCAGGTGCATGATGAGCTTCTGTTCGAGGTTGAGGAAGCCGCGGTTGAGGAGACGATCGCCGCGGTTTCCACCGAGATGGAGAAGGCTGCGCTGCCGGCCGCGGACCTCAGCACGCCTCTCGTCGTCGACGCCGGCTCAGGCGCGAGCTGGGCCGAGGCGCATTAAGCGGCGCCTCAAGCCGGCGCGCGCAGCCCCCGTCATCAAACGCAGCCCCCGTCATCAAACATTGACAGCTTTGCGCGAAGCGCGATGAAAGCAGCCGGCGGCTGGCCGAGATCGGCCCGCACATGGATTGAATGAGGAGCTCGGCGCGTAGCATGGCCCGCAGAAAACGCGGCAATCCGGTCAATGGTTGGCTGATCATCGATAAGCCCCTGGTCGTCGGCTCGACGGACGTCGTATCGAAGGCGCGTTGGGCGCTGCAGGCCCAAAAAGCCGGGCATGCGGGGACGCTGGACCCTCTGGCCACGGGCTTGCTCGCTGTCGCCTTTGGCGAGGCGACCAAAGTGGTCCCTTACGCCATGGATGGGGTGAAAACCTACGAATTCTCCGCCGCATGGGGCGCGGCGACAGCGACGGACGATCTCGAAGGGCCGGTGATCGCGCGCTCCGACAAGCGGCCGACCGAGGCGGAAATCCGCGCCGCGCTGCCCGCATTTCGCGGCGAAGTGATGCAGCGGCCGCCGGCCTATTCGGCCATCAAGGTTGACGGCGAGCGCGCATATGATTTGGCGCGCAAAGGAGAAGAGGTGGCGATCGCCGCGCGGCCGATTCGGATTGAGCGCCTCGAGCTGGTGGATTGCGCCGATCCGGACCACGCCTCCTTCATCCTGACATGCGGCAAAGGCGGATATGTACGCTCCGTCGCCCGCGATCTCGGCGAGATCTTGGGCTGCCGCGCCCATGTCACGCGTTTACGCCGCGTCGCCGCCGGACCTTTCCGTATTGACGACGCGATTTCCTTTGAAACGTTGGAGAATTTGCGCCATAAGAGCGGCTCCGAGAGCGCGCTGCTCCCGGTGGCGGCAGGGCTGGACGACATCCCGGCTCTTCCCGTCGACCATATCGCGGCGACCCGGCTTCGGCAGGGACAAGCGGTGCGGTTTGCGAGCGCGGCGGAGGTGACGGATCTCCTGAATAGCGACGCGACTTTAGCCAATAGGGCTGAGGGAGAAACGGTTTGGGCTTCTCTGGAAGGGACGCCGATCGCCGTTGGCGTCGTTACTCGGGACGAGCTGAAACCCATCCGCGTATTCAACTTATGGGCCCCTGAGGGCGACGAAACGCGACGGCCCTGATTTTCGAACGGGCCGAACAGAAAAAGGACGACGATGTCGATCACTGCTGAACGTAAGCTGGCTCTGATTGAAGAGTACAAAACGGTTGAAGGCGACACCGGCTCGCCAGAGGTGCAAGTTGCGATCCTGACCGAGCGCATCTCTAACCTCACCGAGCATTTCAAGTCGCATAAAAAAGACAACCACTCCCGGCGCGGGTTGCTGAAGATGGTGTCGCAACGGCGCAAGCTGCTCGATTATATTAAAGAGCGCGACCATCCGCGATACGCAACGCTGATCCAGCGCCTCGGCATCCGGAAATAAGATTTCAAAGCGCGTCCCTTGGGGCGCGCTTTTCAGTTTTGCGCCAAATTGAGCCGGCGCAAAAGGCGGTCCAATGGCCGCTCCAAGGGCGGAGCCCGCCCAACAGCCCTCCTGCGGTCGGTCCGGCGCAAGAGGGTTCCGATCCGCGGACTATATGACGCGACGGCGATCCGGCTGTCGCTGATGGGAAAACGATGTTCGATATTCAACGCAAAGAGCTGACCTGGGGCGACGAGACCCTCACCATCGAAACCGGCCGTATTGCTCGGCAAGCCGATGGCGCCGTTTTGGTTACGCTCGGCGAAACGGCGGTGTTGGCTACTGTTGTCGCCCGCCGCGACGTGAAGCCAGGGCAAGATTTCTTCCCGCTCACGGTCAACTACCAAGAGAAATACTTTGCTGCAGGCAAAATCCCTGGCGGCTTTTTTAAACGCGAAGGCAAGCCGACTGAGAAGGAGGTTCTGACGTCGCGTCTGATCGACCGACCGATCCGGCCTCTGTTCGTCGAGGGCTTCAAGAACGAAGTCCAAGTCATCGCTACGGTGCTGAGCCACGATCTGCGCAACGATCCCGATATTGTCGCGCTGGTCGCATCGTCGGCGGCTTTGACGCTATCCGGCGTGCCATTCTTAGGCCCGATCGGCGCGGCGCGCGTCGGCTTCATCGATGGCGAATACGTCCTGAACCCGAGCACCGACGATGTAAAAGAGAGCCGCCTTGATCTCGTTGTCGCCGGCACCTCGGACGCCGTGATGATGGTTGAGTCGGAAGCTGACGAGCTGTCTGAAGAAGAAATGCTCGGCGCGGTCACCTTCGGCCACAAAGAAATGCAGCCCGTGATCGATGCGATCATCGAGCTGGCGGAGAAAGCGGCGAAGGAGCCGTGGGCGTATGAGCCGCCGCAGCATGACGCGCTGTTCAAAAAGGTGAAAAAGCACTCGGGCAAGGCGCTGAAGGCGGCTTTCTCGACGGTCGACAAGCAAGAGCGGCAGCTGAAGATCGCTGCGGCCAAAACCGCGCTGCTTGAGAAGCTGGATGAAGAAGACCTCGAAAACCCAATCGCGGTCGATGATTGCTTCAAGAAGCTGGAGCAAGAAATCGTTCGGGGCGACATCATCAAAACCGGCAAGCGGATCGACGGCCGCGATCTGACGACGGTGCGCCAGATCGATTGCCTGGTCGGGCTGCTGCCGCGAACCCACGGCTCCGCGCTGTTCACCCGCGGCGAGACCCAGGGCTTGGTGGTTTGTACGCTCGGCACCGGCGATGATGAGCAGATTATCGACGCGCTCGAAGGCGAGTACCGCGAGCGCTTCATGCTGCACTATAACTTCCCGCCTTACTCGGTCGGCGAGACGGGCCGGATGGGCTCGCCAGGCCGCCGCGAAATCGGCCATGGCAAGTTGGCGTGGCGCGCGCTGCGGGCGGTTCTGCCGGAGAATGTCGAATTCCCGTACACGATCCGCCTCGTTTCGGAGATCACCGAATCCAACGGCTCGTCGTCAATGGCGACGGTCTGCGGCGGCTCGTTGGCGATGATGGACGCCGGCGTTCCTCTGAAACGTCCGGTGGCGGGCGTCGCCATGGGCCTGATCTTGGAGAAGGACGGCAAGTTCGCGGTTCTCACCGATATTCTCGGCGATGAAGACCATCTCGGCGATATGGACTTTAAGGTGGCTGGATCGGAGAAGGGGGTGACCTCGCTCCAGATGGACATCAAGGTCGCCGGCATCACCGAAGAGATCATGAAGCAGGCGCTTGCGCAGGCGCATGAAGGCCGGACGCACATCTTGCATGAGATGGCGAACGCCCTGACCGAAGGCCGGAAAGAATTCTCGGCGCACGCGCCGCGAATCGAAATGATCACCATCCCAACCGACAAAATCCGCGAAGTCATCGGCTCCGGCGGCAAGACGATCCGTTCGATCGTCGAAGAGTCCGGCGCGAAGATCGACATCAATGATGATGGCACGGTCAAAATCGCCTCACCAGATGGCGAGAAGATCGAAATTGCAAAGAAGAAAATTCTCGCAATTACTTCGGAGCCTGAAGTTGGCGAAATTTACGAGGGTAAGGTCGTCAAACTGATGGACTTTGGCGCCTTCGTAAACTTCTTCGGCGCCAAGGATGGTCTTGTCCATGTCAGCCAGATCAGCGGCTCCAAGAAGGGCGATCATCCGAAGGATCACCTGAAGGAAGGCCAGTCGGTCAAAGTGAAGCTGCTTGGCTTCGACGATCGCGGCAAAGTGCGGCTGTCGATGAAAGTGGTGAACCAGGAAACGGGCGAGGATCTCGACAAAGTCGACTAAGAGACGCCCAGTCCCTAGCGCGCGGCGGCGAGACGCCGCGCGCATTCGGATCTCACCCAGATCCCACACACATTTTTACATCTTAAGGTGTCGCCCCAAACTTGTGGCGGTTTTCATTGCGCTTCATGCGTTCTATCTCATCCCCTGGGGACGAGGCGAACGTCAGGGGGCATTCATGAGCAAACTCGACAAATTTATTGAGCTGTCTCAACGCGGATGGGCTGGCTTTGTCACGCTTTTGGGCTTCTTGTGGCGCCTATTCTGGCGTCTTGCGGCGCTTTTCGCGCTCAGCAGCGCAATGCTGGTCTTCGCTTATCGGTTCATCGACCCGCCTTCAACGCCACTGATTCTCTACTACCGGCTGGAGCTGGGCAAGGTGGACTGGCGTTGGACACCGTTAGAGCGGATCTCGCCAGCGGCGCGCCAGGCCGTGGTGGCCGCCGAGGATGGCAATTTCTGCACCCATTACGGGTTCGATTTCGACGCGATCCGATATGCCTACCGCGATTGGAAGCGCGGCGCCCCCTTGCGCGGAGCGTCGACGATCAGCCAGCAAACGGCGAAGAATCTGTTTCTGTGGCCGGGGCGTTCCTTTGTGCGAAAGGGCGCCGAGATCTGGTTCACCGGTTTGGTGGAGCTGCTGCTGCCCAAGAAGCGCATTCTTGAACTCTATTTGAATATCGCCGAGTTCGGTCGGGGCGTGTTTGGCATTGAGGCGGCGTCGCGTCGGGCGTACCGGGTGCCGGCGCGCCAGCTGCAGCTGGGCATGGCGGCCCGATTGGCGACCGTGCTGCCCGCGCCACGGCGGCGCGACGCCCGACGCTTGAGCAAAGCGCAGACGATACGCGCCGAGCGCACGATACGAAACGCCCAGACGCTGCGGGCTCGACGCAAGGATCTGTGCTTTTTGCGGTAGCGCGCGCGGGCGCGCTGAGCTCGCGGTCGGCGCTGTCTGGCTGGAGCCAGATCATGAAAGCAGGCCTTGGCCTATCGATATCCAGTGGGATATCGATAGCAAATCCGCAAGATGGGGCGCGCATTGGCTGCTACGATCTCCGAGACTGACCTTTATCCGCCCGTGAAGCGGTTCCTCGAAGCCCAAGGCTATGAGGTGAAAGGCGAAGTGCGAGGATGTGATGTCGTCGCGCGCCGAGGCGAGGAGCCGCCGCTCGTTGTCGAACTGAAAACCAGGTTCGGTCTTGAACTTCTGCTTCAGGCGGTCGCGCGCCTGGGCATGACGGATGAGGTCTATATCGCCTTTCCCGCCAGCCCAGCCTGGATCAACCGCCGACGCGAAGCCCTAAAGCTGTGCCGACGGATTGGCGTGGGCGTGCTGATTGTGACGCCCGCGCGCATTGTGGCGGGTGTGGAGCAGCCTTCCTGCGTCGAGCCGGCGCTGGATCCCGGCCCCTACGCGCCGCGGAAGAACGCTAAGCGGGCCGGATTGCTGCTGCGCGAGTTTGAGCGGCGCAAGGGAGATCCCACAACCGGCGGGCAGAATAAGCGCCCGGTCATGACCGCCTACCGGCAGGATGCGCTGCGTTGCGCATTGTATCTTTCAGAACGGCAGTCTGGGCGGCCGGCCGAACTGAAGGCGGCCCTCGGCGTTGAGAAGGCGGGCGCGATCCTGCAGCAGGATGTCTATGGCTGGTTCACCCGCATTGAACGCGGCGTCTATGCGCTGTCCGAAGGCGGCGCGCGCGGGTTGAAGACATATGCCGAGGAGGCGAAGAATCTCGCCGAGGCGGCGGACGCGGCGTTCTCCGAGCCTCACTGATCATGACGCCGACTGCGCCGGCCGCAACACGCCGGCAAAGAAGGTCGAGAGCGCCTCCCCTCCCTCCAGCGGCAGGATGTTGGCGATGTACTGGTCCGGCCGCACCACAATCATGCAGCCTTGCGCCCGATCAACGCCCCGCATATCGAAAATATCGCCGAGCCCTTTGTGATCCACACAGAAGACCTTCTCATGATTTTGCAGGCCCAGCTTGCCCACACAGGGCTTTAACAGCGACGGCATCGTTTCATAGGCGACCTGATCAAAGGTCTGCTGAAAGATCGCCCGGACATCGATGATCGAATCGATGTCTTCTCCGGTGCGGGTATGTTTAACGACCGGCGACGCCGGGTCTTTCTCCAACCATTCGGCAAGCCTATGGATCGCGCGAGGATCATCGGCGCCGGCGAAGGCGTAAATCCGCCAGCGCCCATCCGCCTCCGCCGCATGGCCGAGCTGCATTTGCATGGCGTCCGACACTCGAACGACTGGCGCGGAGTGGAACCGACGCCCGATCTCCAGCCCGGACGCAAGCGCTTGGGATGTCGGCGAAGCGATCAGCGCGGACGGCTCATATTTCACCGCCAGGCCGCCGGTAAATTCGAGATTCTCTTTGAAAGCGCGAACGAAGCGGGGCTCGTCGCCTTGGTCCAGCTCCGACGCGCCAGGAGGGGCGGACATGATCCGAGCCCACTCATGATCGGTTTCAACCAATCGCTTCGCCTCCGCCAGCCGCTCCGCCGAATAAGTGCGCAGCAGGCTCGGATCGGCGCGCCCCTGCAATACATGCGCGAGCTTCCAGCCAAGATTGAAAGTGTCCTGCATGGACACATTCATGCCCTGCCCCGCCTTAGGGCTGTGGGTGTGGCACGCATCGCCGGCGGTGAAGACCCGCGGATTACGCGTTGCGGCTTCGCTGGCCGGCACGTCATCAAAACGGTCCGTCATGCGATGGCCGATCTCATAGACCGACCACCAAACCACCTGCTTCACATCGATGCTGTAGGGGCGCATGATCCGCCCGGCCGCAGCGATAATGTCATCCTGCGTCAACTGACGGTTCGCCACCCGCTCATCCGGGTTGAGCTTGTCCAGCTCAACATACATCCGGAACAGATAGCCGCCTTCGCGCGGTAGGATCAGAACATTCCCTTCGTCGGCGGATTGGATCAGACATTTCTGGCGGATATCAGGGAAATCCGTGTTGGCCAGAATGTCCATCACGCCCCACGCCTGATGCGCCGCGTCGCCATGCAGCTCACCGCCGATTGCTTTGCGCACATTTGAGCGCGCGCCATCGCAGCCCACGACGTAGTTCGCGCGCACCGTTTTAAGATCGCCCCAATTCACGCCGGTGTCCTCGAGCGTTACTGTGACGGGATAGTCGGTTGCGGTTGGGTCGATCTTCAGATCCCGCACGGCGAGACTGTAATCCGGCGCAAGGCGGGAGGCGGAGTTCTCCATCACTTCAAGGAACAACCCATGCAGCCGCGCTTGGTTGATCAGAATATGCGGCATCTCGGAGGAATCGTCGGCGACATCCTGAACTCGGCCGATGCGCTTGATATGGGCGCTGTTTTCAGGATCCGGCGTCCAAAAGCTGGTTTGATTAACCCAGTAGGTTTCACGCTTTACTTTGTCAGCAAAGCCAAACGCCTGAAACATCTCCATCGTGCGGGTATTGATTCCATCGGCCTTGCCCTTGGCGATGTTGCGCGGATTCCGTTCGACGATCATCGTGTCGATCTCAGGGAATTGCGCCAGCTGCGCCGCTAGACAGAGGCCCGCCGGTCCTGCGCCGGCAATCAGCACATCCACCTTTTCGGGCAGGGGCGCATGCTCGCTCCGGTCGCGCCGGTTGGGCGCCGCGTCTTTGATGTCAGGATTCCCGCCACGAAAGCCGTCCACATAGAATTGCATTGTCATTCCCTAGCCCTGGATCCGCTGTCCGTTTTGTATCTGGCAAAATAGTAGCCATACTTACTAATTTGGGTCAATTAAAATCAGCATGCTGATTAATTGCCCGCCAGATAGGGGAGGGCGCCGCGAGATCACCAGAATGATCAGGCGTGTGGCGACCTGGAGCTTGTTGATGCTCCACGGAGCCATCCATCTTCAAATCGCTCAAGGATTGAACCGCCCCCTGAGTAGGCGGCACCTCTAACTATAATCAGGAGGTGAGCGATGCCGGATCCACGGGCGCGAAGCTTAGAGGAATATCTCGTCGCCGCGGCGCGGCTGGGCGATCGCGCCGCGGCGGAGCGCCTGGTTCGGCTGCGCGGGCCGCGCCTGCTCAGCCACGCCGCGCGGCTCTTGAGCAATCCGGACGAAGCGCGAGACGTCGTGCAGGAGGCATGGCTGGAAATATTTCGCGGACTGCCGGGGTTGCGGGATGAGCGGGCGTTTCCCGCCTGGTCGCATCGAATTGTCACGCGGCGCGTCGCCAAACATATCGCCGCGGCGCAAAGGCGGCGAAAGGCGGCGGATGCAACCGCGGAGACGACGGAGCCGTTTGCAGCTGAGGAGGGCGCGCTGTCGGCGGACGCAGAGGCGGTCCGCCGGGCGATCAAAGCGCTGCCGCCGGATCATCAGGCCGCGATCTCGCTGTTCTACCTTGATGAAATGAGCGTAGCGGAAGTCGCAATCGCGCTCGATACGCCGCCGGGCACCATCAAGACCCGCTTGATGCACGCCCGTGCAAAATTGGCCCAAGCACTGAAGGGAAGTTGTGATGAGTAAGCTTGATCAACTGATCGCCGAGGCGATGTCGGCGGAGGAGCGTGAAATTTTGCGTGAGACGGAGGAGCTGGGATGGTTCGGCCTCGGTTTGAACCTCTTCCGCGGCAAGCTCGGTTGGGTGACGTGGACCGTGATGATCGTCCAAAGCGCCATGTTCATCGCCGCTGTGTGGTGCGCGATCGAATTTTTCGCGGCCTCTGATGTGTTGTCCGCGTTGAAATGGGGACTGCCCGGCGCAGTACTGATGATTGTCGCGACGATTCTGAAGACGAGCCTGATGCCGCAGATCCAAGCCAACCGCATTTTGCGGGAGCTCAAGCGGATCGAGCTGATGATCGTGCGCAACAACGCCGAGCCGCGCGGTTAGGGGGCAAACTTTCCACGTCCCGCGACGGTTTAGCCGCCCCGCCATACCGACATGCTTTATAGGTGGCTCGGAGACGCGTCGCACGACGCGCCGCCGAGCAGATTTAAAACCACCCAGGGGAGGCCCAAATGGTTAGGACGTTCCGCGCTTTCGCGCTTGCTCTATGCGCCGCTGCGCTCTGCGGCGTCACTGTCGGCGCAGCCGCTCAGGATCAGTATTCTAAACTATTGGATGCGAAGATCTATGTTCTGAAAATGAAGGACGCCGGCAAGCCACGGCCCCTGACCTTTGTCATCACCGATATTCCGAAAGGCTCACGGCTGTCCGATGACCAAGAGAACTCCCACATCTTTTTGCTGGGGCACGTTGTAACGTTCCCCGACATTAGAATTCCCGCTGGGAGCAGCGTTAAGTTCGATGACGTGCTGGGAAAATTTCTTGATGCGGCGACACCCGAGATCAATGGGCGCGTTCACGTTAAAACCCGATCAGTTCCCTTTGCGTTCGACGACTACTATAAGGAGTTCATCGACGAGGACAAGCGCGGGAGGGTTAGCTGGAAGTCGATCGCCGAAGCATTCCTAATCGGCGGCGACGTAGTTTACCTCAATGACAGATATGACATGAAACTGTACCCAAAGCTAGGCATGTCATCAGAATATAACCCAGCGCTCATTTCAACTTCCAAAGAAGGTCGCGAGTACTTCCGACGCAGTATGATGGAAGCAAAACGGGTTTATTTCTATTCTACGGTGAAGCGCGGCTGTTACGTCTATGAACCCACGCGAAAAGAGACGAATTTTCGCTGGTATCTCGCCCGCTTCCGCCAAGTGAGCGGCAAAAGTAAACTTGAAATGGGCCCCAGCGACATCAGCAGATCCTACATTCCCGTTCGCTTCCGCTACAAAGGTACGAAGACCGGTCACGCTGGCACATGCGTCATCCCAGACCATCTGGATTTCCGTGTCGCTCCAGAGGCGGTTGTGGTTCAGGCGAAGCTCTCCGGCCATACGGTCTGGGCCCTGAGGGCTTTTGGCGGCTGCTTCGCCTATCGAGTGACGACGAACCGCATCTTCGGGAAGTGCAAGCTGACTTGTGACGATGCTGCGCCATCCTCAGGGTTCGCCGGGATTATCGGCGTGAACAAGGCTGACTTTGACGCGGTGATGAAAGCCCGCAAGCTCAGCTGCGACTGAACCCTAGCGCTTTGTCGCTCGAACAAGCCGATCGAGCGCATCCAAGAAGCGGCCGCGATCTGACTTGGAGAAGGGTTTCTGCCCGCCGCCCTGCGCAAGCGGGTTGGCGGCGCGGAAATCCGTCATCAGATCGCGCATTGCGAGCGCCTCGCGGACATTGCGTTCGGTCAGAGCTTCGCCATTGGGCTTGATGGCGGCCGCGCCGGCTTCGACCACGCGCGCCGCCAGCGGGATGTCCCCGGTGACGCAGATATCGCCGGCGCCGACATGATCGGCGATCCACTTATCCGCCTCATCAGGCCCGTCGGCCACAATGATGAGCTCGGCGGTCGGATGCGCGCTCGGCCGGATGCCGCCATTGCTGACGATCACAGCTTTCATCCCATGCCGATCCGCCACGCGGACGGCTTCTTCCCGCACCGGGCAGGCGTCCGCGTCGATATAGATTGTTCCGCTCATTCTATCGCCTCCTCCACCAGCCCCGTGATCAGATTGCCCTCATAGAGACGCTCAGTGTTAATCGCGCCACCCAATTGCGCCGGGCCGATGCTGGCGATCAACGCCTCTATTTCGGCATGGCGCGCGCGGGTCAGCGCAACGCCGCGCGCGGCGGAAATCGCTTCGAACCGGATGATCGCCCCAGGGCTCAGACGACCGAGCGCGCCCAGATCGGCGGAGATCACCGTTGCGGCTTTCGGATAGCCGCCAGCTGTGCCGCGATCCGGCATCAGGATAATGGGTTGCCCAGCGCCGGGCGCCTGGATCGCGCCGGTCACGGAGCCGTCGGAAACGATGTTAAACCCTTTGCTGTGCTCCAGCTGCGGTCCATCGAGGCGCAGCCCCATCCGGTCAATATCGGCGCTCACCCGCCACTCCGCCGTCAGGAGCGTCTCGAGGGCGCTGGCGGTCAAATAATCCTCCTGCGGGCCAAGGACGACGCGGATCCGGTCCGGCGGCGCGAGCATATAGGGCGCTGGGAGCGCGCGTTCGACGTCTTCAGAGACCTCCGCGCGCCGCAACGCCGCCTTGTCGCCCGCCGCGAGTTTGCGCCCGAAAAACCCGCCAAACGGGCCGCGCGCCAAGAAACTAGCGCTGCCAAGCGTTGGGGAGACGTCGAAGCCGCCCTCGACGGCAATGTAGGCGGTCGAAGAGCCCCGGAGCGGGCCGACTTTCAGCCGATCGCCCCGACGCAGCCGATAGGTCCGGTCTGCGCCAATTTCATAGGGTTCGCCCCCCGCCGCTGGCGTCAGCTGCGCCGCAACCTCTGCGCCGACAATCGCCATGCGGACGCTCTCGGCCGCGACTTCGAATGTCGGGCCTAGAAAACGCGCTTCCAGCGCCGGCTGCTCGGCCGGCGCGCCGACAAGAGCGTTGGCGAGGCGCATTGCGTCGCGATCTAGCGCTCCCGCCGGCGGCACGCCAAAACGCTGCAGCCCGACACGCCCAAAATCTTGCAAGCTGAGCGCCAGGCCCGGATCGATCAGCAAAAGATGCGGGGTCATGCGCTTCTCTCCAGCGGTTCAGCGGTTGGCGCCCAGTCGCCCGCCGCCGCGGCCTTCTCCAGCTCATGCAGAGTGGCGAGGTCGATCGGTGTTGGGATGAGCTGATCTCCCGGCGCGAACAGGGTCGGGCGCCCAAGCTCCGGATCCGTCGTTGGATCGAACAGGCGCGCCGGCGTACGCCCGACGATGTTCCAGCCGCCCGGGCTCTCGGTTGGATAAATGACGGAGAGCCCAACCGCGATGGCGACGGAGCGGGCGGGGACCGCAATCCGCGGCTCAGCGCGGCGCGGCAGATCGATCCGTTCAGGCGCGCGCCCCATAAACGGGCAGCCGGGCAGAAAGCCGATCATATAGACCCGCCAGCGCGTTTCCAGATAGGCCTCGATCACCCCATCGATCGTTAGGCCTTTTCGGGCGGCGATGTCGGTCAGATCGAGCCCCACTTCCGGATCGAAACAGACTGGCAGCCGCCAACTCCGCCGTTGGCCGGCCGCGCCCATGGTTTGCGCCGCCATCTGCTCCGCCATCTCCTCCGCAAGGACGGCGCGCGCCGTTTCCGCCAGCTGCTCGGCGTCGGTTTGCAACGGGTCGAAGGTGATAAGGACAGAGCGAAAACTCGGCGCGCATTCAATCACGCCAGGCAGCCGCCCTGCTTCCAGCGCCGCCTGCAACGCCGCATCGGCCGCGATGGTTTGCGCGCTCAGCTCATCATCAAGCACATCGCCGAACTCGATGATCAGCGCAGCGTCGCCATAAGGGATGTAGCGGGGCGTCGCATAGCCGGCGCGCGTCATATGTTGATCCTTCGCGTTTGAACCCGATGAGCAGCCTAGGGTGCGAACTCCTAAATCTGGTCGTCGCCAGCCCGTCAAACGCGCTTTTGGGGCAGGAAGCGGCGCGACGGGGTGTGGTTCCACCGGCGAG
>JALEGB010000111.1 GCA_022760355.1 Neomegalonema sp.
CACCCTAGAGCTTTCGCCGATCAAGTTGGATCGGCTCAAGGCTCTAACTCTTTGTTTTGTCGCGTGCTGTTCCCGCCAACCGGTATCCACTTGGTCCGCACCCTAGCGCGGCAGCGTTTCTAGCGTCTCAACCAGCAGCGCCAGCTCGCGCGGCGTGCTCATGCGGTGATCCGCGTCCTTCACCAGCGCCAGGCGCGCGTCGCCACACTCGATATGCGCGAGCAATTGCAGCGCGACGGTCAGCTCAACATCGCGATCGGCGGTGCCCTGTAGCAGCCGCACTGGGAATGGCAGCGCCAGAGGTTCCCGCAACACCAGATTGTCGCGCCCCTCCTCAATCAACCGGCGCGTTACGATGGTCGGGTGCTCGGGCGTATATTCCGACGGCAACGCAACTTTGCCAGAGATCGAAAGCTCCGTCCGCTGCGCTTCCGAAAAGCGCGACCACATCATATCTTCGGTAAAATCCGGCGCGGCTGCGATACCGACAAAACCCGCGATGCGATCCTGCGCGCCCTCTTGCAAGAGGCGCTTTATGGTGATCAACGAGATCCAACCACCCATCGAGGAGCCAACCAGGATTTGCGGCCCTTCGGTCAACATTGTAATGGCGTCATAAGCGTCACGCGCCCAGGCGCCGATCGTGCCTTCCTCAAAGTCGCCCGAGGACGCGCCATGGCCGGTGTAATCAAAGCGCAGAAAGCCGCGGCCTGTCGTTTGGGCCCAACTTTGCAGGTGCTGAGCCTTGTCGCCGCTCATATCTGAGCGGTAGCCGCACAGGAAAACGACGCCCGGCGCGTCGGTCTGAACCGGCGGCGTCTTGGCGTAGGCGATTTCCCGGCCGTCCGCCAAGGCTAGTTTTTGAACAGCGCCCGGCTCTACGCCGGCATCAGAGGTGGTCATATGACGATCCTTTCGGCGACCGCGCCGGCAGTAGCGCAGTCAAACAATGGCGCGGCTGCATCCGCAGCTGGCGAAGCAAGCCGTTTCGGCGCAAAGATCGACCATCCGTTAACAGTGTTGCAAGTCCTACCACGCCTGGAAAGCGGCGGAGTAGAGCGCGGCGCGATCGAGATCGCACAGGCGGTGGCGGCCGCAGGCGGGCGAGCCCTAATCGCGTCCGCCGGTGGTCGAATGTCACGGCGTGTCGAAGCTGTTGGCGGCGAAGCTATTCAGTTGCCTCTAAGCTCCAAGAACCCATTCAATATCTACGCCAACGCGGGCCATTTGGCGCGGCTGATCGAAAAAGAACGTGTGGATGTGGTGCATGCGCGCTCCCGCGCGCCGGCTTGGAGCGCGAAATGGGCCGCGCAACGAACCGGACGCCCGTTCGTGACCACCTATCACGGCGTATACAACGAAAACTTTCCGCTGAAACGGCGGTACAATTCAGTAATGGCGTCCGGTGATGCGGTGATCGCAATTTCGGACTTTGTCGCTAAGCTGATTGTTGAGCGTCACCATGTGGCGCCTGAGACCATCACAACCATTCCCCGCGGCGCCGACCTTTCCGCTTTCTCAGATGATCGGGTCAGCGACGCGCGGGTCATCGCGCTGGCGCGCGCGTGGGGCGTCGTCGATGATCCGCGGCCGGTATTGCTGCTGCCTGGGCGGCTGACGCGCTGGAAGGGCCAAACGCTGTTTGTCGAAGCGCTCGGCATCCTTCGGTCGCGCCTGGGAACGGACAAGTTCCTCGCCATCATCGTCGGCGGCGAGGATAAAAAGGGGCGGTTTCTGGCGGAGTTGAATACGCAGATTGCTCAGCTGGGGCTGCACGACGCCGTTCGGATGGTCGGCCATTGTGACGACATGCCTGCGGCCTTCAAGCTCGCCAGCGTGGCGGTGTCAGCGTCGCTGGAGCCGGAAGCGTTCGGCCGTGTTGCGGTCGAGGCGCAAGCGATGGGGGCGCCCGTCGTCGCCGCGGCCCATGGCGGCGCGATGGAGACGGTAATCGATCAGCGCACCGGGCGCCATTTCGAACCCGGTTCCGCCAGCTCTTTGGCGTCGGCGCTTGAGGAGATGCTGCTTCTATCGACGCCGGCGCGGGCGCAGATGCGTGCGGCGGCGATTGAAAATGTGCGTCGCCACTTTTCGATCGAATCGATGCAAGCCGCCACATTAGCGATCTATGAGGCGCTTGCGGGCAGATCCTTTGCCGCCTTGGGGCCGGTCTCTTCCACGAGCTGACGCGCATTGCCGTCGGATGGCCTCATCTGGCGGGGCGTAGTTTGCGACCAACAAGAACCGGGTCGATCATCGGGCGCCGCTGCGCGATCTCCCGTTTTTCACATCGGAGGCGCGCATGTGCGGAGACACGCCAAAGCAGATGGGGGGGCGTGATTGGGCGTCCCTTATGCTCCTATCACTGCTGTGGGGAGGCGGATTTTTCTTCACCGGCGTCGCGGTGCGCGAGATGCCGCCGCTTACGGTGGTCGCGCTTCGCGTGATATTGGCCGCCCTCGCGCTCCTGCCAATATTCTACGCGTTCGGGCATAGACTGCCCCGCGGCTGGCGCGGATGGCGTCCGTTCTTTGTCATGGGAGTGCTGAATAACGCGCTTCCCTTCGGCTTCATCTTTGCAGGCCAGACCTTCATCGGCTCTGGCTTGGCTTCGATCGTGAACGCAACCACGCCGCTGTTCACCCTCATCGTTTTGTACGCGTTTCGAGAGGAGGGGCTGACGACAACCCGTTTGACCGGCGTCGCGCTGGGGGCCGGGGGCGTTGCGGTGTTAAAGGGAGCTGACGGTCCATTTGGCGGCGACGAAAGCATCGGCGTATTGCTGTGTTTAGCTGGCGCGCTGAGTTACGGATTCGCCGGCTTGTGGGGGCGCCGGGCGCTTGCTGGAATCGCGCCGCTCAAGTCTGCGACATGCCAGTTGCTTTGCTCAAGCGTCGTGATGATCGCCGTTGCGGGCTGTGTCGATCGCCCCTGGACCTTATCAGCGCCAAGCGCCCATGCGGCGATGAGCATCGCGGCGCTTGCGTTGATCGGCACCGCGGCCGCCTATCTGCTGTTCTTTCATATCCTCGTACGCGCCGGGGCGAGCAACGTCATGCTCGTCACGCTGCTGATCCCCGCCACGTCCCTGCTGTTGGGCGGGCTGTTTCTGGATGAGATTATCGAGTTTCAGCACCTGCTCGGCGCGGCGATTATCGGCGCAGGGCTGCTGTTTATCGACGGGCGCGCGCCGAACTGGATCCGGAAGCAAGTGCTCCGAGGTTGATGCCTGCGCAAACAAAAAAGCCGCCGGCGCTGAGCTGCGCCGACGGCCATATGTTTCGCCCGGAGGCGCTTACTTCGCTGGCGGCGGGCCGCCGACCGGCTTGCCGTTTACGGTGACCGCCGGGCCCTTAAACTCAACTTTGAGCAGGGTCTCACCCTCAGTAGCGCCGGGAGCGCCAAAGGATTCGATGAAACCGCGCGCGATCAGCAACGATGAGATGAAGCTCGGGTTTTTGCCCATCGGAGTCGCTTCCAGGCCTTTGAGCAGTTTGCTCCAGCCGGTCAAGCGAACGTCAACAGCGCCCGCAGGCAATGGCAGAACGTCAAACGCGCCAGTCGCAACGCCTTTGAAGCCCAGCATATCAAGCGTCACGTCGTTGATCGTTACTTTGCCCGGCTGAACCGGCGGCAGAGGGCCGGCGAAAGCTTCTGGGTTGGTCAACAAGCCAGCCGCGAGGGTCAGATCCATCGCCAGATCGATATTAACGCCCGTGATCGTGTGATCGAGCGCGCCCGACGGGTCAATCGTCGCCCATAGCTTGTCGTCGATTACGACCGTGTCGAGTTTGTATTTCAGGATCGCGGTTTGAGGCGCAGCGTCTTCTTTGATCGGAACGCGCAGCTCCATCGCGGCTTTATCCGCGTCTACCTGGCCGGAGACTGGGCCAGCGAACTGCAGTGAGAACTTGTCGCCGCTCGACACCAGATCGATACTGTCCGCATCGACGGTCAGCGTTGTGACGCCGGCGCCGGTCGACGAAGCGATCGAGGTGAAGGGCAAGAACGGGTCCTTCAGGGTCGCGGTGCTCGAATACGCGCCGCTTTTGAAGTTCAGCGCCGCTTCGCCGCCTTCATTAATCGATTTCCGCAGCACATCGAACAGGGTTTTGCCGAACGCCCGGCCAGGGACTGCTGCCAGAGGCGAGAAGTCAAAGTCCGTCGCGCCTGGCTTCGCGCCCAGCGACATGTCGAGGTCTTTGATGTCGTAGAACAGCGTCTCCCGCCCTTTGAGGTCAAAGGTCAGAGCGGTGGATGCGAGGCGAACCCCAACGACCTTTGGCGAAATATCGAAGCCGTAGGCGAAATCAGTCGCGTCGACCGACAGCGACGTAACCGAAGGATCAGGCAGATCCGAAGCGCGGACTTTCAGCGCGCCGATGGTTAGGTCCTGATCAAAAACGCCGCCATTCGCGATCGACTGCGCGGCGACGGCGACGAAGCGCTGTGCGAACTGCTCGCCGTCTTTGACCACTTCGATCAGAGGCTTCAGGTCGAACTTGTCTTTCGGGGTGACCGAAAGCGAGGTCGCCAAGCGCTCAAGCGAGATTTCAGCCTTTGGCGCGCCAAGAACTTTCGCCGAACCGGCCGTCAGCTCGTAAGCCGCTTTGCCAGTATTCAGCTCCGCCTTGCCTTTGATGTCGAACGCTTCGAGAGCCGGTTTCGCAGGCGCGCCGGGCGCTCCTGGCCGAGGTGTAACTTTCGCGCTGCCGGCGCTGAGGCTGGCGGTCGCGTCAATCGTTCCCGCTTCCCGGTCGATTTTCACATAGGCTTTAGCGTCAAGCTCGGTGAAATCAACGAAGCCGCCATTTGGCTTGCCGTCGGTCTCCATCTCAAGGCGGGTCGACGCTGAGGTGACGTTGAATTCGAGAACGTCGTCTTCATCCGGGTTCAGCGCCGCTTCGGCGTCTTTACCTGAAACCTTGATCACCGCTCCGGTAGGAACGCCGTTTTTATCGGTCAGCTCAATCGTGATCACGTCCGGCAGATCAAACTCGATCTTATCGCCGATCATTTTGCGCGGATCGAACGTGACCTCAGGCAGGGTCGTCTTCATGCCCAGCGCAGGAACGTAGATCTCAACGTCGCGCGCGACGCCTTCGATTGGGCGGATAAACCCGTTAACTTCAATCGCGCCATATTTGGTCTTTGCGCCGCCACGCTTCGCACGCTCAAACGCGTCGACAATGCGCGACTTCACATAGTGCTGACCGTAAACATGCGCGCCGCCCATTACGCCGCCAACGCCCAGCGCGAAGGTCAGCATGGTGAGCACGACGCGATTAGCGCGACCGCGCTTCGCTTTCTTCGGCGCGCTTGAGCGCGCCTCGTTGTCCGACGCTGAACGAGTCATAAAGTCAGCCCCTTAAATTCAATGCGCCGCCCCTCCGGGCCGCCTCATGCGGCGCCGGCCTTCGGCGCGAGTTAGTTTCAACTGCGGTCGCGCACGCGCCGGCGGCCTCCGCCGGTCGATGCCCCACCCCGTTGCACGAGCCGTCTAACCGAAAATCGCGGCTGGCGCGAGATTTTCTCGCACCTGTCACATTATCGTTCCGCATTCCCGCACTTCTGAAGAATACGGACCCGCCGCTGCGCGACGCCTTCGAGCTCCTGGTTAGTTGGTGTCTCGAACACGGCGATCTGATGGCAGCTTTCGGCGAATGCTGCGGCTTCCGCGCCGCCTCGACCGGCGTCGCCAATAAGAACCTCAACCCCCTGCGTATTTGCGCGCTCAAGCGCGGCGATCAAGCGCGTGCTAAGGGCGCGCTCATAAAATGCGTCGCCAACAAGGACGAGATCGAACTCAGCGAGCATTCGCTCCGAGCGGTCGGAGCCGTCCAACCGGTCAATTGCGTCGGTCTCAAGCTGAACTGAATTCAACCGTGCGTTGAGTTCGGCCGCGACGCACGCGACATGGTCCACATCGTTGGCGACCACACGGGCCGCGCCAGCGCGCGCCGCCGCGACCGCCTCCAGCGCTCCGCCAGCCGCAAGCGCCAGGACGTTTCGGCCCCGGGCGCGGTCTGGCGTATCGAGCAAAAACCGGGCGAGACCTTGCCCTCCTGGCCATGCGAAGGCCCAGAAGGGCGGCGGCAACTGCGCCTGCTCCAATGTCGCCTCGGTGGCGGCCCACAACGGCGTTTCCTCATCGACGCCCCAGTAGCGCAGTTCAGGCACAATTGAAGGGATAAATACACGGGTCTCGCAAATAATCAGTTCGCGGACGGCGTCCGGATTGGCGACTTTGGAGTGCATAAAAGAGGTCCCGCTCCACCATAAAGCGATTTCGCTCTACCATAGCGGGTGCGTATCCGAGCCGCGTTAGGTTTTTACGGGAATAAGGGCGTCCGACGTCGGCTTGGGGGGTGGGGGCGATAGGGAGCCGACGCCGGACCTGCGCGAGGGATGCGCACGATTCAGATTGTTGCATTTATCGCGGCTTGCAAGAGTTAATTCGAAATTGATTGTGATCTCGCAGTCGCACAAAAGCATATCAGGACTTGAAATCCCGGGCGGCGGCGCGATGATCAACCTATGAGCACGCCGATCATACCATTCGAAATTGGCCCTGGCGGGCGGGATGAGCGGCCTCGACCGCCCACCACGCCTACAATTGTCACATTTCATCGCACCGAGCTGTCGCCAATTCTCGCCGTCTATGGGCGGATGGTCGCAGCAGGCGAATGGCGGGACTATGCGATCGACCATTTGCGCGAAGTCGCGCTTTTTTCGGTCTTCCGCCACACCGCCGAGTCGCCGCTATACCGAATCGAGAAGCGTCCGAAGCTGGCGCAACGTCAGGGCGCCTATGCGGTGATCGGGCATGACGGCCGCGTCCTCAAACGCGGGCGCGAACTTGCTGTGGTTCTGAAATTCTTTGACCGCAAGCTGATGAAGCTGATCGATCGGGACTGAAGCTGGCGGGAATATATCCGGCCAGGAGGCGTAAGGGCGGCGCGTTTCCGCCGCTCGAGCTACCTTTTCTTCTGCGTCGACCGTTTGCGCTTGTCCTTGCGCGCAGCCTTTGCCTTGAGAATCTTGGAGCGTTTCGCGCGTCGCGCCGTTGCCGTCGGATTCGTTGCGCCGCCACGTCGTGCGCCTCGTCGCTCGCTCGGATGGTTCGCGCCGCTGACCGAAGCGCCTTCGACCGACAGAATCTCAAACAACAACCCACCGCTCATCGGCGCCGCTTCGACCAGCCGGACCCGAACACGATCCGCCAGCTGGAAGACCGCGCCGCTACGGTCCCCCACCATGCGTTGACCAGGTTCGTCATAGCGGAAATATTCCGTTCCCAGCGAGCGCACCGGAACGAAACCATCTGCGCCGCTTTCATCCAACTTCACGAACAAACCGAATTGGCGGACGCCCGAAATCCGGCCTTCGAATTCCGCGCCGGCGCGGTCAGACAGATAGGCGGCCAGATACCGGTCAATCGTATCACGCTCGGCGGTCATCGCCCGCCGCTCCGTCATCGAAATATGCTCCGCGGTCGCCTGTAAACCGCCGGCTTCTTCGGCGGTTTGCCCGTCGCTCGCGCGCCGCGCGCCGAGCTTAAGTCCGCTGATCAGCGCCCGGTGAACGATCAAATCGGCATACCGCCGAATCGGCGAGGTGAAATGCGCATAGGAGCGCAGGGTGAGGCCAAAATGGCCAAAATTTTCGGCCGAATAATAGGCCTGCGTCTGCGCGCGCAGGACGGACATATTGACCAGCTCCGCATGCTCGGTCTGGGCGGCCGCCTCCAGCGCCCGGTTCAGCAGTTTCGTCGACAGCACCTGACCTTTGGCCAGCGGGATCCCAACGCTTTCAAGCGTCTCGCGCAGCGACTCGATCTTCTCCGGGTTGGGCTCCTCATGCACGCGATAGAGAAACGCCATCCGTTTTGACTCAAGCACCTGCGCCGCAGCGACATTGGCGAGAATCATGAATTCTTCGATTAATTTATGAGCGTCAAACCGTTCCCGCATCCGGATCGCGGCGACGTTGCCTTCGGGCGTCAGCTCGACTTTGCGCTCTGGCAGATCAAGCGCCAATGGCGAACGCGCCTCGCGGGCTTTGCATAAGCAATCATACGCGCCGAACAGCGGCTTGATCACCTTTTCCAGCAGCGGCTGAGTCGCGTCGTCCGGCCGCCCTTCAATTGCGCTTTGGGCTTGCTCATAGGTCAAGCTCGCCGCCGACCGCATCAATGCGCGGTGAAACTCGGCCGATTTCAGCCCGCCGCGCGGGCCGATGCGCATCTTGGCGACCATGCAGGGGCGATCCACCCCCTCATGCAAGCTGCACAAATCGCCCGAAAGCCGGTCAGGCAACATCGGCACGACCCGATCAGGGAAGTAGGCGGAGTTTCCGCGCAAGCGCGCCGCCCGATCGAGCTGGGAGCCCGGCCGCACATAATGCGCAACATCGGCGATCGCCACCCACAGGATCCAGCCGCCATCGGTCTCCGGATCCGGCTCCGCGAACACAGCATCATCGTGATCGCGCGCATCCGCTGGATCGATGGTGACCAGGGGCGTTTGGCGCAGATCCAGCCGCTCCCCGAGTTCGGTCAAAGGTTCAGCCGCCTCAGCTTCCGCCAGCGCCTCCTCTGGAAACTCGACCGGCAGCCCCTGCTCGCGGATCGCGATCAGCGAGATTGCGCGCGGCGCGTCCGCGTCGCCGATTCGCTCAACAATACGGGCTTTGCGCAAGCCGAAACGTTTACCTGGCTCAATAATCGCTTCGACCAGCTCGCCGTCCCGCGCGCCGCCGCTATCCTGCGCGTCGACGACACATTCCTCAGCGCTGCCTTTATCGACAGGCTCAAGCCGACCGCCCCGCCCCTGTTCGCGGTACACGCCAAGAAGGCGCTGCGCGGTTCGGCCAATCTTTTTGATCAGCCGCGCCTCATACGCCGAATTGGCCGTCCCATCCGGACCACGATCGGCGCCCCGAGCGCTCAAGCGGCCGAGGAAGCGATCGCCGACGCCAAGCGCCGGCTCGCCGCGCTTCTGCGGCGCCACAAAAATACGGGGCGGCGGGCCTTTGCTCCATGAGGTTGGGCGCGCCAGCAGGTCTCCGTCTTCATCGATCTCAACAATTTCCAACAGAGTAACCGGCGGCAACTCAGGAACAGTCGGCCCAGGTTTCTGAAACCGGCCGCGACCTTTCTCAAGATCGCCTTCTTCCTGCATCTCGCGAAGCATCCGCTTCAGCTCGATCCGTTCGGCGCTGGAAAGCTGAAAGGCGCGCGCGATTTCACGCTTTCCGACGCCCTCTGGCTGACTGCGAATATACTCCAGCAGCTCTTCTTTGCTCGGCAGATGTGCGCCAAGCGCATTTGATTTGGCGGGCATTTGGTGCTCCCAATCCTTTGGGGGGCGGCGTCGCCGGTCGCTCACACATTATCTTGGGGCGCAGCCATGCGCCACCGCTAAATGCGTGGGGGCGCGCCCGGTGAGGCCCCGGCGTAGGCTACAAGAGCGCACGCCGCCGCGTCGTTTCATAAAAAGTCGCTCCGGCGCGCTTGTCCGCGCCTTTAGCAACAGGCCGCGCTCCTAATCTTCGGACGCGGCGGCTTTCTTCTTGGTCGATTTTTTCTTTGGCTTCTCAGCTTCCGCGCTGTCAGCTTTCTCGGCTTTGGCCTTCGCCTTTTTCGCTGGCGCTTTTTTCGCGGGAGCTTTCTTGGCTTTGCCGCTCTTTTCAGCTTTCGCCGTAATCAGCGCCAACGCCTCCTCAAGCGTTACCTTCTCAGGATCCGCATCCTTCGGCAGCGTCGCATTGATTTTGCCGTGCTTAACGTAGGGACCATAGCGGCCTGAGAAAAGCGCCACCTGCTCGCCATCCTCCGGATGAGCGCCAAGTTCGCGCAATGGCTTCACCGCGGCGCCACGGCGACCGCCGCCCTTCTCGCGCTTTTCGGCGATCAGGGTTACCGCGCGGTTAACGCCAACCTCAAGCGCGTCCCGCCATTCCGGCAGATTCGCGTAGGTGCTTCCATGCTTCACAAACGGGCCGAACCGGCCGAGGCCGGCGGTGATCATTTCGCCATCCTCGGGATGGGGGCCGACATTGCGCGGCAGGGACAGCAGCTGGACCGCCAAATCGAGGTCGACATCGTCCGCCGCGATCCCCTTGGGCAGCGAACTGCGCTGCGGCTTCTCCTTACTGCCCTCAGGCGGCTCGCCATGCTGCACATATGGACCGAAGCGGCCGGTGCGAAGGGTGACGTTCTGGCCGGATTCAGGGTGCTGGCCAAGCAGCTTGCCATCCGGCGAGCCCGCCTCCGCCGGCCCCTCCTCGCCGCCAAGCTGACGCGTATATTTGCATTCCGGGTAGTTGGAGCAGCCAATAAACGCGCCAAACTTGCCCGGCTTCAACGAAAGCTGCCCCATATTGCAGAGCGGGCATTGCCGTGGCGGGGCCCCATCCTCGCGCTCGGGGAAGATATGGTCCGCCAGCGCGTCATTGACCTTGTCAATCACCTCGGCGTTACGCAGCTTCAGCGTCTGCTCCGCCGTAGCGTGGAAGTCTTCCCAGAACCGGCGCAGAATCTCTTTCCATTCCTCGCGCCCGCCCGAAACATCGTCCAGGCTCTCCTCAAGATTGGCGGTGAAGCTGTACTCGACATAGCGCTCAAAGAAGTTTTCCAGGAACGCCGTCACCAGCCTCCCCTTATCCTCGGGGACCAGCCGGCTCTTTTCCTTGCGGACATATTCGCGGTCCTGGATCACCGAGATAATCGACGCATAAGTCGACGGCCGCCCGATCCCAAGCTCCTCCATCCGTTTCACCAGCGCAGCTTCGGAGAAACGCGGCGGCGGCTGGGTGAAATGCTGAGCAGGCGTCACCTTTTCACGCCCCAGCGCGTCGCCCTTCGCCATCGCGGGCAGGCGGCCGTCGCTCTCCTCCTCATCCGCATCCTGCGCGGCGCTTTCATCCCGGTCTTCTTGGTAGAGCTTCAGAAATCCATCGAACTTAACAACCTGCCCCGTCGCCCGCAGTCCGACGGCGCCGTCCGGGCTTTTGACATCCACGGCCGTACGCTCAAGCCGCGCGCTCTCCATCTGGCTGGCGATCGCCCGTTTCCAGATCAGATCGTATAGCCGCAGCATGTCGGCTTCGAGCTTCGCCAATTTCTGGGGCGCCGCTGTCATATCCGTCGGCCGGATACATTCGTGCGCTTCCTGCGCGTTCTTCTGCTTCGATTTGTAGACGCGCGCCTTGGCGGGCAGATAAGCGGCGCCGAAATCGGACTTGATCGCTTGCCGCGCGGCCTCGATCGCCTCTGGCGCCATGTCGACGCCGTCGGTCCGCATATAGGTGATATGGCCGGCTTCGTAGAGCTTCTGCGCTGTCGCCATGGTCTGCTTTGGCGACATATGCAGCTTGCGGCTCGCCTCCTGTTGCAAGGTCGACGTCGTAAAGGGGGGGAAGGGGTTCCGCGTCGCCGGTTTCGCTTCAACCGACGCGACGGCGAAATCGCGCGCCTCGACCGCCGCCACCGCCCTGAGCGCCGCGCTCTCCTCGCCAAGAGCGAATTTGTCCAGCTTTTCGCCATTCAGCTCCGCCAGGCGGGCCGTGAATTTCGCGCCGGACGGCGTCGTCATTTCAACGGTGATCGACCAATATTCGCGCGCCTTAAACTTCTCGATCTCCATCTCGCGCTCAACAACCAGCCGCAGCGCGACGGATTGAACGCGGCCAGCGGAGCGCGAGCCCGGCAGCTTGCGCCACAGCACCGGCGACAGGGTGAACCCCACCAGATAGTCGAGCGCCCGCCGCGCCAGATAGGCGTCGACCAGGGGCTGGTCGATTTCACGCGGGTTCTTCATCGCGTCCGTCACCGCGGTTTTGGTGATCGCATTGAACACGACCCGCTCGACCGAAGTGGTCTTACGCACCGCCCGGCGCTTACGCAGCGCCTCCAGCAAATGCCATGAGATCGCCTCCCCCTCGCGATCCGGGTCAGTCGCGAGGATCAGCTTGTCGTCGCCCTCATCGGCGGACTCTTTGATCGCCTTGGCGATCGCCGTCACCCGCTTGGAGCCGTCGCTATCCAGCTCCCACTCCATCGCGAAATCTTCGTCCGGTTTAACCGAACCGTCCTTCTTCGGAAGGTCGCGCACATGCCCGTAGGATGCGAGCACGGTATAGTTGGAGCCGAGATACTTATTGATCGTCTTGGCCTTAGCCGGGCTTTCCACGACAACTACGGCCATGACGCTCCTCCGTTAAGCACACACGGCGGCGGAACATGTGGGCGCGTCGCCCGCCTGTCAACTCGCCAGCGAGTCGGTTTTTGCCGACATCTTTGGAAAAGGCGCAGTGCTCGCGGCATTGCGTCGCGGATCCGCCCGACGCCTTCGACGCCTATCAAGCAGCTGAAGATTGACGAGATCTTAACCGCCAACAACCCGCGACACGCCGCCGCCAGGATGGCTTTGCGCCCTCTCCGCAATTTCGAGCTCCATGACCGCAGCGGCGACATGCCCCGCCGGCGCCGCCAGCTGTCGCACCAAAATATCGAACGGCGCAGCCTCGGCGCCTAACAGCGCGAACAAACGCTCCGCCAGATCCTCTGGCGCATCGTCAAGCGTCGAACCGCTGTCGAACAACGCGCCCTGGGCGGGCGCATGGGCGCCGATCCGATAGCTGGCCGATAGCGCTGCGATGACATCCTCAGCGTTGCGAATCAGCACCGCGCCTTCGCGAATAAGCGCGTTGCCGCCGGCTGATCGCGCATCGAGCGGATGACCAGGCGCCGCCATCACTTCACGATTCTGCTCCAGCGCGCAACGGGCGGTGATCAGCGAGCCCGATTTCTCGGCGGCCTCAATGACCGCAACGCCCTGGCTGAGACCGGATACGATCCGGTTCCGACGCGGGAAATGTTTGGGCAGCGGCGCCAGGCCCATCGGCATTTCCAACAAGACGAGCCCGCGTTCGATAATCTGTTCCCGCAGCGCCGCGTTCTCGGGCGGATAGATATGATCGACGCCGCCCGCCACGACAGCAATGGCGCGCGATCCCGCTGCGGCGAGCGATCCGCGATGGGCCGCCGCATCGATCCCGCGCGCAAGGCCGGAGACAATCGTCCACCCCGCCTCGGCAAGGTCGCGCGCGATCCACTCCGCGAACCGGGCGCCGTTCGCCGTCGCTGTGCGGGACCCGACGATGGCGACCATTTTGTCGGGCTGAAAAGTCGTGTCGCCGAGCGCCCACAACGCCGGCGGCGGATCATAGATTTCCGCCAGACCCCGCGCATAGCCCGGCTCATCCAGCCGCAACAAACGCGCGCCCTGAGCCGTCGCCGCCTTCAGCTCCGCCTCGATCCGATCCAGGGCCGCAGGCGCCAGCCGGCGCGCGGAGCCGCCGCGGCGCGCCAGCTCCGGCAGCGCTTCCAACGCCTTTCCTGCCGAGCCAAAACGCCGGATCAGACGACGGAAGGTGGTTGGCCCGACCTGTGGGCTGCGCGCCAGGCGCACCCAATCGAACTCATCCTGGGAAAACGGGGGCGGCGCGTTCATGGTCGCGCGCCGATCTTGGGCTCATCGCCGCGCAGGAGCCGCTCGACATTGCCGCGATGACGCCAGAGCGTGATCAACCCCATCGCGAACACGGCCCAAGCCGCGTCCCAAAGCTCGAAATAGGGGAACAGCGCCGCTCCGGCGGCGGCTGTAGCCAGCGACGCGACGGAGGCCCGACGGCTTAGCGCCGCGGCGACGATCCAAACCGCAACGCACATCAGCGCGATCGGCGCGCTCCACACCACAAAGACGCCAAAGGCGGTCGCAATCCCTTTCCCGCCCCAGAAGCCGAGATAGGGGGAAAAGCAATGGCCGAGGAACGCGCCAAATCCGGCGAGCACCATCGTGTTCAACCCCCATTCTGATGCAATCAGAGCCGGCGCGGCGCCTTTGCAGGCGTCGAGCAGAAGCGTCAGCAACCCGACGCGCCAACCGCCGGAGCGCAGCAGATTGGCCGCGCCGATATTGCCAGACCCCTGCGCCCGCACATCCCCCAATCCAAATGCGCGCCCGAGCCACAAACCAAACGGCAGGCCGCCGATCAGATAGCCCCCGACAAACGCCGCGACGAAATAGGGAAATGCGCCGCCCCAGTTTAGGATGTCAGGGACCATCGCCGCTAATCCTCCTGCTCCGCGCCCTCATATACTTTGCGCCCCTCAACGAAGGTCATCAAAACACGACCGCTGAGCTTGCGACGATCATAGGGCGAGTTTTTCGATTTGGAGCGCAGCCGATAGCGATCAATCCGTCGCGAGGCGTACGGCGCGAAGACAACAAGGTCAGCGGGCGACCCGACGCTCAACCGGCCGCAAGGCAGCCCCAACCGTTGCGCCGGCGTCAGGCTGATCCGTTTGAACAGCTGCGGTAAATCGAATGCGCCGGCCATCACCAACTCCAGCGATGCGGAGAGCAATGTTTCCAGCCCGACCGCGCCGCTCGCCGCCTCCGCAAACGGGCGCCGCTTCGCTTCCTCAGTCTGCGCGCGGTGCGCGGAGACGATACAGTCAATCGACCCATCGGCGAGGGCGTCGACAATCGCCTCCCGATCTTCGGCCGAACGCAGCGGCGGCGTGAGTTTCATAAAGGTTCGATAGTCGCCGATATCTTCTTCGCAGAGTGTTGCGTGCGGGGCCGACACCGCCGCGGTCACATCGAGCCCGGCGGCCTTCGCTCGCCGCAACGCCTCGACCGCCGCGCGGGTCGAGATCTGCGCCGCGTGGTATTTCGCTCCGGTAATCGCCACCAGCGCCAGATCACGCTCAAGCGCCATCGCTTCGGCCGCAGCAGGAACGGAGGGAAGGCCGGTTCGAGTCGCGAACGCCCCCTCCGTTGCGCATGCGTCGGCGCTCAGGGCGGGGTCCTGCGTCGCGCAGGCGACCAACGCGCCATGGCCTGCGGCGGCTTGCAGGCAGCGGCGCATCACCGCGGAACTCTCAATCACATTCGCGCCGTCCGAAAGCGCAATTGCGCCCGCCTCAAGCAGGAACGCATATTCAGAAAGCTGCTCGCCTTTCAGCCCCTTCGTCAGCGCCGCCATCGTTTTGACGTGGGGCATGGCATGGTCCTGCCCCTCCTCATAAACGCGCTGATGGATGAAATCGAGCAGGGCCGGATCGTCCACCGCTGGCGCGGTGTCCGGCTGCGTTACAATGGTGGTGACGCCGCCCGCGACCGCCGCTTCGCCGCCGGAGCCGAAGCTTTCCTTATGGCGCTCGCCCGGCTCGCCGATGAAGACCCGCATATCCACGATGCCGGGCGCAAGCGCTGCGCCTTGCAGGTCGACCTGCTCAATCTCCGCTGAGGCGGAGTCCGCCAGCGCCTCCGCGCCACGATCGACGATTTTGCCGCCCTGCAGCAGCAGCGCGCCGGGCGAGACTATTCCAGCTTCTGGATCAACAAGTTGCGCGTTCCTCAGCAGGATCGGGCGCGGCTCCGCCGCCGTGGCGGCGTGCAAAAAACGGCCCTCAGGCTTGGCGCTCGGGTCGCGCTCCGATGGGCGCGCCAAGTGCGGCAAACGCTGCGAAGCGCGCTCCATCACAGCCATGCGCACGGCGACGCCCAGCTGAACCTGAGTGGCGATGAAGGAACGGCTTGGATCATCGGCGAGCTCGCTATCGATCTCAACGCCGCGATTCATTGGCCCAGGGTGCATCACCACCGCATCGGGCGCCGCGGCGTCCATCTCCTCCGCGTCGAGCCCATAAGCGTGATAATATTCCCGCGCCGAGGCGATCAGCGGCCCATGCATGCGCTCCGTCTGCAGCCGCAGCGCCATCACCACATCCGCCCCCTCGAGCGCCGGCGCGATTTCGTGAAACGTCTCCACCCCCAACGTGTCGGCCCCGGCCGGCGTCAGGCTTGGCGGCGCGACAATGCGGATGCGCGCGCCAAATTTTGACAGCAGGAAGATATTCGAGCGCGCAACGCGGCTATGGGCGACATCGCCGACGATGATGACGGTTAAGCCCTCCAGGCGCGCGGCGGGGGCGTCGGCGCCGCGTCGGGCGGCGAAGGCGCGCCGAATCGTCAGCGCATCCAACAGCGCCTGCGTGGGGTGCTCATGCCGGCCGTCGCCCGCATTAATCACGCCGGCGTTCACCTTTTCCGCCAACAGCCGGACTGCGCCTGAATGATGATGGCGCACAACAAGGATGTCGGGCAGCATTGCGTTCAGCGTCGTCGCGGTATCCAGCAGCGTTTCGCCTTTGGACATGGACGATCGCTTGATCGACATATTCATAACAGTGGCGCCAAGCCGCTTGGCCGCCAGTTCGAAGCTCGCCTGAGTACGGGTCGAATCTTCGAAAAACAGGTTAATAACAGTGCGTTCGGCGAGAGTTCGCTCGATCGGCGTTCGGGCGGCGTTCATCGTGGCCAACGCGTCGGCGCGATCGAGGATCGATTCAATCTCCGCGCGGTTCAGCCCGGCGACGCCTAAGAGATGGGGCTCACTCGGCATGGCGTTCTCCCTGTGCTGGGAGGCTGCTTACGCTGATCAGCGCGCGACGTCGAGAGTGGTCCGTCAGCTGGAGAGCAGCAGCTTGAACATCGCGCCCCAGCCCCCGAGTTTCTGCGCCAAACCATACGATTGATAGATCGCCACCGCCGCCGCGCATATATAGATCGCAGCGAAGATATAAGGCGGCGACGCGAGGCTGAAGCGCGGCCGGCGACGCGTGCGCTCAGCCAGCCCGCGCAGATCCCATTCGCGCGAATAGAGCCGCCACAGTTCCGCATCCTGCTCATCCTCCAGGGCGCGAATCACCTGATATTTCGCCTCCTGCCATCGATCGTCGCGTGCGATCGTCGATCGCCAGATCCAACAGAAGATCAGGCCGATGACACAGGCGAACAGAAGCGCGGCGCAAATCTGGAGCGCGAGTCGGTCATGGAGCGCGCGCTCGGCTGAAACGAAGTTCGACAGGGCGAAGCCGGCGCCGCCGATCAGGGCGGTATTGAGGCCGGTATAGTAGCGGGTCAGCACCGATTTTCGGTCGGTCACGGCTTCCGCCATCCGAACGTAGGTTTCGTACTGGCGGGCCCGCGCCTCGATCCGCGCGGCTTCGATCGTCTCTTGCATCATCGCCTCCCTGCAGCAGGAGGCGATGAGCTATGCCGATGATTACGTCGATTCTGCGGGCGCCAGCCAGACAGCTTTAGGCGGCGAACCGCTCCGCGCCATCCTCGGCGTCTCCGCCAATACGGAATTGCGTCAGCAGATCCGAAAGCCGGGCGCCCTGTTCCGCCAGTTGCGCGGCCGTGGCGGCGTTGGAGTTGGCCATTGACGCGTTATGGTGCGTCGTTTCGCCGATATGGGTCATCGTCGAATTCACTTCTTCAATGTCCGAAGCCAGCCCGCTGGTCGTCGCCGAGATCTTGCCGACATTGTCGGCGACTTCGCCAATTGCTTGCACAATCGCCGCCAGCGCCTCGCCGGTGCGGTTCACCAGATCAACGCCGATCGCCACCTGGCTGGAGCTTTCCGAGATCAACTCGCGGATATCCTTCGCCGCATCCGCCGAGCGCTGCGCCAGAGCCCGAACTTCGGACGCCACAACGGCGAATCCCTTGCCGGCGTCCCCCGCGCGCGCCGCATCCATAGCCGCATTCTGGCTCGTTTCCGCAGTCTCCGCATTCGTCCGGGTGACGTCGGTCATCTTAGAGGTTGTCGTGGCGGCCTGCTCCAACAGTTCCGCTTGCCCCTGCGCGCGATCGGAAATCTGGCCCGCGGTCTGGTTGATGTCCCCAGTCGCGTGCTCCAGCTGGGTGGAAACGCCCTTGATTTCGATAATCAACTTCTCGAGCGAGCCGGATGGCGCGTTCACTGCGCTTTGAAGCTCGCCGAATGTCCCATCGAAGGCGCCGTTCATCCGGGTCCGGAAGTCGCCCTCAGCGATATGGCGCAGGCTGGCCATCGCGGCCGATACGCAAGGAGAAGACCGAACCAGCACCTGCCGAATCCACAGCCGCCTAAGCTCCGCTCGGAGCGGCGACTGTCAGGTGATTACCCTCTCTGTACATCCCATAAGTTCGAGACGACCAGCGCCGCTCTCAGCGCAACGCGCCTCACCGCCGCTCGGTGCGTTGCCGCTCCATCGCGCTAAACACACCAGCCTCGCGGCCTCGGCGATCGGGGTCGCATATTCTTGACTATTTTAGTATGAAAAGATAATCAGCTTCCCCATCGCGAAAAGCTAGCAAACGCCCCTAAGCGCCGCCCGCCACTCGCCCGATTGCTGCATCGATACGCAGCCTGGCAAAACGAGTGGAGTTGGATCGATGCCATGGTTTTCGCGCGCGGCGGCCGCCGCATGGAGCGTTTTTCTGTCGATATTCCTGATCGCCAATGCGCCTCAGGCCGAGGAAGCGCCAGAACGTATTGTTGTTCTTGGCGGCTCCCTGACAGAAATCGTGTTCGCGCTCGGCGAAGAAAAACGGCTGATCGGCGCCGACTCGACCAGCTTCTATCCGCCCGCGGCTCTGAAACTGGCCAAGGTCGGCTACTATCGAAGGCTCTCGGCCGAGGGTGTTTTGTCCGTCACGCCGGATCTCATCCTTGCTGACGCAGGCGCCGGTCCGCAGACAGCCCTCGATCAGCTCAAGTCAGCAGGTGTCCGCATCGAAATCGGCCCGGCCGGTGATCGTTTTGAGCTGGTTCTGCAGAAGGTTCGATTTGTAGGTCGTGTTCTGGAGGCGCGCGCAAAGGCGACGAAGCTGGAGGCGAAGCTGCGCGCCGACATGAGCGCGGCAAAAGCTAAAATTGCCGCTGTGAAGTCCAAGGCCGGCGCCCCCATGCGTGTTGTCGTCTTGCTATCCGCCCGAGGCGGCGGCCTGACGGCGGCGGGCGAGGACACCGCGGCGGCGTCAATGATCGCACTCGCCGGCGCATCAAACGCCGTCGCCGGATATCGTGGGTACAAGCCCTTTTCCGCCGAGGCCGCAATCGCCGCAGCCCCGGATGCGATCATCGCTCCGACGCACGTCTTGAAAGCGATGGGCGGCGCAAAGGCGCTGCTCGCGCGCCCGGAAATTGCGGCGACGCCCGCCGGCAAGGCCGGGCGCGTGATCGAGATGGACGGGCTGCTGTTGTTGGGCATGGGCCCACGAACGCCAGCGGCGGCGCTGCAGCTCGCCGAAGCCCTCTATATCGGCAAGTGAGCGGCGCCAATGACCACCAATGACATTGCGGGGGCGCCGCCGCGCGCACAACGGCTCAAACGGCTTGATGGCGGCGTCGCCATTGCCGCCGCCGCGTTGTGCGCGACGTTATTTGCGTTCGCGGGCATTCTTTTGGGCCCCTCAGGGCTCAGTCTCGAACGTATGGCGGTCGCCCTGGGCGACGCCTTGCGCGGCGCGCCGGCGAGCGACGCGGCCGCCAGCGCCATTCTTCTGCACATTCGGCTGCCGCGGATCTTTCTCGCCGCAATGGTCGGCGCGGGATTGGCGATGTCAGGCGCGGGGCTTCAGGGGCTGTTTCGCAATCCGCTGGCCGACCCCGGCCTGATCGGCGTCACCGCAGGAGCGGCCGTCGGCGCCATTTCCATTATTGTGCTGGGCGACGCATTGCTTGATGACGCGCCGCGCTGGTTGCGCCCCTACCTTATGCCATTGTTCGCTTTCTGCGGCGCTTTGCTGATGACGGCGATCATCTTCCGCGTGGCGCGGGTCCGTGGCGAACTTTCAGTCGCAACGCTTCTTTTGGCGGGCGTGGCGCTTGGCGCCATCGCGGCGGCCATCATCGGCGTGATGGTTTATCTCAGCGATGATCAGCAGCTGCGCGACCTGACCTTCTGGACCATGGGCGGGTTCGCCGGCGGCGGATGGCTCGCCGCGATGATCCTGACCCCCGTTATGATCGCGGGCGGCATATGGATGGCGCGATTCGGCCGCGCCCTTGATCTTCTGCAGCTGGGGGAGCGCGCAGCCTACCATAGCGGCGTCGATGTGGAGCGGGTGAAATGGCGCGTCGGCGCGGTTTCGGCGTTGATGGTCGGCGCAGCGACCGCCTTTGCCGGACCGGTCGGGTTTATCGGGCTGGTCGCGCCGCATCTCGCGCGGCTTATCGCGCCGCCGCATGGGCGGATTCTGATTCCGCTTTCCGCGCTGATCGGGGCGGCGCTCGCGCTCGGCGCCGACCTCGCCGTTCGCCTGGTTGCGCCGCCTGCCGAGCCCCCGGTTGGCTTGGCGACCAGCCTCATTGGCGGCCCCTTCTTTCTCTGGCTTCTGATCAATCGAGCGCGGCAAGGGGGCGTCTGATGCTGAGCGTCGACAGTGCGAGCGTTCGGTTGAGCGGCCGGCCGATCCTCTCCCACATTTCGCTTTCGGCTCGCCCCGGAGAAGTGCTGGCGATCTGCGGTCCGAATGGCGCCGGCAAATCGACGCTGCTCTCCATACTGGCGGGCGACCGCCGTCCCCACTCTGGGGCCGCCTTGCTCGGCGACCGCGCGCTCAGCGCCTATTGTCCCGCGGCGCTGGCGCGGTTTCGGGCTGTAATGGAGCAGGCGCCGCGCGCGCCGTCCGGCTTTACCGCCCGAGACATTGTACGGCTCGGCGCGGAAGCGGCCCCGCTGACGGCGGCGCCCTCAATCGAGCCATTTGTGTCGGCGGCGCTTAACGACGCGGGCGTCGCGCATCTTGCAGACGCCTTGATCGCCTCGCTGTCTGGCGGCGAACGCGCCCGCGTCCATTTTGCGCGCGTGCTGGCGCAACATCGCGCCGGGCGTCTCGATCCTGCGGCCGGGCCTGGCGCACTCCTTCTGGATGAGCCGACCGCAAGTTTGGACTTAGCGCATCAAGCGCTGCTTCTCGCCATGACGCGGCGCTGCGCCCGAGAAGGCGCGGCCGCTGTCATCGTGCTCCATGACCTGAATCTGGCTGCGGCTTTTGCTGACCGCGTCGCCCTTCTGCATGACGGCCGCCTGACGGCCGTCGATCGGCCAGAGGCGGTGCTGAGCGAGGAGCGGCTCTCATCCGTTTACGGCGTGCGCGTGACGATTGATCGGTCGGCGAGCGGCGCGCTCCGCGTCGCGCCGGACTATTCGGTCTACGCAAACTCATAGTGTGGAAAAGCGCAAATGATTGACGTCCCAACCGTTTCCGTCATTGAGGCGGCTTTCACGGAAGTCGCGGGCTTTTTGAATAAGGGCGGGCCGGTGGGCTGGGCGCTGGGCGCGCTTTCGGTCGCAGCCTTGGCTATTATCCTGTGGAAAACATGGCGTTTTTTGATGCTGGGCGTCTGGCGCAGCAGGCGCGCGCGACGCGCTTTGGCGCTCTGGCGATCAGGCGGCCGGCAAGAAGCGGCGCTCGCGGCGGCCCAGGGCGACGGGGTGATCGACCGGGTTGTGGCGACCGCGATGCGCGAGAGCTTGCGGGGGCCGATGGCGACCGCCCGCGAAGAAGTCGAAAGGGTCGGCCGCGCCAGCCTCGCCGAATTGCGGGTGGGGCTGCGTGGCCTGGAAACGATAGCGACCATCGCGCCGCTGCTTGGGCTGCTCGGCACAGTCTTGGGCATGATCGCGGCGTTTCAAGCGCTGCAGGCCGCTGGCGGGCGCGCTGATCCAAGCACTCTGGCGGGCGGCATTTGGGAAGCGATGCTGACCACCGCCGCGGGAATGGCCGTCGCCATCCCAACAGGGCTGGCGCTCAACTGGTGTGAAAGCGTCGTCGAGCGCGCGCGGCTGCGCATCGAAGACGCCGCCACCCAAGTGTTCACCGCGACGGAGCAACCAGAGCAGCCAGAGCAGCGGAGGGCGGCGTGAGCAGTTTTCAGCTTGAACGGCCCCGCCAGCGACGCAGGCTTGTCAGTCTCACCCCGATGATCGACGTCGTGTTCCTGCTGCTGGTCTTCTTCATGCTCGTCTCACGCTTCGCGATTGAGAACGCGACCAGCGTCTCGTCGGCGCAAAGCGGCCTGGGCGCGCCATTGGACGGTCCGCCGCGATTGGTTCAGGTGACGCCGAAGGACATCCTGCTGAACGATGCGCCCATCGCGCGGGAGGCGTTAGCGCCGGCGCTGGCGAAGCTGTCCCCGTCTCCCAACGCGGCGGTCGTTGTGAAAGCGACCAAGGATGTGCGCATCCAGCGGCTGATCGATGTGGTGGACATGCTGAAAGCCGCGAAGCTTGGACCCGTGCTGTTGATGGAGTAGCCGATGCGTCTGGATGTCGAGCCGCCTAAGGAGAGGGGCGAGGCGATCGCGCCGATGATCAACATCGTTTTTCTGTTGCTCATCTTTTTTCTGATGTCAGCCACCATTACGCAGCGCTTGCCGCTGGAGGCGACCCCGCCGGCGTCGGATGCGACGGAGGCGGTTGAGCTCCACAGCGGCGTGCTGGTGATCGCGGCCACCGGCGAAATCGCCTACGAAACGGCGCGGGACGACGCCGCGATCCGCGCTGCGGCGGGGGCGGCGCTCGCCGCCAAAAAGCCGGTGCGGCTTCGCGCTGATGCGCGGGCGCCGGCCGCTCAATTGGTGCGCGCAATTGCGGCGCTCCGGCGCGCCGGAGCCGAAGATGTTCGGCTGACAACCCAGGAGCGCCCGCAATGATGGCTCGGTTTGATTTTTGGGCGTCGCTCGGGGCGGCGGTGGCGCTTTTGGCCGCGGCTTTCGCCTCAACGCCCCCAGCGGAAGGATCGCTTGGAAGCGAGGGAACCGGCCTCGCGGGCGAGCGCCGCGTTGCTTCCGTCGACGCCGCGGCAGTGGCGGCGGCCTGGAGCGGCGGCGCCAAATCCGCGCAATCGGCCGACAAGCCCGCCCCGCAGCCGAAACGGGCGGAGCCAACCCCAAAGCCGATAAAGAGCGCCCCGACCAAGAGCTCGGCGGAAAAAGCAGCGGCGCCACGACCGGCGCCAGCGCGGCCTGCGGAAATTGCAGCGCGGCAAAGCGCGACGCCTAAAAAGACCGCGCTTTCGCGACCGCCCCCTCCCCCCGCCACGAAACGTCTGACGAAACCTACACCGCCCAGGGCGACAAAGTCGGCTCCAACAGCGAAGCGCAAGGTCGCGCCGAAGCGGCAAAAAACCCGTCGGAAGGCGGCGAAGCAGCGCAAAGCCCGACGGCCGCGAAAGAACGCGAAACGGGCGAAAAAGCGCCAGCCCAGCCGGCCCGCCCCTTCAGCGGCCGCCGCGGCTGCGTCTGTCGCAAAGAAGGCGGACGCAGGCGCAAGCGACGGCGTAACGCGAACTAAAGGCGCTCAAAAAGCGGCGGCGGAGGCGCGATGGCGGGCCCGCCTCGCCCGACGCATCGACCGGCGTAAGCAATATCCTTCAGCGTCCCGCCGTCGCGGCGAGAGGGGCGTCGTCATAATTATGCTGACTGTATCAAAAGGCGGCGCATTGATCGGCTCAAACGTTCGGCGCTCATCCGGCTATGGCCGGCTCGATAGCGCCGCGCTCGCCGCAGTTCGACGCGCCGCGCCTTTTCCCCCTGCCCCGAAATCCATGACCGCAGCGCGAAAGAGTTTTTCCGTCAAAATTGTTTTTCAGTGATGTCTCAGGTGACAAACTGCGCAATCTCGCAGCCAATTTGTCACAGAGCGCGGTTGGCTTGTTACACCGATTCTTGACAAAAATAGTCGGTTTTACCTACCAAGGTTAGGCAACTAGCCGCCTAGCCGCCCGCGTCCAACCGGACGGCGCTAGCGAAGCCAACGCTTAATTTCACCAAACATCGCGGTCCGATCGATCGGACGACGCCGCGCGATCGCGTGTGCGCTGACTTCGCTCGACCGGCCGAGGAGCAAAGATGAACACAAAGCTATTCGCATTCGCGGTTGGCCTGGCGACGCTTGCAACCCCCGCGTTGGCGCAGGAAGCCGCAACCGAAGCGACGCCCGAAACAGGCGCCAAAGCAGCGGAAAAAGACGCGGAAATTCCATCGCTTGGCCGTATCGTCGTCTCCGCAGGACGGGACAAGGTGGCCATCGACACGCCGCAGGCTGTCACGGTCATCGATACGGAAGATCTCGAGCGGAAGCAGCCGGACACGATCGGCGATGCGATTGACGATATTCCCGGCGTCAAGCGTATCGGATCCCAGCGGCCGCTCGGCGAAAGCTTCAATATCCGCGGGATCGGCGGCGTCGCTTCCGCAGATGAGCCTCGGATCGTCGTCACGGTCGATGGCGCGCCGAAATTCTATGAGCAGTACCGGCTCGGGTCCTTTTTCTCCGACCCTGATCTTTATAAAAGCGTCGAAGTGCTGCGCGGCCCCGCCTCGTCGACTCTCTATGGCTCCGGCGCGATCGGCGGCGTGATCAGCCTGAAGACGAAAGACCCGTCGGACTTCTTGACCGAGGAAAAAGACTGGGCGCTGCGGCAAAAACTCGGCTTCAGCGCAGTCGGCGGCAAAACAGGATTTCTGAGCAGCACCTATGCTGCTGTTCGCCTGTCAAAAAAGGCGGAATTCCTGGTCAGCGCCAGCATTCGCAAAACGTCCGAATATAAGGACGGCGACGGCAATCTGATCGAAGGGTCGGACACGTCGACCCAGTCCGGTCTGGCCAAAGGCGTGTTCAAGCTGGGCGACGCTGGCGAGCACGAGCTCAAGCTCGCCTACAGCTGGTTTAGAACCTCATTGAACGACGAGCCCTATTCTCAAACGGGCCTTGGCGGCGGCGTTTTCCTCGGCTTTGGCACGGTTGACCGGAAGGTCTATGACCGCACGGCGACCGCAACCTACCACTTCAAGCCGAAAAGCGCGCCGATCGTCGATCTAACCATCCTCGGCTCTTACACCATCTCTCGCAATGATCAGTCCGATGTCGCGCCAAGCTTGGTCTTCGCGTTCGGCGAGGAGTGGACGATCACCTACGAGACCTATCAGCTCAAGGTCGAAAACACGGCCACGGTCAGCGGCGATGGATGGGAGAGTTTTCTGACGCTCGGCAGCCAGTTCGCGCATCAGATCCGCAGCTCCGAGGCGTTCTTGTTCGGCTCGCCCTATGCCATTGGTTCGCACCCGGCGGGCAAGCAGACCACTATCGGCCTCTATGCGCAGAATGAGTTTGTCTATGGTGGTTGGCTTACGGTGATCCCAGGCGCTCGGGTCGATCTTATCGGCACAAAAGCCGATGATTCGGTCAGCTCAAGCGTTACGATCCGCAGCCACGACTTCACGCTTTTCTCTCCGAAACTCGCCTTCCACGCCAAAGTCAGCGACGCGTTCGCGGTGTTCGGCTCCGTCGCGCGCACCGAACGGGCGCCGGTAATCGATGAGCTGTACGACACGGACAACTTCTCCACCGCAACGATTGGCGACCCAAAGAAGGAGATCGCGACGAATATCGAGCTTGGCCTCGCATTCTCGTTCAACGATGTGCTGTGGGACGAAGATAAGCTGAAGCTGAAAGCGACCGCGTTCAGAACCCGGATTGACGATCTGATCTATCGGACCGGCGACGGCCTTCCCTATGGCAACGCCGAACGCGCGCTGTATCGCGGCTTTGAGCTGGAAGCAGGCTATGATGCAGGCTTCGCTTTCGGCTCCGCCGCATACACCATGATCCGCGGCAAGCTGAGCACGGGCGCCTATATCGACACCATCCCGGCCGATGAGCTGAAGCTGACGATCGGCGGGCGCTGGCGGCCATGGAGCCTCGAGTTCGGCTGGACCGGAACCTTCGCAGCCGGCCAAGATCGCGTGTCCGATCCCACCTCCACCGTTCCGGGCGGCGGCGCGCCGACCGACGGATATGTGGTGCACGGTCTGTTCGTAGGCTGGAAGCCTGACAGCGGCGCCTTGGCTGGAACCGAGTTCCGCTTCACGGCCGAAAATATTACCGACCGGGCGTACCGGGAGCACCTCTCGGGCGACGCGGCGCCGGGGCGGACTCTGCGCCTCTCAATCGGAAAAACGTTCTAGGCGCTTCTGAACACGGCCTGTCCGGGCGCCCCTTGGACAGGCCAATTCGGTGAGAACATCGTCAATCTTTCGCAAAGACATCATCGAGGCTGAGATGTTTGGACTATGGCCGCTGCGGGAGCGGAGGGAGCCGCGCGACGAACGCTGCTGCATTGACGGCGCGTTGGAGCTCTGTCGCGAGCAGCAGACAGACTGCGACTGCCTGGATGACGGGCGCTGCTGGCGCATTGATGAGATCTGGCGCGTCGCCGCCCCGCCTGATCTGGGAAGCGAGGCGCAGCGCCTCAAAAAAACATACTAAATTAGTCGGAAATTTGTTTTCAGATCGAGACCGCAAGCTATAATGGCGATTAGCAACGCTTCCTCGCCAGCTCTTGACAGCCAGCCGCTCGTTGCACGCTCCGCTTTCAATACTACCGAGCATTGGCGCAAGATCAAAATGTCGTTTGAAAAATCAGCAATCGTAGCCGGCGTTTATTATCGCCATCCTATGAACAGCGACGCATCATGATGACTGTAGATCAATCAAAACCAAATGAAAGCTTGTCAAAAGCTCCGGGCGCCGGCGAAGGGCCCAAAAAAATTGATGTTAAAGATCTTTTGGGAGAGAGCGGCATGATCATGATTGATCATAATGACCGTCGATATTTACTTAGAATTACAAAAAATAATAAGCTCATTCTGACAATCGATGAAACAACACGCCGCGAAGGCAGTTGATTCTGCAGCAACCCCCCCGTGAGATTGCGTTATTTTGAGAGGAGATCAACATGTACATCGCCATGAACCGCTTTAAGGTCGCCCTTGGCTCCGAGGCGGCGTTCGAGGAAGTCTGGAGCAGCCGCCAGTCGCGATTGGCGGACGTTCCCGGTTTTCAGAATTTCAAGCTGCTGAAAGGTCCGGAGGCCGAAGATCACCGCCTTTATGCGTCGCACACAATCTGGGAAAGTCGAAGCGCCTTCGAAGCTTGGACAAAGTCGCAACATTTCCGCGATGCGCATGCGAATGCCGGGAACAACAAGGCAAAGTATCTCGGCCATCCGCAGTTCGAAGGTTTCGAGGTCGTTCTGCAGGAGTAACAGCGGGCCGCACCCTAGGAGTTCGCACCCTAATCCAAGAATAGGAACCCAACGCTGGCGATCACCAGCCCGCCCATCGTCAGATTAAAAACTCTTAGCCGGGCCCCGTGCTGCAACGCTCGGCTAAGAGCAGCGCCAAACGCCGCCCAGCTGTGCGCCGACGTCAGTCCTGAGATCAGGAATATCCCCGCGCCGACGAGCGCCTTAGTTAACGGCGACGCGCCGCTCAAATAGAGATTGGCGGCTCCAATCGCCATCGCCCAGGCTTTTGGGTTAACCCACTGAAACGCCGCCGCCTCCCAGAATGTGAACGGGCGACGCGGCGCGGCGAGACTGAGCTCATCCTCACCCTTCTCCGCCTTGGCGACCGATTTGCGGCCCGACAGCGCGATCCGGACGCCAAACCAAACCATGACCGCCGCCGCCAGATACAGCAGGGCCGTGCGCAAATGGCCGAACAGCGGATGGACGCGCACAAGCGTTGTTTCAGCGTAGGTCAGCGCAGTCTCGAACCCTAAGGCGACCGCAAAAAACATCAGCGGAAAGCCGCAGGCGACCCCCAACGCATGGGGAATGCTGCTCCGAAAGCCGTAAGTCGCCCCAGAGCTCGCCAACATCATGTTATTGGGGCCTGGCGTCCAAGTCGCGCCAAACGCAAACACCGCCATCGCGCCGACCGCGCTCAGCGTTAGCCCGTCACTCATTTCGCCGTCCCTTGGCTCGTCGCCGCCCCTTGGCGCGCCCGATAAGGTCAGCAAAATTGCCCTTTTCCGCGGCGGACGCAAATATCTTCTGCGCCGTTAGAGCTTGTTGATGTTTGGTCGCGATTTGCGAGCCGTTAGATGGGTCCATCTAACTTCCCACCCTAGTCGCCCGTTCGGGCGATGGCCGAGACCAGAGTGTCCCGATCCAGGGCGAACCCGCTTTCCAACCAGCGCTCTTCCGCCGCTCGCAACGCGGCGCCGAGCGCTGGGCCAGGCTTGACGCCCGCGGCGATCAAGTCTTGCGCCGAAACGGGCAGCTGCAGCGCCGCGGCGCGCGTCAGTTGATCGGGCAAGCCGCAGGCCAGCGCGGATTGATTAAGGGCCGCTGCGACAAGCGCCGCATCCAGCGCCGCGTCCGCGCCGAAGCGATAGGCCGCAACTTCCGGCGTCAGCTCCAGCGCCGTGGCGCGATGATCAAAAGCGGCGGTCTCGGCCTTGGATAGACGCAGCAGGCCGGTCAGATCCGCACGGCGGTTGTGAAACACGAACAGCGCCCGTCGGATCCAGCTCGACGGCAGCGCCAAAGCGTGTTCCGCCGCCAGCAAGCTGCGCCACGCCGCGCTCGTCTGCGTCAAGGGCGCGCCATAGACGCACTCGTCAACGCCGGTTGCGCGCATCAGCTCAAACGCCGCCGTTGGATCGGGCGCCGCGAGCAGCTTGCGCGTCTCGTGGCCAATCCGCTCCCGCGCCAGCCGGGAGACGCCGCCTTTCAGCTGCTCGATCGCGGCGACGTCTTCACGCTCCGGCGCCGCGCGGCCATACCACGCGAAAAAACGGAAATATCTTAAAATGCGGAGGTAATCTTCGCGGATGCGCTCCTCCGGCTGGCCGATGAACCGCACATGGCGAGACATCAAATCCTGCACGCCGCCGCCCAACGGATCGATGACGCGACCATCGGCCTCGGCGTACAGGGCGTTCATTGTGAAGTCCCGCCGCGCCGCGTCGGCGGCCCAATCATCGGTGAATGCGACGACGGCGCGCCGCCCGTCGGTCTCAACATCTTCGCGCAGGGTCGTAATCTCGATCGGCTCGCCTTTCGCGTCGCCCTGCTCCAACTCCGCAACTGTGGTGACGGTGCCGTGCTCCACTCCCGTGGGGATCGCCTTCAATCCCGCCGCTTCGAGCCGCGCCATGGTTTGCTCGGGCCGACAGACAACCGCAATGTCCAGATCAGTCGCGCCGCCGCCGATCAATGCGTTACGCACGCAGCCGCCGACGAAACGCGGCTGGTCCATCGGGGCGAACGCGTTGAGGACGCGCGCCACCGCGGGGTCAGCCAGCCAAGGCGCGTTTCGAAGGTCTAGACGAAGATCTGTCATTCCAACTCGCTCGGGTTCGATCGGCGCGGGCTAGCCGCGCACGCAGTCTCCCCAACGCGCGCCAGTTTGCGAATAGGGCGGTTTTCGGCGAACGATGGAGCACACATGGCCCATGCGCTTCAGATGCTATTCGGCGACGACCCGCAAGATGCGATCTGACAATGACTTCAGCATACCCGCCGTCGCGCCCCAAATATCGCGCCCCTCGAACGGGATCGCCCAGTAGGCGCGCTCCGCCCCTTTATAGCGCCGCGTGCGTCGTTGCCGTCGCGCCGGATCCACCAGATGCGAAAGCGGCGCCTCAAACACTTCGGCGACTTCGCCTGGATCCGGCAGAGGTCGGAAGCTCGATGCGGCCAAACCAACGAACGGCGTAATCCAAAATCCGGTGCCCGTCTCATAGGGTTCGATCGGCCCGAGCACCTCCACCTGATCGCGGAGCAAGCCGATTTCCTCCTCCGCCTCCCGCAGCGCCGCTGCAAGCGGCGATGCGTCGGTTGGATCCACTTTGCCGCCAGGAAACGCAACCTGCCCGGCATGGCGCTTCAGATGGTCGGCGCGTCGGGTGAGGATCACCATGAGCCCCTGCGGCCGAGCGGCGATCGGGCAGAGGACCGCCGCCCGCCGCAAGGCGCGATCCGCCGGCCGCGCCCGCCTCGCGCCCGGATTGAGATCAAAGTCGCTCGCAGGTCCTGCGGCGGTGCTCCGCCAAACCGCGGCGTGCAGATCGCCGCGATCGAGCCGCGCCAGCCGTTCTGACAAGGCGCTCGCCCCTTTCGCCTCCCGACTTAGCCCGTTTCCCAGCGGCATCGACGCCCCTTGCCTGTCCTAAAAATCCAAACCTTCAGCGCGCAGGGTCTCGGCGCGCTCCAGCGCAAAAAACACGCCGCCGGACCATACGCCAATCTCCGCGCCGTCGCTGCTGGGCTCCGCCAGCTCGGCGAGCCGAAACAACGATTTCCGATCGAGCCTCGCCTCCAGCCCCGCGCGCATATCGACATATGGGATCAATTCGCCGCCCCGTCGATGGATGCGGAGCAAATGCTCCGGCCCGATAATGACGCGATCGCCCAATTGGGTCTCGACCAGAATATTTCGCGCCCGTCCCTCGCCGTCCGCCTCAAGGTCGACGCCGATGAAGGGCGCGTCCTCCACTGTGATGCCGACTTTCTCCACCGGAGTGACGAGAAAAAAGCGATCTCCCTCTCGTTTCAGGATAGACGCAAACAGTTTCACAAGCGGCTGACGGCCAATCGGCGTCCCTTCATAGAACCAAACGCCGTCACGCTGGATTCGCATGTCGAGTTCGCCGCAATAGTCCGGGTTCCAAAGATGCACCGGCGCCGCGCCGCCTGAGGCCGCTTTTATCAGCGCATCCAGCCGGCCTGCTCCACCCTCGCCGCTTTTCTGCGCCCCCGCCGCAATCCCGCCAGAGTTCGACATTCTCTCGCCTCCCTAACAAGTTCGCCTCGCCATAACGGGGTTTTTAGCCCCCAGATGGCGCAAAGGTTATCAATGAATTGGCGGGATCGCGCCTGTGCGGCTGGAAAGCCCGGCGGACGCCGCTTTAATATGACATAGGTAAAGTTTAGGCCTTTGCGCGTTATCGGGAAGCGGCACAAGAGCTGTAGGGCGGAGTCAGGAACAAGATGAGCGACAATGGAGCCGGCGTCGGCGCGCCTCTGAACGTCAACGCTGCGATGAGCGACAACCCGACTGAGACGGTCGATGCGGCCGCGCGTTCGTTGTACGAGGCGAAAAGAGAGATCTCGCGCCGGGTGATCGGGCAGGAAAAGGTCGTAGAGCAGTCGATTATCGCGATCCTGTGCGGCGGACACGGTTTGCTGGTCGGCGCGCCGGGGCTCGCGAAAACGCGTCTGGTCGAAACGCTCGGCGTTGTGCTGGGGCTGAGCGCGAAGCGGGTGCAGTTCACCCCGGATCTGATGCCGCCCGATATTCTCGGCGCCGAAGTGCTCGAGGAAGCGCCGGGCGGCGGACGGGCCTTTCGCTTTATCCAGGGGCCCATCTTCTGCCAGCTGCTGATGGCTGATGAGATCAACCGGGCGGGGCCGCGGACCCAGGCGGCGCTGCTGCAGGCGATGCAAGAGAAGCATGTCACGATCGCCGGTCAACGGCGCGATCTGCCGGCGCCCTTCCATGTTCTGGCGACGCAGAACCCGATTGAGCAGGAAGGCACCTACCCGTTGCCGGAAGCGCAGCTCGACCGGTTCCTACTGCAAATTGACGTCGACTATCCGGACCGGGACGCGGAGCGCGAAGTTCTGCTGGCGACCACTGGCGTTGACGACGCCGAAGCCAAGCAGGTTCTGGACGCCGGGCGCTTGGTGGAGCTGCAGCACATCGTGCGCCGCCTGCCGGTCGGCGACGTCGTGCTGGAAGCCATCCTCAATCTTGTGCGCAGCTGCCGCCCTGGCGAAGCGGAGGCGCATCCAAAGGCGGCGGAGACGCTATCCTGGGGGCCTGGCCCGCGCGCGGCGCAGGCGCTTGCGCTCGCCGTTCGCGCGCGCGCGTTGATCGAAGGACGCTACGCCCCAACCCTCGGCGATCTGGCCGAGCTTGCGCCAGCGGCGCTGCGGCACCGCGCCGCGCTCAGCTTCGCCGCGCGCGCCGAGGGCGTTCAGCTGGATGATGTGTTGGCTGAAGCGATCGACGCGGCGATCCGCACTGCGGCGGGAGAGCAGGCGGCGTGAGCATGAGCGCGGCGGATCAACCGGCGAAAACGGGGCGCGGCGTCGCAGAATTGCGACGCGACGCGGAGCGGCGCGCTTCTGGCTTGCCCCGCCTGCTCGCACAGGCGGAGCGATTGGCCGCGACGGTCCAAATGGGCGCCCACGGCCGACGCCGCGCCGGGCCCGGCGAAACCTTTTGGCAGTACCGCCGCGCGATGCCGGGCGACCCCTATTCGTCGATCGATTGGCGCCGCTCCGCGCGTTCGGACATGCTGTTCGTGCGTGAAACTGAATGGGAGGCGGCGCAGACCATCTGGCTCTGGTGTGATCGCTCTCAATCGATGAGCTATCGCTCGTCCAACGATCTGCCGACCAAACTCTGGCGCGCGTCTGAGATCGCCCTGGCCCTGGCGATCCTGCTGCTGCGCGGTGGTGAGCGGGTCGCGCTGATCGGCACGGATGCGGGCCGCCCCAATATTGGCGAGACCCAGATCGGGCGCATTGCGCAGGCGCTGATGGAGCCTGAGCAGGCGGATTACGGCGCGCCGCCGGCATTTGACGCCGCGCGCGGCGGACGGGTCGTGTTTATCGGCGACTTTTTCGCGGAGGAAAGCGCGTTGCTCGGGGCCGTAAAGGGCGCGGCCGGGCTCGGGCTGAGCGGGCTCATGTTGCAAACTGTTGATCCGGCGGAGGAAAGCTTTCCGTTTGACGGGCGCGTGGTGTTCGAAAGCATGGCGGGCGCGCTGCGCTATGAAACGGAGCGCGCCGGGGCGTTGAAGAATGACTATATCGCCGCAATGCAGCGGCGGCGGCGCTTGTTGGACGATACATGCCGCCGCGCCGCCTGGCGCTTCCAAATCCACCGCACCGGCGATAGCCCCGCCCCCGCGCTGATGTGGCTCGCCCAAGGGCTGGCGCAATCAACCTTCAGCGGAGGCCTGCGCTAATGTTCTCGCTTGGAACCATCGGCTTCTTGCAGCCGCTTTTTCTCGTCGGGCTCGCCGCGTTGCCGCTGATCTGGCTGCTGATGCGCGCCACCCCGCCAAGGCCGCGAGTTGAGCGCTTTCCCGGCGTGCGCGTGCTGCTCGGGCTTGAAGATCGGGAACGGACGCCGGAGCGGACGCCTTGGTGGCTGCTCCTGCTGCGCACATTGATGGCGGCCTTCCTGCTTTTCGCCTTTGCGGAGCCGATCGTGAACCCCAAAGCGCGCTTGGCCGGCGAAGCGCCTATTCTTGTGATCTTTGACGGCGGCTGGAGCTCCGCCGCGGACTGGGGGGACCGGCGAGACGAGGCGCTCGACCTTCTGGCGCAGGCGGAAAAAGCTGGGCGCACCGCGGCGGTCCTGTCGTTGGCGGAGGCTGGCGCGGCGCCGGAGCGGATTACGTTTGAAACCGCCGCCGCCGCGTCGGAGCGTCTGGCCGCCATGAAACCCGCCGGTTGGCGGCCTGATCCCAAACGGATCCTGGCGGCGGTGCGGGCGCTGGCTCAGCCGGTGGACATTTACTGGCTGCATGCCGGCCAAGCCGTCGGGCCGGAGAGCGCCGCCAAAGACGTCGCCGCGCTAGCTGACGCGCTGGCGACGAAAGGCGCTTTGACGCTGATCGGCCCGAAAGCGCCCGCGCTCGTGCTGGCGCCGGTAAAGCCAAGCAAAAAAGGTCTCAGCCTAAAAGTTCTTCGCGCGGCCGCCGGCGAAGCGAAAGCCGTGCGCATTGTCGCCTATGGCCGACCGCCAACCGCCGTCGACAGCAAAAGCGCCGCGCCAGTCGCGGGCGTCGGCATTCGCAGGCTGGCGGAGACGGAGCTGCTGCTCGCCGAAGGCGCAACCGAGGCGACGGGGGAGCTTGAGCTGCCCGTCGCGCTGGCGAATGCTGTCGATCGGGTGGAGATCAGCGGCGTCGATCACGCCGGCGCCGTCGCGCTGATCGACGATCGCAGCCGGCGCCGCGTTGTCGCCCTGGTCGCCAGCGACGCGGCGCGGTCGGAGCAGCCGGCGCTTTCCGGCATCACCTATCTGCGCTCCGCGCTCGCGCCGTTCGCGGCCTTGCGCGAAACAAGCCTGCCGGCAGCGCTCGGGCTGCCGGAGGCGACCGCCGCCGATGCGGCCGCCAACGCGGCGAAGCCAAGCGACGCCGCTCCGGCGAGCCTGGAGGCGGAGCGTCCTGCGGAGGACGCCAGGACCGAAACCGCGCCAATCGCCACAACGCCGGCGAGCACGTCGATTGCGGATGTCATCATCTTGGTCGACGTGGCGCGGATGGATGCGGCGACCGAGGCCGCTCTCCGCGATTGGGTGAATAAAGGCGGGCTGCTGGTGCGCTTCGCCGGCCCGCGCCTGGCGGCGCTGGCGGCTGAGCGGCGGGGCGCGCTGGATGGCGCCGCTGATGATCTGTTGCCCGTGGCGCTGCGCGGCGGCGGACGCGCCCTCGGCGGCGCGCTGTCGTGGGAGAAACCGCAGAAAATGCGCCCGTTCGAGGCGTCGTCGCCCTTCGCCGGATTGAAGGTTCCGAGCGAAGTCACAATCTCCCGGCAAGTGTTGGCGGAGCCAAGCCCGGCCCTGTCGGGCAAAGTGTGGGCGATGCTGGAAGACGGCACGCCGCTCGTCACCTCCAACCGCGTCGGCTCAGGCCGCGTCGTTCTTTTCCATGTCGCCGCGGCCCCTGGATGGTCGTCGCTGCCGCTATCAGGGTTGTATGTCGAGATGATGGACCGATTGGTGGCCACCGCGCCGGCTCTTTCCCGCGGCGTCGCTCAACTTGAGGAAGATGGGCGCTCCTGGCGCCCGACGCGGCTGCTGGACGGTTTTGGCGCGTTGACCGCGCCCGAAAGCGGCAAAGACGCGCCAACAACCGGCTCAGCGCTCAAATCAGCGCTCCGCTTCGGCGCCACCGCATCTGCGGCGCCTGGATATTACGCCGCGGATGATGGCGAGGGTGGAGAGCTGACGCTGGCCGTCTCCGCAGTTGGGGCGGAAACGATCGTCGCGCCGCGTCCACCCGCCCCGTCGGGCGCCGCTGAGCGCATCCTCGCCGCCACGAGCGAAACCGAGCTCAAGGCGCCGCTGCTCGCCGCTGGTTTTGCGCTGCTGTTGATCGACGCTCTGGCGGCGCTCTTTCTGGCTGGCGGCTTGCGGAAAGGCCGCCAAGCTGGGGCGGCGCTCATCGGCGCTGTGCTGCTTGGCGGGGCCCTGACGATCGGGGCGCCGGCTTCGGCCCAAACCGCGCCGCCGACCCTCAAAGAAGCGCCTGCGAAGCCGCCGGCTGCGAAGCCGACCAAGAAAGATGAGGAATTCATCGATCCCGCGGCGCGCCGCGCTGCTTTGGACACCGTCCTCGCCTATGTCGTTACAGGAGACGCAAAGGTGGACCGGGCGAGCGCGGCGGGGGTGTTCGGTCTCTCCAGGACTCTGTATGACCGCACCGCGATCGAGCCCGGCGAGCCGGCGGGCGTCAATCTGGAAACGGACGACCTCGCGGTCTATGCGCTGATTTACTGGCCGATCACCGCCGCTCAACCCGATCTCTCGGACACGGCGGTGCGCAAACTGAATAAGTACCTGCGGACCGGCGGCATGATTGTCGTTGATACGCAGGACGCCCATCGGCGCCTCGGCGCTGCGGCCGGTCCGAACGCGCCGCATCTTAAGCGCCTGATTGGCCGTCTGGATTTGCCTGCGCTGGAGCCGCTTCCGAAGGATCATGTCATGACGCGATCCTTCTATCTCATCAACGAAGCGCCCGGCCGCTGGGGCGCCTCCGCCGTATGGGTCGCCGTCGGCGGCGGCGGCCAACTTGACGATGCGCGCGCCAAAGGGGGCAAAGCCGCCCGGCTGCGCAATGACGGCGTGTCCCCCATTGTGCTCGGCTCCGTCGACTGGGCCGCCGCATGGGCCACTGACAAAAGCGGCCGGCCGCTGTTCCCCATCGGCGGCGAAGAATCGCGCATTCGGGAAACCGCCCGGCGCTTCGGCGTGAATTTGGTGATGTACGCCTACACCGGCAACTACAAAACCGACCAGGTGCATATCCGCGAAGTGCTGGAGCGCGTCAGCGGCAGCCGCGGCTATGACCGGTAAAAGCGGCGGGTTTCGCAAACGCCGCGCGCTGCGAGAAGGGATGATCCAACAATGAACGCTGTGACTGACATCGTCGCACGCCCCATTTTGCCGATCGAAGCGATCTGGGTGCTGGGGATCGCAGCGCTTCTTGTAGCACTGTTGGGCCTGCGGCGCGGCCTTCGCGGCGCTTGGTTGCGGGTGGGCGCAGCTGTGACGCTGATGGCGGCGCTGATTGACCCTGCGCTCATCAACGAGGATCGCGCGCCCTTGAGCGACATCGCCGTGATCGTTGTGGATGAAAGCGCAAGCCAAACGATCGATCGGCGGTCAGAGACGACCAAGCGCGCAGTGGATGATCTGACCAAGAAGATCGCTGAAAGCCGCACGGCCGATACGCCGCTTGAGCTGCGCGTGGTCAAAGCTCCGGGCCATGCGAAGGACGGCACCAAGCTGCTGACGGCGCTGGCCGCGGCGACCGAAGATATTCCGCGCGAACGCTTTGCCGGCGCGATCCTGGTGACTGACGGCGCGATTTCCGACGCGGAGCTGCGCGCGCCGGCAATCGCGCTAACGCCTGAAGGCAAACCAACCGCGCCAATCCATGCGCTGATCACCGGGCGGCCAAATGAGTATGACCGGCGTATCGAGGTCGTCGCGGCGCCGGCTTTCGGCATCGTCGACGAAAAAACGACAATCCGCTTCAAGGTCATTGAAGACGGAACGCCGCCCGCCGGCGCCTCAACGCCGGTTGTGGAGGTGTATATTGACGGTAAACGAAAGCTGCAGGGCTTCTCGCCGGTTGGCCGCGTCACGGACTTGACGTTTAAGCTCGAGCGCGGCGGCGCCACGGCGGTGGAGATACGCACCGCCTCGGTGAAGGGCGAGATTACCGACCGCAACAACATCGCTGTGTTCTCCATCAACGGCGTGCGCGAGGCGCTGAAGGTGTTGCTCGTTTCTGGGGAGCCGCATCCGGGTGAGCGGGCGTGGCGGAACCTGCTTAAATCCGATCCGTCGGTGGAGCTGGTCCACTTCACCATTTTGAAGCCGCCGGAAAAGGATGACCGGGCCGAAGACCATGAGCTGGCGCTGATCCCCTTCCCGACCGAACAGCTGTTTCAGGAGAAGCTGGACAGTTTTGACTTGATCATTTTCGACCGGTTCCGCCATCGCCCGCGGGTGCTGTATGACCGGTATCTGCGCAATATCGCCAATTTTGCCCGCCGCGCCGGCAAAGCTGTCTTGGTGTCAACCGGCCCAGCCTTTGCGGGCGCCGAAAGCCTGTCTCTGACGCCATTGTCGTCGATCTTGCCCGCCGCGCCGACGGGACGCGTTGTTGAAGGCGCCTTTCGACCTGAATTGACGATGCTGGGCCGCAAACATCCCGTTACACGCGGCCTCAAGGGCGCAAATACGGATAAGAAACCTGCGGAATGGGGGCGCTGGTTCCGGCGATTGGAAGTTGAGGCCCTGGCGGGAGATCTGTTGATGCAGGCCCAAGGCGGCGGGCCGCTGCTGTTTCTGAACCGCGTCGGCGAAGGGCGCGTGGGCTTGATCGCCTCGGACCACACCTGGCTTTGGGCGCGCGGCTTTGACGGCGGCGGGCCGCAGGCGGAGCTGCTCCGCCGCGTCGTGCATTGGTTGCTGCATGAGCCGGAGCTGGAGGAAGACGCGCTGACCGCAAAACCTGCGCCTGGCGGATATGAAGTGACGCGGCGCTCGCTGATCGACGGCGACAAGAAGATCCGCGCGGTTGCGCCGGATGGCGTTGAAAGCGAGATCCTGCTCACTGAAGAGCAACCCGGCGTATGGCGCGCGTTGGTGAAGACGGAGACCTTGGGCGCGCACCGGCTCACCGACGCGAAGAGCAGCGTGATTTCCGCCGCCAGCGCGCCGCGCAAGCCGTTGTCTGCGGTCGCGGTGGTTGGCCCCCCCTCCCCACGCGAGTTTGCGGAGCCGATCTCGACCACCAAATTGCTGGCGCCAACAGCGACAGCAACCGCCGGCGCCGTGCTGCGCCTCTCGGCCGGCGCGCCCGAACTGCGCCGTCCTCGCGCCGGACGACCCGCCGCGGGCGATGGATGGATCGGACTTGTCCGGCGAGAGGCCTATGAGGTCCGCGGCGTGACCCTGGCCGGCGTCGCGCCGAGCTGGCTGCTATTTGGACTTGCCGCCCTCATGGTCGTCGCCGCTTGGCGCGTTGAAGGGCGGTGAGATCGCCAGATGAACCGCGGACCGGGCGCTAGGGTGGGAACTCATAAATCTGGCCGAGCCAGCGTCCGGATCTTAATCAGCTCGAACGACCAGCTCACGAGCTTGCGCCCAAAAGGACCAAGCAGCAGCTTCCCGCCAGGCGCATCGCGTTTGTCCGGCCATCGCGCCAGCTCCGAAAAGTCGTGAGCGCTCAGCACCGTCAGGGTGCGGCCCAGATAGGTCGCCAAGCGGCCGCCATCGCGGCTGATCGCAACGCCATGATCGCCCACATCCAGCGCTTTCAGCACTTTCCCGGTTGCCGCATCGCGTAAACGCAGCCGACCATCGCTCCGTGATATGATCAGGCGCCGCCCGTCCGCGCTATAAGCAAGGCCGGTGATCATCGCCTTCTGATCGTCCAGCGCCAACAGCCGGGCGCCTGTGGCCGCATCCCAGACCCGCACCTCGCCATTGCGGCCGCCGGTCGCGAACTGGCGCCCATCCGGACGCATGCTGAGCGTCCAAGCCATTAGCGGCGTGTCCTCCACGGTGAACAGAAGCTTCTGCGCGCTCCAATCCCACATGCGGATCACTGTATCATCGGTCGTCAAAAGACGGCCGCCATCGGCGCTGAAATGCATTTTGGTGACCCGGAGCCGATGGCTCTCGGGCTCAAATATCACTTTGTTCGCCTTCAGATCCCACAGCTGCAGGCGCCCCTCCTCGTCACCGACGACAAGATGCGCGCCGTCGGGGCTGAACATGACCTCGCGCAGCGGGCCGCCGGGCCCCTTCAGGCTGTATTTCAGCTCGCCGCTCGCGACGTCCCAAACCCGCGCGACGCCAAGGTAGCCGACTGTCGCCAGCAGCGCGGCGTCGGGGCTGAAGGCGAGGGCGCTCACGATATCCTCATCCGCCGACGCTCGCGTCCCAAAAGCGCGAACTGCCGCGCCTGTCGCCGTGTCCCACAAACGCGTAAGCGCGTCGCCTCCCCCGGTGGCGATCAGTTTGCCGTGGGGGCTGAAGCGCACCAGGAAATAGGCGCGCCCCTCCGCATGAGGGGATTTGATTGTAATGGGCGCCGCCTTCGTTTCAGCGACAGCAAACTGCGCCGCCCAGAGCTGCGCCAGGAACAACGCGGCGCCACACAGCGCGCTGATCGATAGCGGCTTCATTGCCCCCCTCCGGTGCTGAGTTCGATCAATATCAAGCTCTGCGTCGGCCCCGTCGCCCCAGAGGCCGATGCTTTGGCGCGCAGTAAAACCACCCCCCGCCGCCCCGCGCAGCGCAAGGCGGCGACGTCGCCGGAAGGCAGCGAGATCGGCGCCACGGCGTCCGCCCCCGTATCCACATTGAGTATTCGCAGCCGCCCCCGCGCCGCTACGAGTAAGTTCCGTCGCCCGCACAATGCGAGACCGGAAACCGACGGGCTCAACGCCGCATAGGCGCGCAGCCTCTTGCCGCTAACGCCGTCCCACACCCCTGCCTGTCCCGACGCCGACACAATCAGCACCGCCTCGCCAATATAGCCTGCGAAACGCGCCGCCTCGCCATGTTGAGAAATCTGCAGCAGCTGCGCGCCGCTGGCGGCGTCCCAAATGCGCGCGCTGGGATCCGAGGCGCCGGCGCTTACGGAAAGGATGCGCGCGCCGTCCATGCTAAACTCTGCCGATCGGACGCCGCCGATATGGCCCGTCATCGTTGCGATCGGCGCGCCGCTCAGCACGTCCCAAAGCGTCAGCGCGCCGCCCAGATCCGCCGTAAGAAGCCGACCGCCGCCAGGGCTGAACCGCATCAGCGCAATCCTCCGCTCACGCCCCGCGAGGACCACACGCAGCGCGCCGGTTTTCACATCCCAAATGCGAACTGCGCCGTCGCTGCTGGCGATTGCGAAGAGCTTGCCGTCGCGGCTAAAGCGCATTGCGTTGACATGCGCCGCGACCCCGAGATCCCTCAGACTAAATTTGCGAATCGCCCATCCCACGGAAGTCGAAGTGAGTTGAACTGTCGCCGGCCCGGCTAAGGTCGCGAGCAGCGCGCCATCGGCGGTCAAGGTCGGCGCGGCGGAATGATCAGACGGGAGGTGCGGCGCCGCGCCAGTTGCGGCGGCGGATCGCAAACGCCAAAGACGCGCGCGCCCATCCGCGCCGTAGCTGGCGGCCAGGCGGCCATCTGCGCTGAGCACGAAGCCACGCAGCCCGTGGCGTCCGTGAGGATCGTCGATGCGCTGGGTTGTGGCGACGGCGCGCTCCCTTGGCGGCGGCGACGCCGTCGTTTCGGCCAGCGCGGGCGCTATGATCAGCGCAGCCCATGCGGCGCCGAGCAACCCGCGCACCAAAGGTCGGCGCGCAATCCAAGAAGCCGGAAGGTCGTTGTCCATCATCGTCCCCAAAACGGTTCCGCCAACATTTTCGGCACCAGGGTGCGAAGGCGAGATTACGGCCGATCGGCCCTTTCCTTCAGATTAGCCGGCGGCAGAGCTTTGCCGGCCACGCCCTCCATCGCGCCTTTTACCAGAGCCTTCGCCAAAACCCGCTCAGGATTGGTTGGCCGGGGCAGCTGTATCGGCGCGCGTGTAAAGCCGAAGCGGCGATAATAGGGCGCATCGCCCACCAACACGACCCGCGCCCATCCCCGCGCGCGCGCAATGGCCAAACTTTCCAGGATCAACTCGGCGGCAATTCCTTCGCCCTGCCGCGTTGGGTGCACGGCGACCGGCCCAAGCAACAGCGCGTCGACGTCCCCGTGATCGGTCGCAATGCGGATCGGCCAATATCGAATGGCGCCGACGATGACGTCGAAATCATCGCGCAGACACATGCAAAGCTCGGCGATAGGCGGCGAATCGCCCCGCAACTGGTAGCTGGAAAGCGCAGTGCGGCCAGGCGCGAAAGTAAGGTCGAACAGCTGTTCGATTTCCCAAAGATCTTCCGGCCGCTCCTGCGCGATCCGCCTCATACGCTCCGCCTTCCGCTATTTGCACGCTCAGATCCGCCTTCATAGAGCGGTTGCGGCGAAGCCCGGCAAGGGCTACGTGCTTGATCCAATTGTTGACGCGTCAATTCCGCCTGGGCGAAACAGCGCCGCTTGGCGAAAATTCGACCGTCAGCGATAGATGGAGCATCCGTCCAGAGAACGCGGGATTGGAGCGTGTCGACCCGTCACGGAACCATCGACAGGTCCCAAGTCTATTTTTAGTCGCGATTTGCAGTCGTTGGAGAAGGCCATCTGACTTTAAATCGCTCGAGGAAGAGGTCACCATGTTTTACGAACCGGGCGACGACGCGTCGGACAAATCAGTACACGGCCTGCCGCACAATCCGTTCAAAGCTTTGGTCGCGCCGCGTCCGATCGGATGGATCTCAACGGTTGACGCGAACGGTGTCGCCAACCTCGCGCCTTACAGCTTTTTCAATGCGTTGGCGGACGCGCCGCCGATTGTCATGTTTTCGAATACCGGCGTGAAACCGGATCAACCGAAAGCAAAAGACAGCGTGGCGAATATTGTGGCGACCGAAGAGTTTGTTGCGAACATTGCGACCTACCCGTTGCGCGACGCGATGAACGCCAGCTCAGCGCCGCTGCCGGCCGATGTCGATGAGTTCGAAGCTGCCGGGTTGGAAAAAGCGCCGTGCCGGATTGTGAAAGCGCCGCGCGTCGCCGCCAGCCCTGCGTCGCTTGAATGCAAACTGCTGCAGATCGTCGATCTGCCCGCGGGTCCGAACGGATGTAATGTGATGGTGATCGGTCAGGTCGTCGGCATTCATATCGACGATGCGGCGCTGACGGATGGAAAGTTCGATTCAGGCCGGGTGCAAATGCTCGCACGGCTCGGCTATCGCGACTATGACTACGTGTCGAACGTTTTTGAGCTGGATCGGCCTAGTCAGCGTTAGACGCCAGCATCTGGCGTCAGCGCCGCGCCCCCTCGCAGTTGCGCCCTCGCGGCGTCGGAGCGGGGCTGCGGCGATCACATTCGCCCGATCCGCTTCTGGTTTCTTAATGAATCATCAACGTCTCGTTCTTAACTATGAGGCATGACTACGAAACCAGTCGCGGCTCCGACAGCGCTGACGCCAGCGCCGATCGGGCCCTTGCCCAAAGGTTTGAGCGGCTGGCTGGCGCGGGTGGCGGATCGAGCCTCCAACGCCGCCGACCGCACCCGCATCGCTTTTCCAAGCGCGCTTGAAGCCGCGTTTGCTGAGATCGGCGTGAGCATCGTTGATCTGCATGCCGACACGCTGCTTTGGGGCGTGGATCCATGGCGGACGCGCGAAAGCGGGCATGTGGATATTCCGCGCCTGATTGATGCGCGGCTTGGCCTGCAGGTTTTCGGGGGGCCTACCTGGACGCCGCTGCCCATGAAGAACGCAGAGCAAGCGCTGTGCGTCTCCTGCGAAAGCATCGATCAGAGCGATGCGCTCTTTCCATCTCAATGGCTTGACCGTCTGCGTCGGGGCAAAGGCGCATTGCGGCGCCGGCGAGCTTATCGCTTGGCGGAACGATTTCAAAAAATGCTGGCCGATGATCGCGATAAGCGACTTCGGCCCATCTATCGCCCGCAGGATCTGGATGGTTTGAAGCAGGCGGTGCGCCCAAGCCAGGGCGCCGTTTCCGACGGACCTTTGGGCGTTATGCTCAGCCTGGAAGGGCTGCATTGGGTCGAGCCTGACGCCTCCCCGGAGCATGTGCGCGATGAGGTGGCGATGCTGCGGGCGGCCGGCTATCGGATGATCGCCCCGACCCACCGTTTCTCAAATGGGCTCGGCGGCGCCAGCGAAGATTGCAGCGGCCGCAAGGGTCTGAGCTCCGCCGGCCGGCATTTTCTGCACGCGTGCTGGTCTCTCGGCATCGCAGTCGACATGGCGCATGCGGCGCCAGCCATGATCCGCGAAGCAGCTGGCCTGGCGCTGTCGCATCAAAATGGCGTGCGCCCTCTTATTGTCAGCCACGCCGGCGTGCGCGGTTCGCACCGCGTGGAGCGCAACCTGCGCGATGCGGACATCCGCGCTGTCGCGAGCACCGGCGGCTTGATCGGCGTCGGTGTATGGTGGGAAGCGATCGGTTTCGAGCCGAGCGACAGCTACGAGGCCAAAATCGAACGGATCGTGGATGCGTTCGCCGCGGCGCTCTCAGCCCTTCGTCATCCGGACTTTGTCGAAGAAATGCTCGATCGCTACGGCCGATACGATCCCTATGAGCATCTGGCGATCGGCTCCGATTTTGACGGCGCAGTTATGGCGCCTTTCGATGTCACGGGACTGCCCGATCTCCTCCTCGCGCTCGCCAACCGACGCGAAGAAGGCTCGGATAAGCCTATGTTTCCGGTCGACAAGCTGAAAATGATCGCGGGAGACAACGCGCTGCAGGTCCTGCGACGAGCGCTGTGACAGGCGTTCGCCGATCGCGCAGGACCGCCGAACGCCGCTGAACGGGTCAGAGGATGGCGCGCCCCAGATCGAGATCATTGACCAGCTCGCCAAGTTGCTCCGAGACATAGGCGCTGTCGATCACGATCTTCCGCGCATCTTCTGCGAGGCTCGGCGCTTCGAACGACAGGTTCGAAAGCACCCGCTCCATCAGCGTGTGCAGCCGGCGCGCGCCGATATTTTCAATCGTATCATTCATCTGCGCCGCCGCCGCGGCAATCGCGGCGACCCCGTCATCTGTGAACGTCACATCGACTTTCTCGGTCGCCAGCAGCGCGGTCGTTTGAGCCGTTAGGCTATGGTCAGGCTCGGTCAAAATCCGAACGAAATCCCCCTCGGTCAGGGCCCGCAGCTTGACGCGAATTGGCAGCCGCCCTTGCAGCTCCGGCAGCAGATCTGACGGTCTGGCGACATGAAAAGCGCCCGAGGCGATAAACAAAATGTGGTCGGTCTTCACCGGCCCATGTTTCGTCGCGATTGTCGCGCCTTCGATTAGCGGCAGCAGATCGCGCTGCACCCCCTCGCGCGATACATCGGCCCCACGGCCCTCGGAGCGGGCTGCGACCTTGTCGATCTCATCGATGAAAACGATGCCGTCCTGCTCAACCGCTTCGATCGCATCCCGCACGATCGCGTCCCGATCGAGCAGCTTGTCCGCCTCCTCAGCGACCAGGAGCGTATGCGACTGCGCCACCGTCATGCGCCGGCGTTTCTTCCGACCGCCAAAGGCGCGGCTCAGCAAATCATTGAGCTCGCCAATGCCAACCGCGCCGCCGGGCTGCCCCGGCATTTCCATCATCGGCGACGGCGCCGTATCGGCGACTTCAATGTCGATTTCTTTGTCATCCAATTCATTTGCGCGCAGCTTCCGGCGGAAGGCGTCCCGCGTCGCCGGGGCGGCGCCATCGCCGACCAGCGCGTCAATCACCCGCTCTTCAGCGTTGGTGTGCGCCATCGCCTGAACCTCAAGCCGCTTCGCGTCGCGGATCATCACAATCGCCGCTTCGACCAGATCACGCACAATGGCGTCCACGTCGCGACCAACATAGCCGACTTCGGTGAACTTCGTCGCTTCTACTTTGAGAAACGGCGCTTTCGCTAATTTAGCCAACCGCCGCGCGATCTCGGTTTTGCCAACGCCTGTCGGCCCGATCATCAGAATATTTTTCGGGTATACCTCGTCGCGCACGTCGTCTGTCAGCTGTCGGCGGCGCCAACGCTCCCGCAATGCGACCGCTACCGCACGTTTTGCCTCGCCCTGCCCAATGACAAACCGATTTAGTTCTTCAACAATTTTAGCTGGCGTCAGGTCAGTCATTTTAAATTATCCGTCTGAATCAGAGGCGACGCCAACACGCTCAACCGTCAGGTTGTCATTCGTGTAAACGCAAATTTCCGCCGCAACTTTCATTGCACGTCGGGCGACATCTTCGGGCTCAAGCTCAAACGGCGCGAGCGCGCGGGCCGCGGCCAGCGCATAGGCGCCGCCGGATCCAATCGCCGCGAGCCCATCTTCGGGCTCAAGCACGTCTCCCGCACCAGACAACGTCAAAAGCGTCGAGGCGTCGGCGACAATCAACATCGCCTCCAGGCGGCGAAGATAGCGATCGGTGCGCCAGTCTTTCGCCAACTCAACCGCCGAGCGGGTCAACTGCCCCGGATAGGTTTCGAGCTTTGTTTCCAGCCGCTCAAACAAGGTGAACGCGTCCGCTGTTGCTCCGGCGAAACCGGCGACGACGCGATGGCCGCCAGGCGTCATAACCCGAACTTTGCGCGCGGTGCTTTTAACGACCGTTGGACCGAGGCTCACCTGACCGTCGCCGGCAATGATGGTGGCGCCGCTTCGTTTAACGGCTAGAATTGTCGTACCTCGCCAACCTGGCGTTGGCGTTGTTTCGCCTGTGTTGTTCATTTCGTCTCCAACAGGACACATCTTCTTCGTCCCGCATATTCGAGGCGCGCTTTCCCTCGGCCCGCATAAGCGCCTATAACGTCTTCTCAATATGGAAACCCGGATGCGTTGCGCAAAGATCTATATGAGAGCCGTCACGACGGGAAGGGCGCTCAAACGAGATTTGAACGCGGCGCGTCTCGGCGCGGTTAAGACAAGTCGAGATGTATCAAAATATACGGTCGATATGAGCCAGGATTGCGGGTTTAATAGGGCGGACACTGCCGGCCAAAGCGGGGGCGCATGACCGACAAAACAGTAATTGTTGACTATGATTCGGGCAACCTGCACTCGGCGGAAAAAGCATTCGCGCGCGCAGCAGCCGACATTGGCGAGGAAATACTCGTAAGCGCTGAGCCCGAGGATGTATTGCGCGCGGAGCGTGTGGTTCTTCCAGGGGTCGGCGCTTTTGGCGACTGCGCCGCAGGCCTGCATGCCGCTCGCGGACTTTGGGAGGCAATCGAACAACGCGTCGTGAAAGACGGGCGACCGTTTTTCGGTATTTGCGTCGGCATGCAGCTGATGGCGGAGCGGGGGCTGGAGCGGGGCGCGCATCGGGGATTCGGCTGGATCCCCGGCGACGTTGTTGAAATTGAGCGGGCCGGGCCCGAGTTCAAAATCCCCCATATGGGATGGAACAAACTCGACGTCGCGACAGACCACCCGGTGCTCGCGACAATCCCGGACAATGCTCACGCCTATTTCGTGCACAGCTTTCATCTGCGCGCCGACAATCCGGATCATATCCTCGCGCGCACAACCCATGGCGTTTCCTTCGCCGCCGCGGTTGGGCGCGACAATCTCATCGGAACCCAGTTCCACCCCGAAAAAAGCCAAGAGGTCGGCCAAGCGCTGATCCGAGCGTTTCTGAAGTGGCGACCATGATCCTCTATCCAGCAATTGACCTGAAAGACGGGGCCTGCGTGCGGCTGCTGCGCGGCGAGATGGCCGACGCGACGGTGTTTCACAAAGATCCGGCGGAACCGGCGCGGGGCTTTATCGACGCGGGCGCGGAATGGCTCCATATCGTTGATCTGAACGGCGCTTTCGCGGGTGAGCCCGTGAATGGCGGCGCGGTGGAGGCGATTCTTGCGGTTGCGGCTGGAAAGCCGGTGCAGCTGGGCGGCGGCGTCCGCAATATGAGCGTGCTGGAAAACTGGCTCGAGCGCGGCGTTGCGCGCGTGATCCTGGGCACCGCCGCCGTGCGCGATCCGGAATTTGTGCGCGCAGCATGCCGCGCGCATCCGGGGCGCGTTGCGGTTGGGGTGGATGCGCGCGCCGGCCGGGTCGCTATTGAGGGATGGGCGGAGACGACCGAACTGACCGCCGCGGAGCTCGCCAAACGGTTTGAGGATGCGGGCGTCGCCGCGATTATCTACACCGATATTGACCGGGACGGCGCGATGGGCGGCCCGAACATTGACGAGACGGCGGCGCTGGCGCGCGCAACGGACATTCCTGTGATCGCTTCGGGCGGCGTGTCCTCGCTCGACGATCTGCGCCGATTGCGGGCGTGCGACGCGGCGCTGAATGGCGCGATTTCCGGCCGTGCGCTGTATGACGGCCGGATTGATGTCGCCGCGGCGATCGCATTGCTGAAAGGGGAGGCCGACGCATGTTGACAGTTCGCGTCATCCCCTGCCTCGACGTTAAGGACGGGCGGGTCGTAAAAGGCGTAAATTTCGTCGGTCTGCGTGATGCGGGCGATCCGGTCGAAGCGGCGCGGGCCTATGATGCGGCGGGCGCTGATGAGCTGTGTCTGCTGGACATCGCCGCAAGCCACGAAGGCCGGGGGCCCTTTTATGACATCGTCTCCCAGACCGCCGAGCAGTGCTTTATGCCCCTCACCGTCGGCGGCGGCGTTCGCGCGGTTGAAGATGTGCGCGCCTTGCTCCGCGCCGGCGCGGATAAGGTGTCGATCAACACCGCAGCCGTGAAAAACCCGGATTTGGTCGCAGCGGGGGCGGATAAATTCGGCGCCCAGTGCATTGTTGTCGCCGTCGACGCCAAACGCGTCAGCGGGCCGGATGAGGCGCCGCGCTGGGAGATTTTCACCCATGGCGGCCGGACCCCAGCGGGGATTGACGCAATTGAGTACGCCCAGCTGGTCGTCGCCAAGGGCGCCGGAGAGATCTTGCTGACCTCAATGGACCGGGACGGCACTCGGATCGGCTATGATCTGGAGTTGACCCGGGCGATCTCACGCGCGGTTTCCGTTCCTGTCGTCGCCTCGGGCGGCGTCGGCAATCTTGACCACCTCGCCGAAGGGGTGACGGAGGGGGAGGCGAGCGCCGTTCTGGCCGCCTCCATTTTCCACTTTGGCGAAGCAACGATTTTAGACGCGAAGAAGCGCCTGGCGGCGGCCGGCGCGCCGGTCCGCATGGTGTAGGGGAGCGAAGCGATGAGCGATATCTTAACGCGGCTGGAGGCGACAATCGCTGAGCGCAAAGCGGCTGGCGACGCGGCGGGCTCGCACACGGCCCGTCTCCTGGCGCGCGGTCCGGCCAAATGCGCGCAGAAATTCGGCGAAGAGGCGGTTGAAACCGTCATCGCCTTGGTCAGCGGCGATCGTGACGAGGTCGCCTCCGAGGCGGCGGACGCATTGTACCATCTGCTGGTCGCCCTCGCCGCGCGGGATATGACGCTCGCGGACGCGCTTGCTGTGCTCGAGAGCCGCGAGGGCGTGTCAGGCGTCGCGGAGAAAGCGGCGCGCGCCGAATAGCGTCGAGAGCCGTCCGGAAACGATGCCGCAAAGGTCCGCGCGCCCAGAGATTGCAGAAGTCGACTGGTCGACTCACGCCGAAATCTGCTGCGCCATCCGGCGCTCGGTGTTTGTCGACGAACAGCAGATCGAAGAGGAAATCGAGTTTGACGGGCTGGACCCCGAATGCCGCCATTTCCTGGCGCTTCTCGATCGCCGGGCGGTCGGCGTCGCGCGCATGCTGCGGACATCCGCAGCGACGAAAATCCAACGGGTCGCCGTGCTGGCGCCCTGTCGCGGCGCTGGCGTCGGCGCGCGCTTGATGCGCGCAATGATTGGCGCAGCAACGGCCGGCCCGATCCTGTTGGACGCGCAAACCGCCGCCATCGCATTCTATTCGAAGCTTGGCTTTGTGGCCGAAGGCGGCGTTTTCTTAGATGCGGGAATACCGCATCGGCGTATGAGGATGACCAAAGAAGGGACGGGTGGATGAGCTACGAGTATGATGCCGAGAATATTTTCGCCAAAATTCTGCGCGGAGAAATTCCGAATAAGACCGTAATGGAAACCGAGCACACATTGGCCTTCGAGGATATCAATCCCCAGGCTCCAACTCATGTGCTGGTGATCCCCAAGGGGCCATATGTGAACTTCGATCATTTCGTTAGTTCGGCGTCCGATCTTGAGATCGCGGACTTCTTTCGCACGGCCGGGAAGGTCGCCGAACAAACGGGCGTGGCGCAGAGCGCGGAAGGCGCCGGTTTCCGCACGATTTCAAACGCTGGGCCGGATGGCGTGCAGGAAGTGCCGCACTTCCACCTGCATGTGCTCGGCGGCCGCATGCTGGGTCGGATGTTGCCCGCGCCGCGATAAGAGGCGCTTCGCCAGGGCCGACACTCGCGACAATCGGCGGCGCCGACGGTCGCGACGTCATATCGGTGTTCACGCGCCGGCTTCGATGCTCTAAGGCGTAGCTCAGGGCGCAAGTATGTAATGACGGCAGCTGACGCCGCGAAGCGCCAATGGCGCGAGAAAGGACCAGTTTTCATGGTGGAGACGCCGCAGGGCGCGCAGCCAAACTCCTATTGCAGCGGACCTGATGAGCAGGGCCGTTTCGGCAAATTTGGCGGTCGTTTCGTCGCCGAAACGCTGATGCCGCTTATTCTGGATCTGGAGCGCGAGTATGAACGCGCGAAGCACGAGCCTGAATTCGCTGCTGAAATGCAGGATCTTTGGACCCATTATGTCGGGCGGCCTTCGCCGCTGTACTTTGCGCCGCGGCTGACTGAGCATCTGGGCGGCGCCAAGATCTATCTGAAACGCGATGAGCTGAACCACACCGGCGCGCACAAAATCAATAATGTGCTCGGGCAGATTCTGCTGGCGCGCCGCATGGGCAAAACGCGCATCATTGCGGAGACCGGCGCCGGCCAGCACGGGGTGGCGACGGCGACGGTGTGCGCCCGCTTCGGCCTCAAATGCATCGTCTATATGGGCGCGACTGACGTTGAGCGGCAAAAGCCCAACGTGTTCCGCATGCAGCTGCTCGGCGCTGAAGTGGTGCCGGTTCGCGCGGGCCGGGCGACGCTAAAAGATGCGATGAACGAAGCGCTTCGTGATTGGGTCGCCAATGTGCGCGATACTTTCTATTGCATCGGCACGGTCGCCGGACCGCACCCTTACCCGGCGATGGTGCGCGATTTTCAGTCGATCATCGGCCGCGAGACCAAGGAACAGATGCAAGCTGCGGAAGGCCGCTTGCCGGATAGCTTGGTCGCTTGCATCGGCGGCGGCTCCAATGCGATGGGGCTGTTCTACCCATTCCTGGATGATCGCACTGTCCGCATCATCGGCGTGGAGGCTGGCGGCCATGGGGTCGATGATCGCATGGAGCATGCGGCCAGCCTGAATGGCGGGCGTCCCGGCGTGCTTCACGGCAACCGAACCTATCTGTTGCAGGACGCGGACGGCCAGATCCTGGAAGGCCACTCCATCTCGGCGGGGCTGGATTATCCTGGCATCGGCCCGGAGCATTCATGGCTGCATGACATCGGCCGGGTCGAATATGTGTCGGCGACCGACAAAGAAGCGCTGGACGCGTTCCAAATGTGCAGCCGCCTTGAGGGCATCATCCCTGCGCTCGAGCCAAGCCACGCGCTGGCTTACGTCGCTAAACTGGCGCCGACGCTTCCGAACGACCATCTCCTGGTAATGAATATGTGTGGCCGCGGCGACAAAGACATCTTCACCGTCGCTGAGGCGCTGGGAGAGGAGATTGTTGCATGAGCGAGCAGACACAATTCGGCGGCGATGCGCCGAAAGACCGTGGCGCAGCGGACGACGCTATCGCGGTCGGGGACGTCGTGATGCTTAAATCGGGCGGCCCATCCATGACTGTCCGTGAGCTGGACGGCGATATGGCGGACTGTGAATGGTTCGAAGGCGTCGAGCACCGGGATCGGCGCTTCAAAGCGGCGACGCTGCGTCATGTCGGCGTCACCGACGACCCAACCCAGATTTTTGACCGGATGTCGGAAGCCGCTCGCGGCGTGTTCGACGATCTGAAAGAGCGCGCCAAAGGGTTTAGCCGATGAGTTCTCGCCTAAGCGCGACGTTTGACCGACTGAAAAGCGAAGGCCGAAAGGCCTTCATCGCCTACATCATGGCGTCAGATCCATCGCCGGAAGCCTCCTTCGAGGCGCTTCGCGGCCTGCCGCAGGCTGGTGTCGACGTTATCGAGTTGGGGCTGCCCTTTACCGACCCAATGGCCGATGGTCCGGCCATTCAGGCGGCCGGCCAGCGGGCGCTGGCGGCCGGGGCGACGACGGCGTCAACCCTTGAAATGGCGCGTCGCTTTCGCGCCGAGAATGACGCGACGCCAATTGTATTGATGGGGTATTTCAACCCGATCTATTCCTACGGCGTGGATAAGTTCGTCGCGGACGCGGCTGAGGCGGGTATTGACGGTTTGATCATCGTCGATATCCCGCCCGAGGAAGATCCGGAGCTTGGCCCCGCCGCCCGCGCCGCCGGGCTTGATCTGATTCGCTTGGCGACGCCGACTTCAGACGCAAAGCGTCTGCCCAAGATCCTCGAAGGCGCCAGCGGATTCCTTTACTATGTATCGATCACCGGCATCACCGGCTCCGCCGAAGCGGACGCAGCCCAGGTTGGCCCAGCGGTGGCGCGGATTAAGGCGGCGACAGATCTGCCCGTTTGCGTGGGATTTGGAGTAAAAACGCCAGAGTCCGCAGCTGAAATTAGTAAAATTGCAGACGGGGTAGTGGTGGGATCGGCAATTGTCGCTATGCTGGGCGAGGGAAGGCCGGTTGATGATGTGCTTGACTTCGTCAAACGCCTGGCTGACGGCGCACACGGAACGTCGCCTGCGTAATCGGCTAAGAGCCTCGCTGTCGCAGTGGCGAGGCAGTGAAGGGACCGCTGGATCCGCGGGGGCGGGGCCGGCAATGGAGAAAACGTTCGATGAACTGGATCAACAACGTCGCGCTGCCGAAGTTTAACTCATTCTTCCAGCGCCGCGAAATGCCCGACAATCTTTGGCGCAAATGCGGCAATTGCGAGCAGATGATCTTTCATCGCGAACTGAAAGAGCAGCTGTATGTGTGCGGCCATTGCGGCCACCATATGCGCATCAGCCCGCGGGAGCGGCTGGAATCGCTGTTCGATCATGGCGGTTATGAGCAGATCGAAACGCCGGAGCCAATTGCCGACCCGCTCAATTTCCGCGACGAGAAACGTTATACTGACCGCCTCCGCGAAGCGCGCAAATCAACGCAAGAAAAAGAGGCGATGATCGCCGCCTACGGGCCGATTGGCGAAGCGCCGTGCGTTGTCGCCGTTCAGGACTTTTCCTTTATGGGCGGCTCTATGGGGATGGGCGTCGGCGATGCGCTGCTGGCCGCGGCGGAGGCCGCTGTTGAGAAGAAAGCGCCGCTGATCGTGTTCACGGCCGCCGGCGGGGCTCGGATGCAGGAAGGCATTCTGTCGCTGATGCAGATGCCGCGCAGCACCATCGCTGTTCAGATGGTCCAAGAGGCCGGCCTGCCCTATATTTCCATCATCACCCACCCGACCAGCGGCGGCGTCACCGCGTCCTTTGCGATGCTCGGCGATGTCCAGATCGCGGAACCCAACGCTTTGATTTGCTTTGCCGGGCCGCGGGTTATCGAACAAACCATCCGCGAGAAGCTGCCGGAAGGCTTCCAACGCTCCGAGTATCTGCTTGAGCACGGCATGCTGGATATGGTCGCCGACCGTCGCGAGCTGCGGGGCGAGCTTGTCAAAGCAATCCGCATGCTGCTGAAATTGCCGCAGCTTCCGGCCGGCGCGCTGCCTGAGCCGGGGTCGCTGGTCCGCGATGAGGACGAAGAGATCGCGACCAATGCGCTGCCGGCCCCAGAAGCCGAAATTCAGGCGAAGGCGGCCGAGTGAGCGAAGATGCGACCGGCAGCGCAGCTAATGGGGCCGACGAGGGCGCCGCGCTGGCGCGGGCCGCTCATAGCGACGCAATTTTAGAGCGGCTGCTGGCGCTTCATCCGAAGCGAATAGACCTTTCGCTTGAACGGCTGGACCGGCTTCTCGCCCGCTTGGGCCGTCCCGAACGCGCGCTGCCGCCGGTAATTCATGTCGCCGGCACGAACGGCAAGGGCTCCGTTTGCGCCTATCTGCGCGCCGGCCTTGAGGCGAGCGGCGCTACGGTTCATGTGTACAGCTCGCCGCATCTGGTCCGCTTTCATGAGCGGATTCGGCTGGCGGGGCGGCTGATCGACGAACCGCTCCTCGCCGCGCTGCTCGAAGAATGCGAGCAGGCGAATGACGGCGCGCCGATTACGTTCTTCGAGATTACGACTGCGGCGGCGCTGCTGGCCTTCGCGCGGACGCCTGCAGACTGGCTGGTGCTCGAGGTCGGCCTCGGCGGCCGGTTGGATGCGACAAACGTCGTCTCCTCGCCGCGCCTGACCGCCATTACGCCAATTTCCCGCGATCATGAGCAGTTTCTGGGGCCGGATATCGCCAGCATTGCCGCCGAGAAGGCCGGAATTATCAAGCCGGGCGCCCCCTGCGTCGTCGGACCGCAATCTGAGGATGCGCTGCGAGAGATTGAGCGGCGGGCCTCCTTGAGCGCGGCGCCGCTGCTGCGGGCGGATGTCGAGTGGTCGGCGCGGGCGGAAAATGGGCGGCTGCTGTTCGAAAATGAAAGCGGATTGCTCGATCTCCCAACGCCGCGTCTGCCTGGCCGCCATCAAATTGATAATGCAGGCGTCGCCGTCGCCGCGATGAACGAGCTGGGGCTGTCCGAGACGGCGATCGCCGCAGGCTTGGCGAAAGCGGAATGGCCAGCACGGCTGCAACGCCTCACGACCGGCCCCTTGCTTGAGATCGGCATTGAGACTGCGGAATTCTGGGTCGATGGCGGTCATAATGCGGCGGCGGGCGACGCGATTTCAGCCTTTATGGGCGAATTGGAGGAGCGGGAACCGGCGACGCTCTATCTGATCTGCGGGATGATGGAGGGGAAAGACGCCGAAGCGTTTCTGCGCCCCTTCGCTGGGCTCGCGCGGCAGGTGCTGACCGTGCGCATTCCAGATCAACCCGGCGCAGTCTCGGCTGAGGATCTGGCCGCGTCCGCCGTGCGCGTCGGCTTGTCTGCTCAGGCGGCAGGATCACTTGAGAGCGCGGTCCGGCGCGTCGCCAGCGATACTGAGCTTTCCTGGATGGACCGACCGCCGCGCGTTCTGATTTGCGGCTCGCTCTATCTCGCCGGCATGGTCCTGCGCGCAGCGAGTTAGAGCTCGTTGATGGCTCCGTGAATCGGCAGTAAGCTCTAAGCCTCTGTTTGGTCGTAATTTTCGAGCCGTTGGATGGGGCTAGCCAACTTCAAATCGCTCGAGGCCGCCATCTCTCAAGACGGCTGTTGTCGGTCCGTTTTCGGGGGCTGTCCAAGCGGGAAGCCGCCGCGATTGATCTCGCGGCGGCGACGCGGATGGCGATAGAGCGGTAAGCGGGTTACTCGCCCCGCGCCGCTTTGCGCAGCTCTTCAAGCACCGCCTTGCTCGGCTCCGGCTTCAGATCCAAGCCGCGCTTTTTGATTACCGAGGAAAGCGCCGCCGTGGTGAGGCGCCCAGCTTTGCCGTCGATGGTGCCGATGCGATAGCCAAGCCCCTTCAGCAAGGTCTGCATTTCGCGAATATCCGCTTCGCTCGGCGGCTCAGGCGGGCGGCCAAACACCTTGCCCTCCCGCGCGGCGACGGCGCGGCGCACATAGTCAAGCAGCTTTTCCGAAGCATAGCCGTCGGCAATCAGGCCATTGGCCGTCTGAAAGCGCCGAATCGCAGCGCGCGTGTTGGCGCCGACAATTCCATCGATGCCGCCCGTGTCAAAACCGAGGCCCGTCAGCTTCTCCTGCAGCTCTTTACCCGTGGTGCGGGTGAGCGGACGGTCATCGACAGGCCATGCAAAGGTGTGCTTCGGCTTTCCGCCAATCCGCTCCGACAGCAACAATACGGCGAGCGCGTAGGCGGTGGCCGGATTATAGCTCAAGATTACGCGGTAATTGTTGAACACGAGAAAGGCGGGGCCGTTTGCGCCCGCAGGCAGCAAGATTTCAGCCGCCTCAAGCCCTGCCGGCAGCGCTTCGCCAGATTTAAGCTTTAGCCCGCGCTCCGTCCAAAAGCTGGTTGAACGGGGGCCGCCATCGAGCAGGCGAAAGTCAAACCCCTTTGGCAGCGCAATCTCAACGCCCCACGGCTCGCCGGTTTTCCAGCCGCGGACAGATAGGTAGCGCGCGGTTGATGCGAGCGCGTCCACCGGATTATCGGACCAGATATTCCGCTTGCCGTCGCCATCAAAATCGACCGCGAGCTCGAGGTAGCTCGACGGCATGAATTGGGTATGGCCCATTGCGCCCGCCCAGGAGCCCAGCATCTTCCGCGGTTCAATATCGCCGGCGGCCAGAATCCGCAGCGCGGCCAGCAGCTCGGCCTCAAACCGCGCCTTACGCCGGCCTTCGAATGCGAGCGTCGCCATGGAGCGCACGACGTCAAACCCGCCTCGATTGCGGCCAAAAGCGCTTTCAACGCCCCAGATGGCGACGACAACCTCTTTCGGAACGCCGTATTTAATTTCGATCGCCGCCAACGTATCGGCGTTCGCAAGCGCCGCGGCGCGGCCGTTCGAAACGCGCCGGTCGGAAACAGCGGCGGCGAGATACTCCCAGATCGCCCGGTTAAACTCGGCTTGGTTGCGATCGAATTCGATCACTTTTTTATCGGCCGAGATCCCCTTGAACGCCGCTTCGAACACCGCGGCTGGGATGCCCGATGTCAGCGCGCGCGTGCGAAACTCCTTCTTCCATCCATCAAATTTGCTGAAATCCACCGCTTCCTGCGCCGATACTGCTGGCGCTACGGCGCATAAGAACGCTGTCGCCGCCAGCGCCCGCATCGACGCGCCGAGCATCCGACGCAGACCTACAAATAGCGTCATCGACCGCACTCCCCTGTTGCCTATTCCTATTCGACCGACGCTCACATCGTGCGCCGCCGAGCTGTTGGCTCTCCATACTCCGACGCGGCGATGCGCGCCAATGCGCCGGCAAGAGGCTCTGACGAGACCGCCATCGCATAAGCATTCGCATGCAGCAATGTTTCGCCGTCTCGCATCACGCCGACATGACCCCGCCAAAAGATCAGATCTCCGCGCTTGAGCGCAGCGTCAGACGCCAGCGGCGCGCCGACCGTCGCCGCTTGCATGTCCGAATCTCGCAAGGTCGGCAGCCCCGCGCCCCGCCGCGCCAATGCGATCAGGCCGGAACAGTCCAGCCCATCCGCCGTCTCGCCGCCCCAGACATAAGGCGCGCCAAGAAATCGCTCGGCGACCGAAACCCAGTCTGACGGAAACGGCGCGTCCTGCTGCGCGATGTGGCGCGCCGCCGCCCAGCCGTCGCGGCCCAGGCCACGCACCCGGTGAAAGCCGCTCTCGGCCTCCGCCGATGCGATCAGGCGCGCCTCAAACGGCATCGCGCCGATAATTGCGGCGGTCGCGTTCGGCTTTAAATAAACGGGCGCTCGGAGCGCTGTGACGCGGAATGCGCGGTCGTCGGCGCCGACAGCGGGTGCGCCGAAGGATACTGCGTCCGCTTTAGCGTAGCCGACATAGCCGTCTCGCGCCGACTGGGCCCACACCCATTCGCCCTGGGTCTCGAACACGTTGAGAGGTTCGCCCATCAGCTTTGTCGCCGCGAACCCGATAGATTCGTCCGGCCGCGGCCAGAAGGGCGCGAAGGGGGCGGACACATAAGCCGGGACGCCATCGACATACCGCTCAGCCGCGACCACGCCGCGCAGGCGACTGTCTGCGAGGTCGGACCTAATCGCGTTCAGGCGAGGATCGTGCTCTTTTTCGGTCATAGCGTGCTCGTTGCTTGGTTGCGCCGTACCGCTGGGCGATTACCGCGGCGACTGCGCGCGCACCGTGCGCTTCGCCGCCCTCGGGCCGCCCAGGCCGCGATTTCAGGTTCCAAGCAAAAATATCGAGATGCGCCCAAAGTGAGGCTTGGCCGATAAACCGCTGCAGAAACAGCGCCGCCGTGATGCTGCCGCCAAACCCAGTTTTCGCGCTGTTCACGACATCTGCGATCGATGAGGTCAGCTCGGCTGCATAGGGCTGATATAATGGCATACGCCAGAGCGGATCGCCGCAATCGCGTCCAGCTTCCAGCAGCTCTTCAGCCAGCGCGTCGTCATCGCAGTAAAGCGGCGGCAATTCCGCGCCCAGCGCGATCCGGGCGGCGCCGGTCAGAGTGGCGAAGTCGATCATCAGATCCGGATCTTCTTCCGCTCCGTATGTCAGCGCATCGGCCAGAACCAGCCGCCCCTCGGCGTCCGTATTGTCAATCTCGACAGTGAGGTTCGCGCGACTATTGAGAACATCGCCCGGCCGAAAAGCATCCGGACCAATCGCGTTCTCCACCGCGGGGATCAGAACGCGCAACCGAACTTTTGCATTGCGGCGCATCAGGATGCTTGCGGCGCCCAGGGCCGCGGCCGAGCCGCCCATGTCTTTCTTCATATTGCGCATCGCCGCCGCGGGCTTGAGGTCCAACCCGCCAGTGTCGAAACATACGCCTTTGCCCACCAGCACGATCAAGGGCGCGTCCTCGGGCGCCCGTTGCCCCTTCCAGCGGATGTCGATCAGGCGCGGCTTCTGAACCGCAGCCCGGCCAACCGCATGGATCATTGGGAACCGTTCTTCGAGCAACGCCTCGCCGGCGATAACGCTGCACTCGGCCTTGTGCGCCGCCGCCAATGCGCGGGCGGCTTGCTCCAGCGCATCCGGCCCCAAATCCGCGGTCGGTGTATTGACCAGATCTCGCGCCAAATAGGAGCCGGCGACCTCCGAGCGGATCCGGAGCGACGGCTCCGCAGCGAGCTTCGCCGGCTTGTTTGATGATTTCTTATAGCGGTCATACCGGTACGCGCCGAGCAGCCATTCCCGCATTCCAGCCTCCGCCGTCGGGGCGGCGGGCCCATCGACGAAGCGCCACCCCGCCGCGATTGCCGGCAACAGGTTGGGCGCGGCGCCGACCTGATCAATCGGGGCGCCGGCGCCGCAGCCGATGACCGCGAGCACGGGCGCGCCGTCTGCGCCGGGCAGGATGAACCGCTCTCCCGCCCCGGCCTTGAACTCAATGGCGGCGGCGAACTTGGCGGCGGCCTCGGCCAGATCGGGATCTTCAAGCGACGCCAGCCCCGCCTCCAGCTCCCCCTTGGCGACGAAGAGCAATGGGGCCGGCGCGCCATCGCCGCTGGCCAGAGCCGCGTCGATCCGCCCATCGAGCGCGGCGATCGCCGCATTCCAATCCTGTTGCTCCCCCTGCGCCGCCACGTCCGCCATATCTCTCCTCATCATTGCAAAACCTAAAAAACTCTCGCCAAGCGCTCGAGCGATTAACCATTCGGAGACACTCTCGACGGCATGGTCGACCCGATTTGGACCGTTGCGCGGGGCTGCTTCCCCACCTTTGCGCAGGCGTCGCCATTATGGACAGAGGATCTTTCGGTGTCACAGCTTGTGCTGATCAACAAGCGCTTCGCGCGCATCGCGCTGTTCGGCCTTTCGCTCGTCGCGCTGCTGGGCGGCTGCGCGCATGATCGGACGGACGCCGCCAGCATCAAAACTGCGTCAACGCCGGGCGGCGCGACGATCGATCCCTCTTACGCGGCCAGCACCGCCAGCGCCGCGCGCAAGGATCCGTTGGCCGACTATTCCCGAGCGGCTTCGGACATCGCCATCAAAGAAGGCAAACACTATGGCGCGGTCGCGCATCTGACGCGGGTGTTCCGCGCCAATCCGCGCGACAAGCGCGTCGCCTATGATCTTGCGCGACATCTTCGCTATCTCGGCGCGACAACTGAGGCGGAACAGATACTGGCCGAGGCCCAGGTCCATCACCCGCGCGATCCGCTGCTTCGGCTGGAGCGGGCGAAAGCCCGGATCGCCGGCGGGCGCGCCCGCGCGGCGCTCGAGATCCTGGAGCCGCTGCGAAAAGAAAAGCCGCACGACCCGGCCGTGCTGCAGGTTGTTGGCGTCGCATATGATCGTATCGGCCAACATAAAGACGCGCGAAAGGCCTATAAGACGGCGATTGATCGCGGCGCCAGGTCGCCGAAACTCCTGAACAATTACGCGCTTTCCCATTTGCTCAGCGGAGATCTGAAGCAGGCGATCGAAATTTTGCGCCGCGCCGCCGCCGCGCCAGGCGCGACCCCGCAAATCCGTCACAACCTGGCGATGGCGCTTGCGTTGGATGGGCAGGGCGAGGAAGCGCGCACAATTGCCGCCGGCGTCAGCTCTCGGGAAGATGCTGAGAAAATGGTGTCCTACTTCGAGCGTATGGCCGCCGCCGGCGCAACGCCTGCAGATGCTTGGGCGGCCGCCGCCAAGCGGTAACGGGCGCCTCCTTCTCAGGTTTGCGCCCGCTGTCGCTTCAGGGCAGCTTCGCCGCCCGCTCCAGCAGCAGCTTCGCCTCGGCCGAATCCCACTCCGCTTCGCCGGTGAACACGCCGATCTCTCGCCCTTGCCGGTCGAGCATGATCGTTGTCGGCATGCCCTTCAGTTTGAGCTTGGTTGGAACCGAGAAAGTCGGCTCATGCAGGAACACGATCGATTCGAGTTTGTTTTTGCTCATGAAGGCGAGCGGCCGCCCGATGTCGCCGCGATCTAAATTTACGCCGACGACGACAACATCATCACCGAGCGTTTCCTTGGCGTACTTAGCGAGCCGATCGAGGGACGGCAGCTCCCGCAAACAGGGCGCACACCACAGCGCCCAGAAGTTCACGAGCACGATTTTACCCTTGTACGCGTCCAGATCTCGCAATTCGCCCTTTGGCCCAAAGAACGAAAAATCCGGCAAAGTCAAAGGCTTTTGGTGAAACTGGAAGCCGCGCATTTGCCCAATCAGAACCGGCGCCAGCCGATCCGCCGGGTTATACGCCGCCTCCGCCGGAGGCGTCGCAGGCTTCGCGCTCTCTTTCGCCGCAGCCGGCGCGGAAGCGGGCGTTTCCTGCGCAACCACCAGCGCGCCGAAGCTCAAAAGCACCAACGCGCCGAACGCCAGCAGCGATTTCTGTATTGACCCAGAGCGCCGCCTTTGTTGTCGCTGCGCAAAGGCCCATGGCCTGCCCAATCTTTTCATTTTCTGCTCCATCCGAGAACCATGCCGACAGATAAAGAGAATTCCGACGCAAACCAGATGTGGGGCGGCCGATTCAGCTCACGGCCAGATCACATCATGGAGGAGATCAACGCCTCGATCGGCTTCGACCAGCGCCTCGCGGCGCAGGACGTCGCCGGCTCCAAGGCGCATGCGCGCATGCTCGCCGCGGTTGACGTGATCTCGGATGCGGACGCTGACGCGATTTGCCAAGGGCTCGACCAGGTTCTGGGCGAAATCCAACGCGGCGAGTTTGAGTTCAGCCGTGCGCTGGAAGACATTCATATGAATGTTGAGGCGCGGCTGAAGGCGCTGATCGGCGAACCCGCCGGTCGGCTGCATACGGCGCGGTCGCGCAATGACCAGGTCGCCACGGATTTTCGGCTCTGGCTGCGCCAACGGCTCGATGAGCAGCTGGCGCAAACGGACGCTCTGATCGGCGCGCTGTTGGATCAGGCGGAGGCGGGCGCCGACATCGTGATGCCGGGCTTTACCCATCTTCAGTCGGCGCAGCCGGTGGTTTGGGGCCATCATATGCTCGCCTATGTCGAGATGTTTGGGCGAGATCGCGGGCGACTGGAGGATGCGCGGAAGCGGCTGAATGAGTGCCCGCTGGGCGCCGCCGCGCTCGCGGGGACGTCATTCCCGATCGACCGCGACGCCACCGCCGCCGCGCTTGGCTTTGATCGACCAACGGCGAACTCGATCGATAGCGTCTCCGCCCGTGATTTCGCGCTGGAGTACCTCTCCGCCGCAACGATCATGGCGACGCATCTTTCGCGCCTGGCGGAGGAGATTGTGATCTGGTGTTCAGCGCAGTTCCGCTTCGTCACGATCAGCGACGCGTTCTCCACCGGCTCCTCGATCATGCCGCAGAAGCGCAACCCGGACGCGGCGGAGCTGATGCGAGCGAAGGTCGGCCGCATTATGGGCGCGCTGGTAGGCCTGGCGACGGTTATGAAGGGCCTGCCGCTGGCCTATTCGAAAGACATGCAGGAAGACAAAGAGCGGGTGTTCGACGCGGCCGATGCGCTGTCATTGTGCCTGGCTGCGGCGGCGGGCGTTGTCGCTGATTTGTCCCCGAACGCCGAGCGCTTAGCCGAAAGCGCCGGAGCCGGCTTCTCCACAGCGACGGATCTGGCGGATTGGCTGGTGCGGGAGCTTGGCCTGCCGTTCCGCGACGCCCACCATGTTACTGGCTCGCTGGTCCGCGCTGCGGAGGAAAAAGGCGTGGGGCTCGAGGGACTGTCGCTACCGGAAATGCAAGCGGTTCACGACAAAATCGATGAGCGAGTCTTTAGCGTGCTGGGCGTCGAAAACTCGGTAAAAAGCCGCATCAGCTATGGCGGGACGGCGCCAGACCAGGTGCGGGCGCAGATCAAACGCTGGCGCGCAGCAAGGAGTTAGCCCATGCGGATCGGCCTAGCCCTCCCGCTCGCCGCTGCGCTGTTCTGCGCGACGGCGTCGCATGCGCAGGAACATGGGCCGACGACGCCAGGCAAATCGCTCGATAGCAAAAGCTGTGTGACCAAGCAGGGATGCGGCGCGCTCCGCATACCGCCGCACCTTTCCGGATCCGCGCCCGGATCAGCGCCCGGCAAAACGACGGCGGATAAGAAGTCCGCGCCCGCGACGCACGCGCCAGCGCCGCCGGCGGACGAGACGCCGCCGCCGCGCAAAAAGCCGGCGGCGCTGAAATGCGATCCAGCTGAAATCCAGCGAAAACTGTCGCAGCTCCGGCAAGGGGCGGTCGTTCATCTATGCGGCGGCGCGTATGAGTTTCGCCTGGCGGTATGCAACACGCTGTGGGGCTTCTGCACTTTCGATGTGCGCAGTCCAAAGGGCTCGGGCAGCGTGCGGATTGAGCGAGACTCGCCGCAGGAATTCGCAATCGGAAACGTCAAGCTGCGCTACACGCTGCGCCGAATTCCGTTCAAACTCGTGCCGACCGCGTATTTTGACGTCGAGATCCTGGACTAACCGACGCAGCCGCGCGTCGACCTCCAGCGATTAACAACGCTTTCGCGCCCGAACGCTTGACCGGCGAAGGTGAGACGGCGATCACCAACGCCAACCTTTCTCTTCGGAGAAAAACGCTTAAGGGGTTTGTCATGAGCTTGTGCTGGAACAACCGCGCCAAAGGTCTGAAATTTGTGCTGATGGCGGCGCTCGCAGTATCGCTGGCCGCATCGGTGTCGGCATGCGGCCGCAAAGGACCGCTGGAGCTGGAAACCGAAGAGCCGGCGAAAGCTGAGCCGGCTAAAAAATAATTTGCCGCGGCGCTTCTGACGAAACCATCGGCGCGCCGCTGAAGAAGGGGCCGCGCCCATGGATCATTTTAACTATGTCGACGGCGCGCTCTGCGCTGAGGACGTGCCGCTTGAGCGTATTGCTGAAGCGGTCGGCACGCCGTTCTACGTGTACTCCACCGCAACGCTCGAGCGGCATTTCCAGGTGCTGGACGAGGCGTTGTCTTCCCATATGCCTCAGCGCCGCCGCCTGATCGCGTTCGCCGTCAAAGCCTGTCCGAACATCGCCGTCATCGCAACGCTTGCGCGTCTGGGCGCTGGGGCGGATGTGGTGTCTGAGGGCGAGATGCGCCGTGCGCTCGCGGCGGGCGTGCCCGGCGACAAGATTGTCTTCTCAGGCGTTGGCAAGACGGATGCCGAGATCAAATTCGCGCTTGAGCACAATGTCGGCCAGCTGAATGTCGAATCGGAGCCGGAGCTGGCGGCGATCAGCCGGGTCGCGACATCGATGGGAGTCGCCGCGCCGATCGCGCTGCGGGTCAACCCGGATGTTGACGCGCGGACCCATGCGAAAATCTCCACCGGCGGCGCCGAAACGAAGTTCGGCATCCCCATCGATCGGGCTGCGGCCCTGGCGCAGGAAGCGGCGGCGGCGCCTGGGATCGAGCTTGTCGGCCTCGCCACCCACATTGGGTCGCAGCTGACGGAGCTTGAGCCGTTCGCAGCGGCTTTCGCGAAACTCGTCGAAGCGGCGCGCGCGCTATCCGCGCAGGGGGTGCGCCTCAGGCGGCTGGATCTCGGCGGCGGGCTCGGCGTGCCTTATCAGCGCTCCAACACCGCGCCGCCCTTGCCGTTCGATTACGGCGCGGTCGTCGCGAAGGCGCTGGATGGCTTTGAGTGCGACGTGGTCATCGAGCCGGGCCGTCTGGTCGCCGCGAATGCGGGCGTGCTGGTCAGCAAGATCATCTATGTCAAAGAAGGCGCGGCGCGGTCATTCTTGGTTTGCGACGCTGCGATGAATGATCTGGCTCGCCCGGCGATCTACGAATCATGGCACGATATCGAGCCGGTCAAAGCGCCTTCCTCCTCCGAGCCGGTCGCGCCGATCGATGTTGTTGGCCCGATTTGCGAGACAGGGGACCGTTTCGCCCAGCAAAGGCCGCTTCCGCCGATCGCTCCCGGAGAGTTGATCGCATTTCGGTCCGCAGGCGCTTACGGCGCATCGATGTCTTCTGAATATAATTCACGCCTGTTGGCGCCGGAGGTGTTGGTGAAGGGCGATCGGTTTGAGATTATTCGATCACGCCCCACTTATGCCGAGATGCTAAAGAGAGATCGGGTGCCGGACTGGCTTGAGTGACATCGTCGCCGAGCCAGCCGGCCGCGCAGGCTGCGAGCGGCGAGTTCGCCGGACAGCAAGGTAAACGGCCCCCATGCGCTCAGTTGGAGCGTTCGGCCGAAAGGCGATGAGATGAATTCCGATACGCAGAACGCCAAAGCTGAAACTCGCCAATCCCCTCGGCAGGAACGCCGGCAGGACCGACGTCGACGGCAAGTTGAGCGGCGGCTGCTCTGGCGGACGGATATGGCGCAGCTCTATATGGCCGCGGATAACGCCATTCTCGCGCTTTGGCCGCTGCTGATCGTCTTTGTCGTGTTTCTCGCAATGTCCTCGGCAGGCGTTTGGACTCGCGTCGGCAGCGAAGTACGCCTGGGGCTGTTGATCCTTCTCGGCGGGGCGATGCTCGCCGCGCTGATCCGGGCGGGACGAAAACTGCGCTGGCCCCGCAAGATCGAGGCGCGCGCGCATCTGGATGAGGGGCGTCCGAGCCGTCCTGTCGCCAGCTTTGACGAAGAGCTGGCGCTGGGTCATGGCGATAAAAGCGCCGACGCGCTGTGGCGCGCGCACCAGCTGCGGATCACAGAAGAAGCGGATAAGGTTCGCGCGCCCGGCCCGGAGCTGACTGTTGGGGGCCAACAGGATCCGTGGGCGGCGCGGTTCTTCGCCTTTCTGGCGCTCGGCGGCGCGGTTCTGCTCAGTCCTGGCGGGGGGCGGATGGCCGATGCGTTCGCGCCCTTTGGGGCCGAGGCGGCGACGCGCGCGCCCGTTGACGCCGTCGAAGTGTGGGCGACGCCGCCGGACTATACCGGCGTGCCGCCAATTTATTTCAAGGGCGCCGATGCGCGTCGCGGCGTCGCCCGACTGCCGATCGGATCGAAGATCTTTATCACCGCGTATCTGGAAAGCGGCGCGCCGGAGCTGAAGCTCACGCCCTCGCTCAAAAAGAGCCCGTTGGTTGAAAAAGAGACAGGCTCCTATGCAGCCGAGCTGACCGCGGATCGGAGCCGGCGCATCGTCCTAACCGCACGGCCGAGCGATGCGCTGCCTGCGGTCGATCTTAAGATCGAACCAATTGACGACCGCGCGCCGCGAATTGTTATGGTCAAGCCGCCCGCACGTTCCGAGGATGGGCGTTTGGGTGTCTCCTACGCCGCGGCGGATGATTATGGCGTTGAAAAGGCGTGGATCGAAATGCGGCTGGATGCGGAGGCCGCCAAGCGGTTCGGACTTCCGGCCGACGACGCCTCCGTCGAGCGTATCGATATCGCCGCGCCATCGCGCACGCGCGCCGGGCTGATTAAAGGATCCGCCCTGGATCTAGCGAACCCAACTGTCGCCGAGGTCGACGTTGGCGATCATCGCTGGTCCGGACTGCCGGTCATCATCACGGTCCATGTCGCCGACGCGCTGGGCCAGACGGCCGTGTCCGCGCCGAGTAAACTGATGCTGCCGGATCTCATGTTCTCCGAAGCGCTGGCCAAAGCGATCATCGAGCAGCGACGGAATATGGTTTGGGCCACGAAGACCGCCCCGCGCGCCGTGCGCATCCTGCATGCCGCGATTGCGCGTCCGCAGGAATATTTCGCCGGGTCCGCGATCTATCTGCTCATCCAGTCGGCCCTGCGCGACCTCGCCGCCGCGGCGGTGGAGGACAAGCTTCCAGAGGCGAAGGATAAAGCGCTTGAGAAGCTGATGCGCGCCGCGAAACGGCTTGAGGATCAAGGTCGCGATAATCCGCCCGGCCGTCTGGAGCGCGCGCAACGGCGTCTGCGCGAAGCGCTGGAGCGCACCGACATCACCGAAAAGGAAATCGCCCGGCTGATGGCCGAACTGCGCGCCGCCATCAAAGACTACATCGCGTTTCTACAGAAGCTGTCGCGCACCAATCCGGAGCTGGCCGAAAAACTCTCCAAGCAATTCAGCAAGGGCGGCAAATCGATGGGCCGCTCGCAGCTGGAAAAAATGCTCAAAGCGCTGGAGGACGCCGCTCGCGGCGGTCAGCGCGACCAAGCCCGCAAGATGCTTGGGGCGCTTGAGGATCTGATGAAAAGCCTGCGTCCGGGCGGCAAGAGCCAGGGGTCGCGCGATGGTTTCGGCGATCCGCAAGCTGGCAAGGACGGCGAGGGCAAAAAAGACGGCGATGTCGGCCGCGGCATGCGCGATATGATCGAAAAGCAGCAGCGGCTGGCGGAAGAGGGTTTTGACGAATATATGCGCCGTCGCCGCGAAGAGGGCAGCAGCGGCAATCAAGGCAACCGCTCCGAGGGCGACCGAAGCCGACGCCCGGATGGCAAGCGAAGCGATCGGTCTGGACCATCGGGCGATGCTCTGGCCAAGCGCCAACGCGAGCTGCGCGAAGGTCTGCGGTCGCTTCGCGGTAAAATTGACGAAGCGCTGCCGCGCGACAGTGAAGACCGCGAGTCAGCGGCGCGACGTCGGCGGGCGGAACGCGCGTTGGACCGGGCCGAAGAAGGCATGCGCCGCGCTGAAGAGCGTCTGGCCGAGAAAGACGAGCGCGGCGCCGCGCGCGAACAGACGGACGTGATCGAAAATCTGCGCGACGGCTTTCGCGAGTTTGACCGTCGTCTGGCGGAGAAGGAGCGCCGCGAGAAAGAAGGCGATCCAGAACGCCGCCGCGCCGATGAGGAGCGTCGAGATCAGGAGCGTCGCCGCGACAGCCGTCGCTCCACCGCTGAGCAAACCGACCCGCTCGGCCGCAAGCGCCGCGATACTGGGCGCGGCCCGACCAGCACCGAGAAACTGAAGGGGCGAATCGAAGGCTACCCGACCGCCCGCGAGGTTTTGGACGAGCTGCGCAAACGGTCCGGCGATCGCTCACGGCCTGAGCAGGAGCTCGAATATTTCAAGCGGCTCTTGGACGATTTCTTCCGCTGATCAGGGCGGCGTGACGCCAGGCGGCGTCGCGCCCCATTTGCAGCGCTGTTAGAAGTCGACGGCGACGCCTTTTTTCTCCCAATCGCCGAAGCGGGTCGGGTTCAAACCATCCCGCCCGTCGATTTCTTTTGGCGAATCGGCGGCCTCGGCCTGCTGGTTGCGCCGTTCCTGAGCCTCTGCAAGCGCGCGTTGGGCGGCTTCAGCGACACGCTGCTGTTTATCTACTTGCGCTTTGGCCTCGCTCATGCGTCTTCCCTTCGTCTTCTGATCAATTGCGCCTCAATATAGCGCAGCACTGAACCAAAAGGAGCGTCCCTGCATGGCGACGCAGTCGAATTCGGAATCTGAGCCGGACTCCGGCTCAAATTCTAACGTTAACGCGTCAGAACTTTCAGCGCCCGGCGTTGCGTCGCGGGCGGTCGCCGCGGAGATCCTCGTCGGCATTTTGACAGACGGGTTGTTTCTGGATGCGGCGGAGGCCCGCGCCGCCACCGCGCTGGACGCGCTCTCCCCACGAGATCGCGCTTTCGCGCGCCGGTTGACCCTGGCCGCCCTGCGCGGGTTGGGCGATGTCGACGCCGCTCTGGCGCAGCGGCTCAACCATCCGCCGGAGGATCCCGGCGTTCACGCCTGCCTGCGCATCGCCGCCGCCGAGCTGCTGCTGTTAAAGGGGCCGGCCCATGCTGCGGTGGACGCCGCCGTCCGGGTCGCCAAAACAATGGCGCCAAGATTCTCGGGGCTGGTGAATGCGGTGGCGCGACGCCTTGCTGCGGACGCGGCGGCTGGCGGCGGCGGCGATCCGGAGCAGAAGACCATCTCCACCGTTGATTGGGCGAAACGCAATACCTCCAGCACATTTTGGGGCCGGTTGGCGGCCGATGTCGGCCCGCGCCGCGCGGCGGCGATCATCCGCGCGCAGGCCGACGGGGCGGCGCTCGATCTCACGCCCAAAGTTCCAAGCGATGCTGAAAGCCTGGCGGAAAAACTCGGCGGGCGATTGACGCCGACAGGCTCCATCCGCCTCGCGCCAAGCGGTCCGATTGAGGAGCTGCCCGGCTTTGGGGAAGGCGAATGGTGGGTCCAAGACGCCGCCGCCGCGCTGCCCGCGCGCTTGATCGGCGCCCAACCAGGTTTGCGCGTTGCGGACATCTGCGCGGCGCCGGGAGGTAAAACCCTGCAGCTCGCGGCCACCGGCGCCGACGTCGTTGCAGTGGATGTCAGCGCAGCGCGGATGGAGCGGGTGCGCGCGAACCTTGATCGCACGGGACTTAACGCGAGTTGCGTCGCCGAAGATCTGCGCGACTGGCGCCCCGATCAGCCGTTTGACGCGATTCTGCTCGACGCGCCCTGTTCCGCCTCTGGCACGGCCCGGCGGCACCCCGAAGCGCCTTATGTGAAGGATCTGGAGCGTCTTGACCGCCTGGCTCGGCAACAAGATGAGCTTCTGGACGCCGCTTGGCGACTGCTTCGGCCGGGCGGACGATTGGTCTATTGCGTCTGCTCGCTTTTCGCGTTCGAAGGGCCTGAGCGGGCGGAATCTTTTTTCCACCGCCATGCGAATGCGGAGGTGGAGCGGATCGGTCCAGAAGCGCTTGCGCATCGCATTGAAGATATTGCGGCCTGTTCGGAGCTGACGACGCCCCAGGGCGCGCTGCGCACAACGCCCGCCGACTGGCGCATGTTGGGCGGATTGGATGGATTTTACGCGGCGCGTTTCCGCAAACGGATCGATGGAATGCGCTGACGCGCGATCATCGCCCTGGCGGCGCGCAACGACGCGGGTGATAGGCGGAGGAGTAAGTCGATGACAAGCTCAGATACGTCGGAGCGAGATTGGCCGGTTGCGAAAAACGACGCCGCCTGGGCGCGCGGCTTCGCACTGACGGGCGCCTCGCTTCGCCGTAATATCCGCGAACGCTTTACGGAGCCGGCCGCATTGCGCGGCTCCTATCGGCGTGCGCAACCGACCCCGCTTTATACGCTGCCGCAGGATCAGACCGGCGTGGCGGATCGCGGCCGACGGCTCGTGCGCGGCGTCTACAAATTTGGCGAACAATCGATCGAGGCGACGCCGCAAACCATATGGTCGGCGGAGCCGCCCAGCCGCGGCTGGCTGGCGGAATTGCACAGCTTCAACTGGCTCGCCGATCTCGCCGCTTTGGGGCGCCCGGCGGCGCGCAAACTTGCGGTTGATCTCACCGTTTCCTGGCTCGATCGGGCCGCGCGGTATGATCCGGTGGTCTGGGCGCCCGTTGTGGCGGCGGAGCGGCTGCGCGCCTGGCTCACCAGCTCCGACATCATGCCGCTTGATTCTGAGAACGGCGCCAAACTCACGCGCAGCGCGGTTGCGCATCTCGATTGGCTGCAGCGGCGCGGCGCGGAAGCCCGTCCTGGCCTACCCGCCATCCTGGTCGGCGTCGCGATTGTCGAAGCATCGATATCACTCGAAAGCACCGCCACCCGATACGAGCTGGCGGCGGCTCGCTTGGATCAGATCCTTGAGGTCAGCCTGTTGGAGGATGGCGGCGTTGTTGGGCGTTCCCCACTGGATGCTCTGATCGCGCTTGAGCAGCTCGGCCTGATGCTGGTGCGCTGTGACGAGGCCGGCGCGCCGGCGTCCGCCGCCATGCGGGACGCCCCGAATCGGCTCGGGCGCGCGTTGCGCTTCTTCCGCGCGGCGGATGGCGGGCTCCCTGTGTTCCATGGCTCCTATGAAGCCGCGGATGGCCGTCTCGACGCAGCTCTGACCCGCTATAAACTGCCCGCCGAACCTGCGCGGGAGCTACCGCAGAGCGGCTATGTCAAAATGGTCGGCGGCAGGGTCGCCGTTATGGTCGACGCCGCCTCCGCCTCCACCGTCGCCCCGGACCGCGCGCACGCCAGCGCGCTTTCATTCGAACTGACAAGCGGTCGTCGTCGGGTGGTCGTCAATTCTGGCTCGGGCGAGCATTTGGCCAACGAATGGACCCGCTCCTGCCGCGCGGCGCCTGCGCATACGACGATTACTCTCGAAGGACAGTCCTTTGTGACGGAAACGCCGACGCAAGACGCGTTCAACGGCGATGACGCGATCGGGCTTGCCGGCCCGTTGACCGTGACCTGCGATCGCAAAGAAGAGCGCAACGGCGTCTGGGTTCTCGCCTCGCATGATGGCTACATCGAAGAGTTTGGCGCGCTGGTCACGCGCCGGCTGTTCCTCAGCGCTGAGGGCGGCGATTTCCGCGGCGAAGATACGGTTCGCGCCGAAGGGGCCGCAGCGTCCAAGGTTCAGCAACGCCGGCTCGCAAAATTACCGCGCAGTCAGCGAGAGAAAGGCTTCGCCGCCGAAGCGCGCTTTCACCTGCATCCCGAACTGTCCGCCGCGCTGGTCGCTGATGGCGAGGCGGCGACGCTGCGCCTTCCCCACGGCGAAGTTTGGGTGATGCGGCAAGCAGGGGGCTTGTTGTCAATCGAGGAAAGCGTCTATCTCGGGCGCTGGGGGCGGCCTGAGAAGACCTCGGCGCTCTTGATCCGCTTCGATGTTGGCGAAGATGGCGGCCGCGTCCGCTGGGCCTTTCGTCGCGTCGGCGATCTTGATCAGCTGCCCAAAGATATTGACGCCCTGCTGCCGCCGCCCGGCGCGCCTGAGGATGTGTTGTTTGGAGCGCGCGGAGAGCGCGAGCCAGCCACCCTGCCTTCGGCGCCGCCAAAGCGCCGCTAACGCGCAAGACGGAACCGACGCGGGCAAAAAAGAAAGGTTCGAAAATGAACATGTCCATCGAGCGCCGCCAGATTAAGCGCGCTCTCCTGTCGGTATCCGACAAAACCGGGGTCGCGGAACTTGCCGCGGCTTTGCATGTGCGCGGCGTCGAGTTGATCTCCACCGGCGGCACCGCCAAAGCGCTTGCCGACGCTGGCCTGCCCGTGCGCGATGTCGGTGGCGTAACAGGCGCGCCCGAGATGCTCGATGGGCGAGTCAAAACGCTTCATCCAGGCGTTCACGGGCCAATTCTGGCGCGCCGCGATACGCCCGAGCATATGGCCGCGCTCGATGAGCGGGGCTATGGGCCGATCGATCTGGTCGTCGTCAATCTCTACCCGTTCGAAGCGACCGTTGCGGCGGACGCCGCCTATGACGAAGCGGTCGAGCAGATCGATATCGGCGGCCCCGCCATGATCCGCGCGGCGGCGAAGAACCATGGTTCAGTCGCGGTCATCGTCGACCCGAGCGACTATCAGCCCCTTCTCGACGGCTTCTCCGCCGAGGAAGCGGCAACCGACCTGCCTTTGCGCAAACGCCTCGCGGCCAAAGCCTACGCGCGCACCGCATCTTACGACGCCGCGATCGCCGGTTGGTTTGCGAACGAGCTGGGCGAGGCCTTCCCGGATCGTCTGCCGATGGCGGGCATGAAAATCGAAGAGCTGCGCTATGGCGAGAACCCGCATCAGCAGGCGGCGTTTTATCGTACGGCGGAGCAACGGCCTGGCGTCGCCACCGCAGCGCTGCTTCAGGGTAAAGCGCTTTCATACAACAACATCGCCGACGCGGACGCCGCCTATGAACTGGCGGCGGATCTGAGCCGGTTCGGCAAGCCCGCCGTCGCCGTGATCAAGCACGCCAACCCGTCCGGCGCCGCGCTTGGCGATACGCTCAAAGAAGCCTACATCCGTGCGCGCGACTGTGATCCGACCAGCGCCTTTGGCGGCGTGATTGCGCTGGGCGCGCCGCTGGATGCGGACACGGCTGAAGAGATCCTGAAAATCTTCACTGAAGTCGTGATCGCGCCGGCAGTGACGCCGGAGGCGGCGGCGCTATTTGCGGCGAAGCAGAATGTTCGCTTGCTCGATGCGGGCGCGCTGCCGTCGCAACAGCAAGCTGGGCGACTGGTGCGCAGCGTCGCCGGCGGCTTCCTTGCGATGGACCGCGACAATGGCCGTGTCGAAGCGTCTGATCTCAAACTGGTGACCGAACGCGCCCCAAGCGAAGCGGAGATGCAGGATCTTCTGTTCGCCTGGACCGTGGCGAAACACGTGAAGTCCAACGCGATCGTCTACGCCAGAGGCGGTTCTACGGTCGGTGTTGGCGCAGGGCAGATGAGCCGGGTCGACAGCACCCGCATCGCGGCGCAGAAAGCAGCGCAGCTCGGCGGCGAGGCCGGGACCGCCGCCAAAGGCTCAGCCGTCGCATCGGACGCATTCTTCCCATTCGCCGATGGCTTGCTGACGGCGGCGGAGGCCGGGGCGACCGCCATCATCCAGCCGGGCGGCTCAGTCCGTGACGAGGAAGTCATTGCGGCGGCCGATAAGGCGGGGCTGGCGATGGTGTTCACCGGCATGCGCCATTTCCGCCATTGACCATGCGCGCCCGACCGGCTTCGAGCGTACGGTCGGGCGTTCAGCGCGCTTTATCGATCCGAGGACCAGCGGTCGTCGAGCACTTCAAACGGGACGCCCGGTTCAGTTTTGCCCGCGCGAATGACCAAGGAGGTCTTGACGCTTGCAATATTGGGCGACGCCGTCAGATCATTGGTTAGGAAGTCCTGGAACGTCGGCAGATCCGGGGCGACGCACTTCAGAATAAAGTCAATCTCGCCGTTCAGCATGTGGCACTCGCGCACGAGCGGCCAGCTGGCGACGCGGGACTCAAAGTCCGCCAAATCGGCTCCCGATTGTTTATCGAGGCCGACCATTGCGAAAACGGTCACCTCAAAGCCAAGCGCGCGGCTGTTCATGCGCGCATGATAGCCTTCGATCAGGCCGCTCTCCTCCAGCGCCCGAACGCGCCGCAGGCATGGTGGCGCGGAAATGCCGACCCGTTTGGACAGATCAACGTTGGTCATGCGGCCATCGGCCTGCAATTCGGCAAGAATATGCCGATCGATCGGATCGAGTTTGACGCGCGGCATCGAACCTCCGAAGAGAGAGACGCGGCGAAGCGCCGGACCGCGTCTGCGGAATATGGCGGCGCAAACAGCGCCTTCGATGGGCAACATAGCGACATGTTGCGGAGTTTGGAAAGAATATTGCGCAAGTTGATGCTCTGGCGACATCGCTTTATCAGGAGGGGGTATGACGACGCTTGGCCAAACGGCGGACACGCGCCGGATCTGGGTCGTGACGGACGGGCGCGCCGGAAATGAAAATCCGGCGCGCGGCCTGGCTGAGCGGCTGCAGCGCCGCCTCGCGACGGATCAAATTCCCAGCACAATCGATATCCATCGCATCGACCTGAAAGGCTGGGCGACCCTGTTGCCAGCGCCGGCCTGGCCGCTCTTTGGGCGCAGCGCTGGCGGGTGGCCGTTTTCCGCGCTTGGCGAAGGCGCAGATCTAGGCGAACGCGCCGCCGATCCAGCGCTACGCCCCGATCTGGTGATTGGCGCCGGCCGACGCGCGGCCCCTGTTGTCGCGGCGCTTGGCGGCTTGGCGTCAGGCGCGATCAAGACAGTGCAGCTGCTCAACCCCAAGATGGATCCAAGGCTGTTCGACTTGACCATCGCGCCTCAGCATGACGGCCCATCCGCCCCCCGCCGCTTGGCCACCGTCGGCTCGCTCCACCGCATTGATCCAGATCTTCCGCCGGCGCCTGATCCAAGATTGCCGACGGACAAGAGACCGCGGATTGCGTTGCTCATTGGCGGCAAGAGCAAAAGCGCAGCGTTTGGCGCCAAGGAGGTCAACGCTTTGCTGGAGGCGATTGGAACCCTCGGCGCCTTGGACGCCGGCATCGCCGCGACGGCCTCCCGCCGCACGCCGGCGGCGGACGCAGAGAAACTCCAACAGGCGGTCGAGGCCGCCGGCGGCTTCTTCTGGGGTGGCGGCGGCGAGAACCCCTATTTGCCGATGCTGTTCTGGGCCGACGCGCTGATCGTAACGGCGGATAGCGTCAATATGGCGTCGGAGGCCTGCGCGCTCGGCAAGCCCGTCTATGTCGCGCCGTCGGAGCGTCTGGCGCCGAAATTCTCCGCCTTTCACAACGCTTTGCGCGCCGGCGGGCATGCGCGTGAACTTGCCCGGGGGCTGGAGCGCGGCGAACTGGCGGATTGGCGCCCGACCCCGCTTGACGACATGGCTGCGGCCGTCGCCGCCGTGCGGGCGTTGTTAGCAGTTTAGACGCCCGCGGCGGCGGGAAATTAGACGCCTGCGGCGGCGGGAAAGATGTGCGCGCCGTCCGCCCCAATCGGCAATGGCGCCGCCCAGAGCGCTTCGGCTGGGTCGAGGGAACGATACAGGTGCGGAAACAGCGCCCCGCCGCGGCTCGGCTCCCATTTTAGCGCATCGCCAAGCGCTTCGGCTTCAAAGGCGATCAGCAACAGCTCGGATTGTTGCGCGAAGTGCTTCGCCGCCGTTTCCACCACCTGGCTGGCGGTTGAGAGATGGATGAACCCGTCTTGCAGATCGATGGGGGCGCCCTCAAATCGCCCCAGCTGCTCGGCCTCGAGCCAATCCGCCGCCGGACTAATCTTAAAAACCAGCATCGCCACTCTCTCCGTATGATCTGCTGATGCGATGTAGCCGCTTTTTGCTGTTCCGGGGCGAAAATCAACGCCAGCGCGCAATTGGCGGCGTTTCGCGGAGGGAAAAGCACGTTAAGGCACGTTAGAGCCAAGTAAAACGCGCCAGAGAGCGCGAGGTTGGAGGAAACAGTAGATGCCATTTGGCGCTCTTGGCTTGGTCGCGCTCGGCCTGGCGTATTTCATGAGCCAGTTCTATCGCTCGTTCTTAGCGGTGCTGTATCAGCCGCTCGCCAGCGAGCTGTCGATCACCGAGGCCGCAGCGGCGGATGCGCAAAGCGCTTGGTGGCTGGTCTTCGCCGCGGCGCAGTTCCCGATCGGTTGGGCGCTGGATACGATCGGGCCGCGGCGCACGGCCACCGCGTTGCTCGGCGTGGCCGGCACGGGCGGCTGCCTCCTATTCGCCTATGCGACGAACGCGACTGAACTGACCATCGCCATGGGCGCCATCGGCCTGGGCTGCGCGCCGGTATTGATGTCGAGCTACTATATCTTCGCGCGCCAATTTGATCCTCAGCGCTTCGCCTTCTATGCGGCGATGCTGATCGGCCTTGGCACGCTCGGAAATGTTGCGGCGTCAGAGCCGTTGGCGGCGCTGGAGCGGGTGATTGGATGGCGCAACACCGCTATCGCGCTGGCGGCGGTCGCGCTCTGCATCAGCATCGCGATCCTCGCTTTTGTGAAGGACCCGCCAAAGGTGCGCGCAGCCGGCCCGTCCGGTGGATTTATGGAGCTGTTCCGCATCCGCGCCCTTTGGCTGATTTTGCCCCTCGTTATGGTGAATTACGCCGCCGCCGCTAATTTGAGGTCTCCTTGGTCTGGCACATTCTATCCCAGCGTGTTCGCCCTGGAAGGCGATGCGAAGGATCAGATTGTCGGCCAGGCGACCTTCTGGATGGCGCTGGCGATGGCGGCGGGCACATTCATGTATGGCCCGCTCGACCGGATATTTGGATCGCGCAAAATGATCGTGCTGGCGGGCAACGGCGTTGTGGTCGGCCTGCTGACATGGCTCGCCGTCGCCACCGGCAATGGGTTGACGCTGGCCGGCGCGATGCTGCTCTTTGCGCTGATCGGCGGGTTTGGCCATACCTACCCAATCGTGATGGCGCACGGACAAGCGTTCTTGCCGCCAAATCTGGTCGGCCGCGGGATGACGTTTTTGAACTTCTTCTCAATCGGCGGCGCCGCGGTGATGCAATCGGCCAGCGCGCGCGTGTTCGTGGCCGCATCTGATCCAGCCGACCCGAGCGCCGGCTATGTCGGCTTGTTCATATTCTACGCGGCGGCGCTCTCGGCGGGCCTGGCGATCTACGCCTTCAGCACCGAAAAGAACCCGCCGCTTTCCTATTGGGCCCGCCGCCGCGCCGCGTCCGCAACAAAAGACGCGTCATAGCTTGCGCGATTGCGCCCGCGTGACTTGAACGCGCTCACAGCCCGACGCTTCGCCGCGTTGGGCTGCGAGATATGATTTCAGCTGAGGCGAAGGGCCGACAACATGGCGATTCAGGTAACGACCGCAACTGCAGCGCAGATCCAGGTTGGCGCGCCGCTGCTGGCGCGATGCCGCTTCAACGATGCGATTGGCGTGTTCGCCGGTCCTTGCAAAGAAGGCGGCGCGAAGATCCTGACGCTCCGAGACTATGTCGTCGACTGTATTCCGAATGCCCATGACAATGACGCGATGGACTATGCCGGCATTGAGGATGTCGAGTTCGATTTGAGCTACGGCCCGACTTCCTGCTTTTTGCTCACGCGCCAGGCCCGCCCCAACGCGTATGAGGCCTTTCGCTGGCGGCGGAAATGGCTGGGCGATGAGCCTGTTCTGATCCGAAATGATCCGCAGCAGCGCCCGCTGCCGGAAGGCGACTTTCGCCGCTACCTCGCCCAAACCCTGCGCCAACGCGCAGATAATGGCGACCGCCACGCCCTGACCGCCTTTTTAATCGACGGCGTCTATGATCAGCTGGCCTGCATGCTTGTGTATGAGATCAAATATGCGCGTCCCGGCCGTCGCAAGCTGAAGCGGCGCGCGGTGTTTTTCGTCGACGAAGCCGCGACCCTGATCTAGGTCGCCTGCTGAAGGGGTTTCGACTCTAGGCTGTAAACTCATAAATGGGATTCACTTTTGCGGTGAATTTTGATTCAAGCACCCAAAGGAGGAGCTTGAATGTCCAACCGTCGCTATGA
>JALEGB010000112.1 GCA_022760355.1 Neomegalonema sp.
AGCGGGCGCGGGCTTGGCGCGCGCGGGCTCGCAACCGCCCGAGGCGCGGTTTCCGCCGGCGCGGCGGGCGCCGCTGGTTCGGGCGTCGCCGCAGCAGCTGGCGCCGTTGGCGCGGCGGGTTCCGGCTTCGCCGCAGCGGCAGGCGCCTCCGGAGCAGCTGGGGCGGGCTTCGGCGCTGCTGTAGGAGCCGCGGTTGCAGGAGCCGCGGGCGCAACCGGCGTAGGCTCAGTTACGCTGGCAGGGGGCGCTGGGGCAGTTGGCGCTGTCTCTGTTGTCGCCGGCGCCGGGGCGGGCGCCGCAGGCTCAATGCTGGCCGTGGGCGCGCTCAGTGTTGATGTCGGCGCGTCCGCCGGGGCGGCGGGCGCGATTGGCGCAGGCGAGGCGGCGGCCGGTTTGGGGGCCTCCGCCTCGCTCTCCGCGGGCGGTTTCCCGCCGAAGATGCGTTTGAGGAAATTAAAGGGCATCGGACCCCGCCTCACCCGTGCGGATCCGCACGGCTTGCTCGATCGAACTCACAAAGATTTTCCCATCCCCAATTTTTCCCGTCTTCGCCGAGGCGACGATCGCGGCGACGGCGTCATCCACCAGCTCATCGGCGACGACAACCTCAATCTTCACCTTGGGAAGGAAATCGACAACGTATTCGGCGCCGCGGTAAAGCTCGGTATGGCCGCGCTGACGGCCGAATCCCTTGGCTTCCAGCACCGTTAGACCTTGCACGCCGAGCTCCTGAAGAGCGTCTTTCACTTCATCGAGCTTAAAGGGCTTTACGATCGCCTCTATCTTCTTCATTCGGCGGCACTCCTCACCTGGTCACGCTGCGCGTACGCATAATCAGCGAAGGGGACCCTCGCTGGTTCGCGTTATCACATGCGCGCAACAGTAGGCAAAGAGCGGGCCAACTTGTTAGGCCTTTATTAATCAGTGTCTTAGCCGATTTTGAGGAGCATATAGGTGGCTAAAAAAGCAGCAGACGCTGAAACTTTGAGCGGCGATAAGCTTATTCATAGCGCGGATGTGGCTGCGATCGATGCGCGCGCGGCGCTGCTTGGGACGTCTGGCGAGGTGCTCATGGCGCGCGCCGGCCAGGCGGTCGCCTCGATGGCCGAAGCGATGTTGGCGGGGGCGGCGGGGGCTGTGGTTGTCCTGGCGGGCCCCGGGGCGAATGGCGGCGACGGCTATGTCGCAGCGGCGAGATTACGAGAAGCGGGTTGGGCGGTTCGCATTGTCGCGCCAATGCCGGCGAAGGCTGCCGACGCGGTTGCATCTGCGTCGGTATGGCGCAGCATGGGCGGTGAGATCTTGCCTTGGGGAGAGGCGGCGCGCGCGGCTCTGAAGGAGCCCGCGCTCATTATCGATTCGCTTTTTGGGGTGGGTTTGACCCGCCCGCTTACAGAAGAATGGGCTGAAATTGTGGACGCGGCGAATCAAAGCGTTGCGCCGATCTTGTCTGTCGACGTCCCATCTGGGGTGTCCGCCGATGATGGCGCGATCCGTGGGCCGGCGATCCAGGCGCAGCGGACCGTCACTTTCGTCGCCAAAAAACCGTGCCACGTTCTCGCGCCCGGCGCGTTCAATTGTGGCGACGTCACATGTGTCGACATTCTTTCTGGTTGCCAAGACGCAAGAGGAGTCGTGGGCGAGACTGCGGTTGAGGCGACTGCGGAAGGGCTGCGCGCGCGGTTGGCGAAGCGCGTGGACGCGCACAAATATGAGCATGGCGCGGTGTTGGTTGCGACCGGAGGTATGGGGGCGACCGGCGCGGCCCGTCTCGCCGCAACAGCAGCATTGCGCGTTGGCGCCGGGGTGGCGACGCTTGCAGCGCCGGGCGCTGCAATGCTGGAATGTGCGACCGCGATTACCGCTCTGATGCTGCGTCGAGCGGAGAGCGATACGGAGTTCGCCGCGTTGCTCGCAGATAAGCGGGTAACGGCCGCGGTTATCGGTCCTGGCCACGCGGCCCATCCTGATGGCGCAGAGCGCACCAGGGCGTTTGTAAAAGCGGCGCTCGCTGCGCCGTCGGCGGCGTTGGTGCTCGATGCGGACGCGTTGACCGCGTTTGCGGCCGAGCCGGGGCAATTATTCGCCGCGATCGCCGCTTGCCCGGCGCCTGTTGTCCTTACCCCGCATCGGGGTGAGTTCGCCCGGTTGTTTCCTGATCTGACGACGGAAACGAGCAAGCTTAGGGCGACGCGCGCAGCAGCAGTCCGATCAGGCGCTGTCGTGTTGTTTAAGGGGCCGGATACGGTAATTGCAGCGCCGGACGGCCCGACCGCCGTCGCCTCGGCCATCGGGCCCCGCGCCGCGCCTTGGCTGGCGACAGCCGGCGCGGGAGACGTGCTGTCAGGGCTCATCGCAGGTCTTGCAGCGCGGGGGTGGCCGCCATTCGCCGCGGCCTGTGATGGCGCTGTGCTGCATCAAGAGGCGGGCCGATCTTGTGGGGCGGGCTTGATCGCCGAAGATTTGCCGGGGGCGGTGGCCGCTTGGATGCGTAAAGACGTGGGTTAGCCCTTTTACTCCGGGGATCAACCGGCTATATACGCCGGCCAAGCGGGCGTGGCGGAATTGGTAGACGCACCAGATTTAGGTTCTGGCGCCGCAAGGTGTGGGAGTTCGAGTCTCCCCGCCCGCACCAAAGTCTATGTGATATGTATCCCGATATCGTAGCAAGTACAAAGAGTGATATAGAGAAACTTAATAAAAAAGTAAGTATCTGAAAGTTAAGCAAAACTAGTTTTACCCATATGCTTGAAGGAGAAGGCTTACAAGGGTGGCATTTTTTCTCTCAACCGCATTGCAGTGGTGAAATGCATGAACTCTCTCAAGGTGTTCTCAAACACCTTGAAGACTTTATTCAACAATACGAGCTTCCTCGAGACCAAGGAGAGTATCTTGGATATCGAAAGAAAAGGGATATTTCCCTATTCCACGAAGGGGGATATGATTAATACCCTAGCCCTCTGAAATACCTATTGCTAAGGACACATGGTATTCGTCAAAAATGCTATATAAACTCCATCTTCGACATTAGTATTAAATAGAATATTATTTAAATGCAACGTTTCACCGTACGCTTGATTTAACTGAGAGAAGAAGAGATTAATATTTATTGATATTTCCAATATTAAATTAACTGACGTAAGGCATAAGCATTATATTCGACGGAAGTATCCGAGCCAGCGCGAAACGGATAACATCATAGATCATAGGGCGCGTGCTTAATATGCCGAGCGATTACTTTGCCGGTATTGGTCAGCCTATAGTTGCATTGCTCTAATTCATCAGGATGGTCCAGCTCGATAAGTCCGATAGAATATAGGAAATTCAGGGCACGGAAAGTGGAGGTGTTATCGTTTAAAATGTCTACTGGACGTCCTGAGAAAAATGCTCTTTCAAATCTATCTTCAGAAATTTGCTTCCGTAACGTCTCTAATAGATAGGCTTCATTCGTCGAGCAATAGCCAATCTTCGATAGCTCGATCGCTTTGACCGGAACATCGGCAAAATTATAATTTGAGAGGCCTTCCCAAAGCTCTGGCGACCAAATCGCGTTCATCAAGAAATCCGTGTAAGAATCAAAAAGACAATGTTCCTCCGACCAATCTTGAAGTAGTATTCCAAGATGAAGCCAATCCGTGCGTAAACCACCGATCAGTATCAGCTCGAGAAAACTTGGACCTGAAATTTCATGCCCGTAAATTGGCCCAATCCCCTGATCATCGTCTTCTTCGCCTTTGTCATCAATGTCCGCAAGAAAGCATGTTATCTCAAAATATATTCCAAAGTGACCAACATTATTAATTCTACTTATTAAGTCGTCCATTTCGGTCGGGGAAGGTGGTTTGGCGTGTGAATCTCGTTCTGGGGTTTCCTTTTGCGTATTCTCGAAACCTCCTCTAGTCCAACCAGGTTGCGGGAATCTCTTCTGCGCCTCGTTTAGCGCGAGAACGGCCTCTAACATTAATTCATGTGGGCTTTCCCAAAAGCGCACTAAATTATCTTTGGTCATTTTCTGGCGGAATAAAGTTAGCTTCCTGCGACCATCATCTGTTTTCTCGACAAATTCACCCATTAATTTGTTAAATGGATCTCTGTGGAGAAGTCTTATTACCGCCTTTTCGGAGGAAACAGCGTAATCATACTCCATTTCAGTATAACTGAGTCCTGTTCTTTCGTGAATTGAGCCGTATCGGCCTGAAGAAATTATAATATAATAGTCAGACTGATCAATTGTCTCCTTGATATAATCAAGCTGTTCTTCGTTTGTGGCGGGAAAAAGTTCCATGCCAGCCGGAAAACAATTCGTGCGCAACAATGCCAAGCTTAGTTCTTGGCGTACGTTTTTCAGATCTTCGAATGTGGATGAAATGAAAACTTGATATCGCTTTTCCAAACCATGCACCTCGATAACCGATTCCATCAGTATTTTATCCTGAAAATCAGTATCGGACAGCCCTTGGGCAAGAGGTATTTAGATTTACGGACGCGTCGCTTCGCGACCGGGCGCTTGTGAACCGAGCCAGCAAGCTGTCTCGGCCCTTCGGGCTTCGCCCCCTCGCGCCAGGATCTGGAAGCTGACCTTGCTGGCTCTGACCGGACCGAGGAGTAAATTACTCCGAGGTCAGGAGGATGAGTATGGGCAAGCGGACAAGGCGGGTATTTTCGCCGGAGTTTAAGCGGGAGGCGGTGGCGCGTCTTAGGGCGCCGGGCGCGACGCAGTCGAGCGTGGCGGCGGAGCTTGGGATCGCGCCGAACCAGTTGCGCACCTGGCGACTGGAGCTGGAGGCTTCGGGTTCAGCGGAGGCGATGGCTCGCCAAAAGGCGGAGGCGGCCGAACTCCAGCGACTGCGCCGGGAGAATGCGCGGCTTAGGGAAGAGAACGAGATCCTCCACAAAGCCTCGGCTTTTTTCGCGCGCGGGGCGGGCAAGACATGAAGGCGAAGCTGGCTTTCATCGCCTCCCAGAACACGCGATATCTCACGCTGGCGGGTCGCCAAGCTGATGAAAGACAACGGCGTTCGGCCGGAGCGGCGGAGGCGGCGTCGCCCCGTCACGACCGACAGCCGGCATCCCTATCGCGTCGCGCCGAACCTTCTGGAGCGCAACTTCTCCGCCGCGAGGCCCGATCAGATCTGGCTCGCCGACATCTCCTACGTCGCCACCGATGAGGGCTGGCTCTATGTCGCCGCCGTCAAGGATCTGGCCACCTGCGAGATCGTCCGCCTCTCACGCAAACGCCGTCGGCGTTTGCGCTGCCGGCCGCAAGGGGTTGGAGCCTCTCGGACAGCCTCAAAAGCCGGCTTTGTCTCGACGCTTTGGGCATGGCGGTGCGGAACCGGCGGCCGGGGGGCCGCCTCATTCATCACAGTGACCGCGGGGTTCAATACGCCTGCGGCGCCGACGCCCGGGCTCTGGCGGCGCATGGGATACGCGCCTCCATGAGCCGCAAGGGCGACTGTCTGGACAACGCGCCGATGGAGAGCTTCTTCAGTTCCCTGAAGACCGAGCTGGTTCACCGGACCCGCTCTGCGACCCACGCCGAGGCCAAGGCCGCGCTGTTCGAATACATCGAGGTCTTCTACAATCGCCAAAGGCTCCACTCGACCCTCGGTTACCAAACGCCGATCGAAGCGCGAGAAGACATGATCACCGCCCTTGCCGCGTGACGTGAAGATGGAAGTGGTCTGGTAGCGGCCAGCAAGGTCACCTGGGTTCTTCTGTGTCGCGGAGGACCACAGCGCTTTCGCCAGAAAGCGCGAAGCTCTTCCGACATTTCAGGGCGGCAGCTGTTTGCGCAGCAAATAGCGAGAGCCCTTGGGTTCTTTTGTCTCACGGCAGTTTGCTCCGCAAACGCCTCCGACGGGGCGGCCTGACCGGCCGGCGCGCAGTCGCGCTTGGTGGGGGAGGCAGACGGAGCTTTTTCGCCCGGAAAAATCAAACGGCCGGCCAATCATTTCCCATTGGCCGGCCGCGTGTCGTCGTGTCATCGCCGTCGGAGGCTAGTGCACTAGTAAGAGCGTGATGATCGGGAAGCTGACCAATATAACCACCCGTAAGAGATCCGCTGTTACGAACCACATGACCGACTTGTAGGTGTCAGTGATTGGCGTGCTGCGGTCGATGCCGTTGATCACGAACAGGTTCATGCCAACCGGCGGCGTGATAAGGCCGACTTCGACCACCACCAGCACGAGGATGCCAAACCAAATGGCCACCTGCTCGGGGCTCATGCCGAAGTCCAACGTCCCGATCGCCGGCATTATCGGCACTGCGCGCACCATTGACAGCATCGTCGGATCGAACTCCGCCGGCGGGTTGAAGTTGAGCGCCGTGATAACCGGGAAGAAGATCGGAATCGTGAGCAAGATCATGCTCAAACTATCCATCAGGCAGCCGAGGATCAGATAGAAAATCAGAATCATCCACAGCACCGCCCATGGGCTGAGCCCTTGACCAACGATCCATCCTGCGAGTTCCTGCGGCAGCCGGCTCGACGCCAGGAAGCCATTATAGATCGAAGCACCGAAGATGATGAAGAAGATCATCGCCGTGCTCATCGCGGTTGAGATGATGCTTTCCCGGAAAATCCGCCAGTTCATTTGCCCCTTCAGCGCGGCGATAAGGCCCGCGCCGGCTGCGCCGACAGCTGCGCCTGCGGTCGGGGAGAACCATCCATCGTAGATGCCGCCGACGACAACGCCGAACAGGATCAGCACCGGCCACACATCCAACATCGATCGGAAGCGGGCGGCGTAGGGCTCGCGCTCACGCAGACCTGCGGACTTTGGGAAAACGCGAACATAGATCGCAATGGCGATCATGTAGCTGATCGCCGCGAAGATGCCGGGGATCAGCGCGGCGGCGAACATCTTCTCGATATTCTGTTCGGTCAAGATCGCGTAGATCACCAACACGACCGATGGCGGAATAAGCACGCCCAGCGTGCCGCCCGCAGCAAGCGTCGCGGAGGCGAAGCCGCCCGAATAGCCGTAGCGGCGCAGTTCCGGCAGGGCGACCCGGCTCATGGTCGCCGCGGTGGCGAGAGATGAGCCGCAGATGGCGCCGAAGCCGGCGCATGCGCCGACTGCCGCCATGGCGACGCCGCCTTTGCGGTGTCCGAGCCAGCTTTCAGCGGCGCGGAAAAGCGAGGAGGACATGCCGGAATAACTGGCGAACTGCCCCATCAGCAGGAACATGGGCACAATGCTGAGGTTATAGTTCGAAAAGGTCGTGTAGGTCTCCCGCTTGAGCTTTGACAGCAGGATCACCGAATCGCCCGAGATGAAATACAGCCCGGCAAGGCCGCAGATCAGCATTGCGAGCCCGATTGGGGCGCGCATGAAGATCAGCAACATCAGGACAGGGAAGGAGTAAAATCCCAGCTCCAAGCTACTCATTAGGACGCTCCTTCAGATGTCGGCAGGTAGCTCGCGCCAGTAATCGTTTCGAGTAGGCGGGCGCCGGCGCAACAGACGGCGACAATTGAAGCGACAATGGCGGCCGCGAAACTGGCCACATAGGACCACCAAACCGGGAACTCGAGGAGAAACGTCGTCTCGCCGCTCTTTATCTGGTTCAGGAGCCCGGCATAGAGCCGCCAGGTGATCAACAGAATCGAAGCGGTGAGAACAAACTCCCAGAACGTCTCCAGCCATTTGCTGGCGTTCTTCGGCGTGATCCAGTCGATCAGGTCCACCTTCGCATGGCCGCGATAAAGTTGGCAGATCGGCAAGAAGGAGAAAATCGCGAACGCCATTCCGGCTTCGACCAATTCAAAATCACCATTGATCGGGCCGACGCCGGTCGAGAGCAGGGCTTTGGCGATCCCGGGCGCGATCGAGGTGAGCCAGCCGGAGTGGCCGATTGTATTCAGGCCCACGCCGATAATGCTGACGCAGGTCAAAAGAATAAGCGCGCTCAGGGCCAGGCCGCCCACGATCGCCATGGCTCGCGCCAACCCTACGACAATAAGTCTAAATGGACCGGCTACGCGCATAGCCGGCGTGCTTGTCACATTGGACATTTCAAATCTCCCGGGGAAAACCCGCCTCCGACGGGCGATCGCGTCGGAGGCGGCGCGGCTACGCGCGTGCGTTAGCCTGTGTGCTTCGCGATGAGCTCTTGAGCTTTGTCAAAGAGCGCGCTGCCATTGAGGCCTTTACCATCCAGATCGGCTTTCCAGGACTCGATCAGAGGTTTGGAAGCTTCTTTCCATTCTGCGACTTGGTCGGGGCTCAACGTGATGATGTTGTTGCCGCGATCTACCGCCGCTTGGCGCGCCGGGCCGTCGGACGCCGCTTGGGTGCCGCCTGCTTTGCCGGAGAATTCCAGGCCGGAGTTGCTGTCGATAACTTCTTTCAGATCGTCCGGCAGCGAGGCGTATTTGTCTTTGTTCATAGCGAACAGGAAGGCGGTGGTGTAGAGCGCATCCTTGCCAAATTCGGTGTGGTTCTCCACCAGCTCGGGCACTTTCAGCGCAGCGGTGACTTCCCAAGGAATAACGCACGCTTCGATCACGCCTTTGGAGAGCGCTTCTGGGATCGCTGGAACCGGCATGCCGATCGGCGTCGCCTTCAGCGATTTCAGCAGCAGGTTCGAGGTGCGCGTTGGCGCGCGGACGCGAAGACCTTCCAGGTCAGCGATCGAAGTGACCGGGTTCTTCGAGTGGATCAGGCCTGGGCCGTGAACCCAAAGACCGAGAGGCTTCACTTGCTTGAAGTCCTCGTTGAACATCGTCTGTTCGCCGAGTTCCCAGAACGCCTTCGACACCGCGGTGGCGTTGGTCATCGTGAATGGCAGCTCAAACACTTCAGCGCGCGGGAAACGGCCTGGAGTGTAGCCCGCTACGGTCCAGATAATGTCAACGACGCCATCGACGACTTGGTCGACGAGCTCTGGCGGTTTGCCGCCGAGCTGCATGGATGGATAGCGCTCGATTTTGATCCGGCCGCCCGAGGCCTTCTCAACGCGATCGGCCCAAGGATCCAGAACCAGCTTGGGTACGTTCGCCTGTGCTGGCAGGAACTGGTGCAGGCGCAGCGTCACGTCGGCTGCGCGGGCGCGGCTTGGCGACAATACGAACGGCGCGGCGACCGTCGCAGCCGCGGCAGCGGATGTTTTTAGGAAAGTGCGGCGCGAACTGGCCATCTTTATCCTCCCAAATCGTTCTTAATTGCCCGCAGACAGCAGATTTTTTCCTGCGGTTGCGACAGATTGTTGCTTTCACAATCGAGCGTCAATGCTCTGATGCAAAAGATTATGTCCCATACCTATCTCATTTGCATCGATATGGCAACAGAACGTCAAACCGGCCGCTCAAACTTTGTACGCGCCTCCTCACAAGCTGCTCTAGTCGCACAGTCGGCAAGGTGGTCATTTACGAATCCCATTGATTGCATAAAGGCGTAGGCGGTTGTAGGGCCGAAAAAGCGCCATCCGCGTTTGCGCAGATCTTTCGCCAGCATGGCGCTTTCCGCCGTCTCGGTGGGAACATCGGATAGAGTCGCCGGCGCCGGTGGTTGTTTGTCTGGTTCAAACCCCCATAGGTGCGCGGCGAGGGAGCCTTTCTCCTCGATAATGCGCAGAGCAATCGGGGCGTTGTTGATGACAGCCCGGATTTTTCCCTGATGCCGGATGATGGCCGGGTCCGCAAGCAACCGCGCAACATCCTCTTCAGTGAAGCGCGCAATGCGGGCCATATCGAAATTGGCGAATGCGGCGCGAAAGCCTTCGCGTTTGCGCAAGATCGTGATCCAGGACAGACCAGCCTGAAAACCTTCGAGGCAAATTTTCTCAAACAGGGCGCGATCGTCCCCCACCGGGCGCCCCCACTCATTGTCATGGTAGGCGGTATAAAGAGGGTCGTCCCCGCACCAAGGGCAGCGGGTTGCGTCGGAGGCTGGATGGCCTAACGCTGTGTCCGACATACGATGTCCTTACGGAGGGGGCGCCGTTGCCGCGGCGATGCGCCGCCCTGGGTTTTTGTGAACCATCGGAGCCCACGCCGCGAGGCCGCGCCCTTTCTATGCGCTAAGGCCGATGAACAACAACGATTTTGCGGCGGAGCGGTCGGTATTGGGCGTTGCGGCCTTGCTGCTTCTGATCTTGACGCGCGGCGTTTTTGGCCCCGTGCGGCGGATCGCCTATGATGGGCGCCCCTTTGTTCTGCTGTGGCGGCGGCCGATCGTGCGCCGATGCGGCTTATGCGACCGCCGGCTCCTTGCCTTGCGCAAGCGCTTTCGCCTTTTCGGCGACGGCCTCAGCGGTAATGCCGAACTGGGCGTACAGCTCTTTATAGGGCCCTGATGCGCCAAAACCGCTCATGCCGACAAAATCCGCTTTGCGGAAATCGCCGCGCTCGCCGCACAGCCAGCGGTCCCACCCATCCCGAACCGCGGCTTCGACAACAACGCGAACTGGGCCGCGCGGCAGAACGCGGGCGCGGTACTTCTCATCCTGTTCCGCAAACCGCTCCAAGCAAGGGGCGGACACAACGCGGGTCGGAACGCCTTCTTTCTGCAGCAGCTCCCGCGCGGCGAGCGCGATCTCAACTTCTGAGCCGGTTGCGATCAGCACGGCCTTCGGCCTTGCCGAGCCTTCTGTATCCGCTTCCTTCAACACATAGGCGCCACGCTCGGTCAGATTTCGAATCGTATGCTCGGTCCGGACCAGCGGCAGGGTTTGGCGCGACAGCGCCAGAACGGAGGGCCGCGTGCGGTCGTTGATCGCCAGCTCCCAAGCTTCCAGCGTTTCGATCGCGTCTGCGGGGCGATATACGGCTAGATTTGGGATCGCGCGCAGCGCGGCAAGATGCTCAACCGGCTGGTGGGTCGGGCCGTCCTCGCCAAGGCCGATCGAATCGTGCGTCATGACATAGACGACGCCCAGCTGCATCAGAGCGGACAGGCGTATGGCGGGGCGCGCATAGTCTGAGAACACCAGGAATGTGCCGCCATAGGGAATGACGCCGCCATGGAGCGCCATGCCGTTCATCATCGCCGCCATCGCGTGCTCGCGTATGCCGTAATGGATATAGCGCCCGCTAAAATCAGCCGGATGGATCGGATCGAGATCGGCGGTTTTCGTATTGTTCGATCCGGTCAGATCCGCGGATCCGCCGATCAATTGCGGGACAAAGGGTAGCACAGTCTCCAACGCTTGCTGGCTGGCGCGGCGGGTGGCGACGGGGGCGGCCTCCTCGGAGATCTCCTGTTTGCGCCGTTTTACCGCTGCGGACAAACCGGCGGCGGGCTTGGCGGCGGCGGGATCAGAAATAAATTCGGCCTGTTTCTTGGCGGACAGCCGCTCAAACCGCTTTTGCCATACGGCGCGAATGGACGCGCCGCGGGCGCTGGTTTCTTTCCAGAGGTTGGCGGCGTCCTTTGGAATTGAGAACGGCTTAGACTTCCAGCCGAGCGCCTTGCGCGTCGCCGCGATTTCGTCAGCCCCAAGCGGCGCGCCGTGGGCCGCTGCGGATCCGCTCTTGGTTGGCGCGCCATAGCCGATCAGGGTCCGGCAGGCGATCAGGGTTGGTTTCTCGGATTTTTTCGCCTCCGTCAGCGCATTATCGATCGCGTCATAATCATGGCCGTCGATCGACATCGTGTTCCAGCCTGAGGCCGCGAAGCGCGCAAGTTGATCGGTGGAATCCGTCAGATCGATCGAACCGTCGATCGAAATGCCGTTATCGTCCCAAAGGACGATCAGCTTTTCGAGTTTGAGATGGCCGGCAAGCGAAATCGCCTCCTGGCTGATCCCCTCCATCAGGCATCCGTCGCCTGCAATGACATAGGTCCGATGGTTCACCAGCCGTTCGCCATGCCGGGCGCGACGCATTTTTTCAGCAAGGGCCATGCCGACGCCGTTCGCGAGACCTTGGCCGAGCGGGCCGGTCGTAGTTTCGATCCCGGCGGCGTCGCCATATTCCGGATGCCCGGCCGCGCCGCCGCCGAGCTGGCGGAAGTTCTTCAACTTGCTGATCGGCATGTCAGCATAGCCGCTGAGGTGCAGCAGCGCATAGAGCAGCATTGAGCCATGGCCGGCGGAAAGAATGAAGCGGTCGCGATCAGGCCAACCTGGCGCGCTTGCGTCAAACACCAGATGTTTGGCGAACAGAACGGTTGCGACGTCCGCCATGCCCATCGGCATGCCAGGATGGCCGGATTTCGCTTCCTCGACGGCGTCCATCGCCAGGGCGCGCAGCGGAGAGGCCATCCGCCATTCCTCGGGCCGTTCATCACGTTGATCGGTGACGGGGCGCCGCTGATCGCCGTTTCCGTTCGCTCTGCCTTCCGCCATGCCTCTTCTCCTCATATAACGCTTGGAGCCGCCGCCGAGCGGGCGGCGATTCGGCGTTTTCGCCCTTGGGCTCTATGTCCATCGCGCTTGGAATAATCTCATCTGGCGCGCGTAGATTGGGTGAAATCAAATGTCGCTTCGGCGTTGATCGCCATCAACGCCGCCTTCGCGCCAAATCCTCCACCCGAATCAACGTCGAACGCTTGCCGGCATGCAGGGGGCTGTCAAGCCAAGCGCGGTGTTTTGCGCTTTTCGCGCGGTCGAAATTTGCTATATTCCGCTGTGGCGGGTGCTGTCCGGTGCGTGGACGGGCGTCTCCCGGGGGCCGTAAGCATTCTCGCGGGAGCTGGCTCTGGGACGGGTCGTGGCCTGTCTCATCTGGCGCCCACCTGGTTTTCCAGGTTCGCGAGGAGCACGCCTAATCCCACGGCCCATGATGGGCCCGCCGCTTGGAACTTTGGCGATTTTGTCGCTGCTGACTGGCGACGCTTTTTGCGTCGGCCCCTTAATTGGCGGAGAACGTGTGGTGCGCCGCAGCGTCCGTGCGCCGCCTCATTAAATCTCAATGTAAATAGGTCAAGCTCTCTGCGAATAGGGAGCGACAGGATGCGGCGTAAGGCAGAGTTCTGGTTATCGTTTGGGCTGTTGGCGGGAGCTGGCGGCATTGTCCTCACGATACTCGGCGTGTCGCATCTCTGCGGCTTGGCCGCGCGCAACCTCGCTGCAATGAGCGCGCAGGAACATATGCGTGATCGTATCGCCCTCGCCATTGGGCCGGTCGGCAACTTGGCCCCCTTTTTCTCGGGGGGCGCCGCCGCTCCTGACCTCTCGCGCCTGTTTGCGCCGCGTAGCGAGCATTATCCAACCCTGCGGGCTCAGATCCGTGATGTTCGCGGGCGCGTGCTTTTTGACAAGTCGATTGAGGCGGTCCCGCTGGCGAGATTGAAGGGCGTCCATGTTCACCATGCGTCGGAACCGCATGCCGCGCCGGTAAAGGCGTGGTCGAAAACCGCTGGTGGTTCTCGCCAGCTTTTTGAGTTGCATCTTCCCTTACGGGAAAAGGGAAAAGTCGTCGGCGAGCTTATCGTTGTAAGCGACATTTCGGTTATCGTGCAGATGCACGAGTATTGGCTGGCCCGTTTTGCTTTCGCCATTCTCATCCTGCTGCTCGCTGCGATTGGGATCCCAGGCGCCGCGTTGCTGTTCCGAATTCGCGATGTGCGCCGCGTACGGCAGGAGCTTTCAGACGCGGTGAAGACAGACGCGTTGACAGGGGCGCTGAACCGATCTGAGTTTCTTAAGAAAATTGCGAAGATAAGTGCAATCGATGATCCAATTATTGCTGGCGGCTTTTATATCGCACATTTTAGCGTCGATCAGTTTAAGCACTTTAATGATAAGCACGGCCAAAATGCGGGGGATCATGTATTAAAGACGGTGGCCGCGCGCGTTGCAAAGAGGTTGGGAAGCCATGATTGTTTTTCCCGACTTGAAGGCAATAAATTTGCGCTGGTTGTCAAAATCGGTGGCCAGGCGCAGGCTGCGCGCTGGTTTGAACGTCTTAATGATATTCTTGAGCGGCCAATCTTTTTCGAGGGGGCTCAGCTTTCGGCGACCTATTCGATCGGCTATTCCGCATTGGCGCCCTCCGAGCTGAATGCGGCGGAACAGTTGCACCGCGCCGACATTGCGCGCTGTGAGGCGAAGATGGCGCACGCGCATACTCCGCTCGCGTTTCGTCCTGAAATGGCGCTCAGCTGGGCGCGTCGTCGCGCGCTTGAGACGGCGGTTACGGACGCGATTGAGAATGAGCGGATTGCCGTTCGTTATCAGCTGATCAACGCGGCGGATGATGAGCGAGTCATCGGGGCGGAAGCGCTGGCGCGGCTGATCGATGCGAACGGCGAGTTGATCTTTCCAGGCGATTTCGTGTCGATCGCTGAGGAGCTGGGCTTGATCAACGATCTCGGCGTAGCGGTGCTGCGCCGGGCCTGCGTTGAGGCGATGCGGTGGCGCGGGGATGTTTCGCTGTCAGTGAATGTGTCGCCAGTCCAATTTCGAATGCCGCGCTTTTGTGAGCGTATTGAGTGCGCCCTCCGCGACTCCGGCCTACCGCCCCACCGGCTGCAGCTGGAAATCACGGAAGAAGTGGTTATCGAGAACATGGATGAAGTGCGGGAAAAACTCGAACATCTTCGCCGGCTCGGCGTGCGGATCGCGCTGGATGACTTCGGCGTCGGCTATTCGAGCCTTGCAAATCTCACCCAACTTCCGTTCGACTGCTTGAAAATCGACCGTTCTTTTGTGCGTGATCCGGCTTCCATCACACCGAACGAGCGCCGAATGCTTGAACTGATCATCGATATCGGCGACCAGCTTGATATGCGCGTGGTCGTGGAGGGGGTGGAGACCCGCGAGCAATTTGCTCTGGTGAAGGCCCTGCGCTGCGACGCCGTACAGGGATATCTGTTTGGACGCCCCAAAACTGCGGCGGCGATGCGCACGCATTTGCTTGAGCGCCCATCGGCTGAGGATGCTGTGCAAAGCGCCTGAAGCCAGCCTCGGTTACGCGTGCGCGCCGCCTCGCCATAGATTGAGCACCTTAAAATATAACTCCTCTGTGCAGCCTGGGCGCTGCTATGCGATGAGGTGGCGGACGAACGCGGCGCAAGGCGCGCGTTGCAGGTCTACGCGGAGGGCTCGATGACGACGAAACCGATTCAACTTGCGGAAAATCGCAGCTTTGACGGTCGGCAAATCCAAGCGAAGCACGCTTCGGAGGTTTGCGGCTGCGAAATGGTGTTTTCCATTTATCTTCCGCCGCGGGCCGCGCAGGGGCCCGTTCCAGCGCTATATTGGCTGTCCGGCTTGACGTGCACCGATCAGAATTTCGTTACGAAGGCAGGCGCTCAACAATATGCCGCCGCGCATGGGGTGGCGATCATCGCGCCCGATACGAGCCCTCGTGGGGACGATGTGGCGGACGATCCGGAAGGCGCCTATGATTTTGGACTCGGCGCTGGGTTTTATCTGAACGCCACCGAAGCGCCGTTCGCAAAGCACTATCGGATGTATGACTACATCGTTTCAGAACTGCCAGCGGTGATCAACGCGGCCTATCCGATCGATGGCGGGCGGATCGGCATTTTCGGGCATTCTATGGGCGGCCATGGCGCCTTGACGATCGCGCTGAAGAACCCCGGCGCATATCGCTCGGTTTCGGCCTTCGCCCCCATTGTGGCGCCGAGCCGGGTTCCTTGGGGTGAGAAGGCGTTCCGGGGATATTTGGGCGAAGATCGCGCCGGATGGGCCGCTTATGACGCGACGGAGCTGATCGCCGAAGCGGCGGAGCGCTTGCCTTTGCTGATCGATCAGGGCGAGGCGGACCAGTTCCTGGAAAACCAACTGAAGCCTGAGCTGCTTGAGAAAGCCTGCGCCGAGCATGGCCATCCGCTCACGCTGCGTCGGCGGCCGGGCTATGATCACAGCTATTTTTTCATCGCTTCCTTTATCGGGGATCATATCGCGCATCATGCCGCGGCGCTGAAGTAGCGCGCCCGAAGCGCGGATGAGGAGCGCCATTCAAGAAGGCGCGGCGCTGCTGATACGCCGGCCTTCGATCGCCGCGATCCGTCCGTCGGCGGTCGAACGACTCGTTTGAGCAGGCCCTGCGTCGAACGGGCGGCCCCTATTCCGACAACGCCGACGCCCTCGTCGCTTTCTGGCTATGAGTCCCGCCCCTAATCAATCTCAGTTCCCTGCTTCCTGTTTCAGGAGCCTTTGCGCCAGATCACTTTGTACAGATCAAAGCGGCGGTCCCGGAAATTTCGTACGGCGCCATGAGCGCGGGCGTGCGCCAGCGCGGACAGATCAAGATCGGCGGTCGCCGCCGTCTCAACATTTGCGTCCGCTTCGGCGGCGACGCCGTCGCGTGCGAAGGCGTAGTCGCAGGGCGTGTAGACGCCGCTTTGGGCGTAGTTAAGGTCCATATTTTCGACATTTGGCAGATTGCCCACATTGCCGGCCGTCACGACAAAAACCTGGTTCTCGATCGCGCGGGCCTGGCAGCAGAGCTTCACGCGCAGATGCCCCTGGCGGTTGTCGGTTGCGTAGGGCACGAACAGGATGCGGGCGCCTTGATCGACGACGCGGCGCGCCAGCTCCGGAAACTCGCTGTCATAGCAAATCATGATCGCCACCGGCCCGCAGTCGGTGTCAAAGGCGTTGATCTGCGTACCGCCCCTGATCCGCCAATAGTCGCGCTCATCCGGTGTTACATGCAGCTTTTCTTGTTCAACGACCGCGCCGTCTCGCAAGCACGCATAGGCGACATTGCGGACTTCGTCGCCCACTTGGCTGGGGTGAGATCCGCCGATGATGTTGATGTTGAACCGCACCGCCAGCGCCGACATGCCGTCGACAAGCGCGCGGGTTTCGCCGGCGACCGCCGACATCGCCTCTTCGGGCGAGAGGCGTTTGGGATGTCCCGCCAGCAGCGCCAGCGAGAAATGCTCGGGAAACACGACAAAGTCGGAGCCGTTGTCCGAGGCGACATCGACGAAATACTCAATCGACTGGAGCAGCTCGGCGACGGACTGGGCCGGCCGCGCTTGCAGCTGAACGGCGGTGACGCGCACAATTTGCGGGTTTCGGCGGGTGATGGGCTGCCGATCAAAATGTTCGTCAAAATCAGGGTTCCGCCACGCCATCAGGGCCGCGACACCGCCGGAGGCGCGGTCGTCCGGCGCATATTCGTCCAGCAGCCGCACCGGTTCGAAGCCCTGCATGATCTGAAAACGCGCCACTGGATCTTTGACGCGGCCGTCGCGCACTGCTTCGAAATATTCTTGCGGCCCGTCGAACTCCTTGCGCCGCCGCGCGAAGCCGGGCAGTCGACCGCCGAACACAACGCCCTTCAGCCCCAGCTCCTGCACCAGCCGCTTGCGCGCGTCATAGAGCCGTTGGCCGATCCGGAACCGTCGATAGGCCGGATCAACGGCGACCTCCATGCCATAGAGCCAACGGCCGCGCCCGTCATGGCGGGCGGCGTATCCGCCGCCGGTGATCGAATCCCAGCTGTGCGGCGCGAAGGCTGCGCGCTCGCTGATCCGGAAGGTCGAGACAAAACCGACCACCCGCCCGTCATAGACGGATACAAACTGGCCTTCTGGAAAACGATCGATCTGGCCGCGCAATTGTCCGGCCTCGTACGGGGCTTCGTCGGGGTAAACGCGCCGGGAAATTTCGATCAATTCGGGAATGTCAGAAATTTCCGTGCGCCGAATTTCCAGAACGGAGCGGCGGCCAAGACCCGCGCTCTCACCGCGAGCGGCGGACGCTGGCGCAGTGCCAACCGCGCCTTTCTTCTTCGTCATTTCAAACTTTCCGAGCAGTTAGACAAATTCTGCGCCTGCTAAATTCAATGATGCGTTAGTTAACGCCTCGTCAGCGGTAAGATAGCGCAGTTTAAGCTCTTGGCGATAGGGCGACTGTCGCGAGCCTGCGAATGCCGCCGTCGACCACCACATTCGCGGCCGGGGTTGCTTTGCAGCGCAATATGCGCCTCTTATTGCAGTGCAACGTCGCGGCGAATCAGGACCCGGCGAACAAACAAAGCGGGAGTCCGGCGTGTGGGGGGCGGCTGATTAGGCTTCCTTTTGCGCTCCTCGGTGCGGGCCGGCATGGGCGAACAATGACGCAAAACAGATCTCAAAGCGGCGCGGCGGCGATGTTCCGTGCGTTGAAACGGCCTGCGCAGGCGCGGCTTTCGCTCTTTTGTTTTCCGCATGGCGGCGGCGGCGCGACAAGCTATCAAGCCTGGGTTGATGAGCTGCCTGACGATGTTGCTCTGTACGCTTATGCGCCGCCCGGGCGCGGCCCGCGCTTGCGAGATCCGGCGCACGCCAGTTTGACCGAAGCTGCGGAGGCGGCGGCGCGTATGTTGTGCGCCGAGCACGCCGAACTGCTTACAGGCGCCTTCGCCTTGTTTGGGCACAGCGTCGGCGCGCTGCTCGCCTTTGAGACCGCTCGCGCCTTAGAAGCGCGTGGCGCGCCGCCGCCGGCGCTGGTGGGGCTTTCGGGGCATGCGGCGCCAGCATTGGCGAGCCGCGCGGCGCGCACGGCGCATCTCGATGATGACGCGCTGTTCGAGGAGATCCGCGCGTTAGGCGGTCTGCCCGACGTCGCGCCGGACGAAGAGGCGCAGCTGCGCGAGCTTGTTCTGGCGCCGACGCGCGCCGATTTCCGCCTCGCCGAGGCGCATCACATCGCGCCGGAGACGCAGCTCGCCGCGCCGCTGGCGTTATTTGCCGGCGCCGACGATGAGGCGGCGTCGCCGCAGGCGATGGAGGGGTGGCGGAAGCATTCGTCGAACGTGTCTGCGGCCTATTGTTTTGCGGGCGGGCATTTTTTCACCGAGACCGCCTGCGCCGAGGTTGTTGCGACATTGCTTCTTGGGGTGGCGCAGGCGATCCAGGCGCGGCCGCGCTCCATCCTCCGCGGGCCGGCGGAACCCGCGCCGATCGAGATGGGGTTGGATGAGCTGTTTGAGCGTCAGGCGGCGGCGTCTCCGGACGCTACGGCGCTGGTCGGCGCGGATCGCACGCTTACCTATCGTGAGCTTGACGAAGAAGCGGACCTGCTCGCGGCTGAGCTGATCGCGCGCGGCGTTCAAACGGACCGCATCGTTGCGCTGTTTCTGGAGACGTCGGCCGACTTCATGGTCGGATATATTGCGGCGTTGAAGGCGGGGGGCGCCTATCTACAGCTCGATATCCGCGCGCCCGAGGCGACGTTGGCGGGCGCGTTGGATAAAGCTGCGCCAATCGCAATTCTGACGCGCCCAGACCTGATCGACAAACTGCCCGACGCTTGGCGGGGAAAAGCGGTTGCGCTGGGGCCGGGATGGGCGATGCGGCTCGCCAATGCCGGACGCCGCCCGCCGCCGCGCGAGCGCCGACGGTCCTGCGGTCAGGATCTCGCCTATGCGGTGATGACGTCCGGAACGACTGGGGCGCCGAAGGCGATCCTTTGCCCACATCAAGGCGCCGTCATCTCCTATGACTGGCGCTACACTCATTTGCCCTATGGGCCGAATGAGCGCGAAGGCTGCAATGTCTTTCTTGTTTGGGAGGCGCTGCGCCCGCTGCTGCGGGGCGCGGAGTGCCGGCTTATCCCCGACGACGTCATCTATGATCCGCCGCGCTTGGCGGCGTTTTTGGCCGAGCATCGCATCACGCGGATGCTTTTCACGCCGTCCTTGCTTGAGCAGTTCCTCGCGGGAGATGAGGATCTGGCGGCGCTCACGCCGGAGCTGAAACTCATTCTTCTGAATGGCGAGGTGGTCACCTCAGCGCTTTTGGCCCGTGCGCGGGCGCGTCTGCCGCAGGCGCGGATCGTAAATGACTATTCGATTTCGGAAACTCACGATGTCGGCCATATCGACCTGACGGACCTGGAGCTGTCGCGCGGGCGGTTTGCCCCGGCCGGGCGCGTGATGTCGAATGTCGCGGTCTACATTCTGGACTGCGACGCGTTGGAGGCGGGGCGCTACGAGCCCACCCCATGGGGCGTCGCCGGCGAAATCTTCGTCGGCGGTCCGACCATTGCGCGCGGCTATCTGGGCGACGAGGCGCAAACGGCGGAGCGTTTTTTACCGGACGCGTTCAGCGCCGCGCCCGGGGCGCGCATGTTCAGGACCGGCGATTTGGGCCGCTTTACGCCCGACGGCGCCTTGGAGATTTCCGGCCGCGCCAAATTCATGATCAAGCTGCGGGGCTATAGCGTCGTGCCCAGCGCGATCGAAGCGACGGCTGCGGAGCTTGACGAGGTGGCGGCGGCGGCGCTGGTCCCTGTCCTCGATCCGGCGACCAGTCAGCCCGAGAGCTTGGCGTTGTTCGCGGCGCCAAGCGTCGGCCGCATGATCGATGTTGAGCAGTTGCGCGCTCATTTGGCGGCGTCGCTGCCGCATTACGCCGTGCCTGCGCAAATCGAGTTGCTGCCGGCGCTTCCCGTCGATCCGCGTACGGGGAAGCTCGACCGGAAGAAACTGCCAAAGCCAACGCCGCGGGCAAGGAAGGAGGCCGCCGAGCTTGAGGCGCGGTCAAATCGCGGTGACAGCGACGTCGCCGCGAAGCTGGCGCAGCTGTGGGCGGAGATTCTCGGGCGGCCGCCTGAGCAGGCTGATGCGAACTTCTTTGAGCTTGGCGGCCATTCTCTGGCCGCGGCGCGGCTGGCGCGGCGGATTGAGACCGCCTTCGGGCGCCAAATGCGGGTCGTGGACTTGTTTGACGCGCCGACGCTCGCGGCGCAGGCGGCGTTATTGGCGGTTGAGAAGGCGAAAGCGCCAGCCGAGCTGCGCGGCGGCGGCGCGCGCGGCGGCGC
>JALEGB010000113.1 GCA_022760355.1 Neomegalonema sp.
CAGGCGGCTTTTGGCTTGGTTCAGCTCCTTGGCGCAGGGATCCACCCTGCGCTGCAGTCGCTTCTCAACCAAAAGCCGCCTGCCGGACGCTGGCTCGGCCAGATTTATGAGTTCGCACCCTAGAGCGGCAAGTCGATCTAATCTGATTGACGAAAGCTCAGCGCAGCTCGATGCTAAACGCGTGTTCGACGATTTGATCCCGCGTCAAGCCCATATCTTTCAGCTGGGTGTCTGTCAGCTGCGCCAATTCGGTCGCATAGCGGACACGCGCGATATTCTCGAAAATCCGCAAAAACGCCCAACGGTCAGCGCTCGATTTGCGTTCAACCGAAGCGCCAACTGGCAGTGAATTAAGTGCGATGTCAGCCACGTCATCTCTCCTCTAGGCAAGCTGTGACACCAAACAGGTAGCTTCCCAGAGCAGCCTCTACATCGGCCGGCAACGCATAGCCGACCCGCCAGCCTTGCTGCATCGCAATATGATCATTTCGCGGCGGTGACGCGTTGATACAGCCGATCAGCGGCCGGATCGCCGTGATCCGGCCGTAATTCTGTCGGCAGCGCTTATCGCGAGAACAGCTTAGAGGCCGCTCGACCCAATTTGGAAAGGGCGCCTTTGCCTTTGCCTGCGGAGCGGTCCGCAACGAACTTCTCCCGCGCCGCATGATCGAAGTTGGCGAAGATGCGCGGCGCGCTCGCCTGCAGAGCCTGCGCTTCACTGGTCAGCACCCGCTCATCCAATGCTGGCGATGGCGACATGAACAGCGAGCAAGACCATTCCAGCTGCATCATCAGCCGATGGCCCTGCAGAACCGGCGCGCCACGGTGAAACGCGCTGGTGTCGCCCAAGATCAACGTGCCGCGCTTGCCCGTTACGGCGCAGATCCGGTCCGCACCGAACACCTTCTCCATTTCCTCATCGCTCAATCGACTGGAGAATTTCGGCTCCTCGCCAAACCGGTCCTGATAGTCCCGGTGCGAGCCTTTGACATAGACATGCGGTCCGCTTTGCTCATCAACATCCGTCAGATAGACGAAGGCCTTGAGCCATTTGATCCAGTCTTTGTCCTGATGGAAAAGCAGCGCCGCGCGCGACAGCTCTTTTTCATCCAACGACGCGCCAACGGTCCACCAGCTATGCGCGCTGGTCACCACGGGGCAGGCCTCCAGACGTCGCTGGACAATATCCAACAGCATCGGATCAAGCAGGAACTGCTGGATCAGCGGCTGCTGAACCAAGGAAAGATTAGATGCGACGTCAACGCGGTTGGCGCCGCGATCCGCCGCGGTCGCCGGATCGTAGCCGTCAACCTTCACGCCCACGCCGCGTTCGACGAATTCGACATCGCCGAGCAGTGCGATCAGCTGGTCGACAGTCTCATCGCCAAGCAAATCCGGCCAAACATAGTAGCCTTCTTGGTCAAGGACGCTGACCGCCTCCTCAACCCGATCCGCCTGGTAAGCGCCCAGAAATCCCGTCGCCGACACGTCAATTGGCGCCTTCGGGAACGCAGCGCCGATCAGCGCGCTGGCGAAATCCGCCTCCCGCACATGGAAGAACGCTTTGGAGTCGCGCACGTCCTTACCATGACCGAATTTGTGATAGGCGCCAGACAATTCCGCATCGACGACAATCGCGAAATGGCGCGCAAACGCGTCAAGGTCCGGGATGGTCTCCGCCCGTGCGCGCAGCGCGTCCGGCAAAGACGATACGGCGCCGCCGGACAGGCGCGACAGGCTGGTTTCGATCTTTTGAAGTGCAGACATGAGCCCCTCGACGAGCTTGCGAACCGTTGCTCCGAATTGCCTAGCAGGGGCGCGCATTCAACGCCAGCAGCGAACCCAGCGAGCCCAAACAGAAAAAAAGGCCTGATGCGCCGCACCAAGCCTTCTTTTGTTTCGTCGAGACGACGCTGCGCGCGATTAGTTCTGCGCGTAATATTCGACGACGAGGTTCGGCTCCATCTGCACTGGATACGGCACGTCGCCAAGCGACGGCGCGCGCAGATAGGTCGCCGTCAACTTGCTGTCGTCAACGTCGAGATATTCCGGCGTATCGCGCTCGGACGATTGCATCGCCTCAAGCACCAGCCCCATCTGCCGCGACTTCTCCTTCACCTCAATGATGTCGCCATCTTTGACTTGGTACGAAGGAATATTGACGCGCTTGCCGTTCACCTTGATATGGCCGTGGTTCACGAACTGACGTGCTGCGAACACGGTCGGCACAAACTTCGCGCGATAAACAACGGCGTCCAACCGGCGCTCGAGCAAGCTGATCAGGTTCTCACCGGTATCGCCGCGACGACGCTCAGCTTCCGCATAAATGCGGCGGAACTGCTTTTCGGTCAGATCGCCGTAATAGCCTTTCAGCTTCTGTTTTGCGCGCAGCTGCATGCCGAAGTCCGACATTTTGCCTTTGCGGCGCTGGCCGTGCTGACCTGGGCCATATTCGCGTTTGTTGACCGGGCTCTTTGCGCGGCCCCAGATATTCTCGCCCATACGGCGATCGAGTTTATGTTTCGCTTGCGTGCGCTTCGACATGCGCTGAAAAACTCCAAAAAGTCCGTTACGCCGTCCCGTGGTGTCAGACGGCGCAAATCTTAAAAGCGACGCGCTCTCCTCTCCCGAGCTTTCGCTCAAGCGACAGGATTTCCGTTGCCGGAACCACGAACGCGGAAAAACGCGCTTGCTAACGGCAAGCCCGCGCCTGTTAAAAGCCGTATTTGGACGTATTTGTCAACCGAATGACGCTGGTCGGATGGGGTTCAGCCGGTCCATGCGGTGGCGCCGCCGAGGGAGTGCGATTGTGAAACGAGTGAGACCCGCCATTAGCGTCGGCGCCCCGTCGCTGTTCGCCGCGACCCTCCTGCTGACCTGGGCCTCCATTGCGCAGTCCGAACCCGTCGATCCCACCAAACTCAACCAGGGCGACGAAATCTCGGTTGTCAAAGCGGACTTTGACCGCGATGGCGCCGAGGACGTTGCGCGCCTGCTGGTCGGGGCGGAGGACGCAGATCTTGAAATCACCCTGGCGGACGGCAAAAGCGTGGTGGCGAAAGCGCTTGTGTTCCGCGGCGGCGTGTATGGCATGCAGCCGAGCCTTGCGTTGGGCCCGCAGGGGTCCCTGATCGTCAAATATGAGAACACCGCGATCGGCCGTTGGAAATGGGAAGCCGCGCTCACGATCGCACATCGCGCCGGCGCCTTTGTCGTCGCCGGGTACACCTATTCGGGCTGGGACGCCATCCGCCCCGTTTCGATCCGCTGCGATGTCAACCTGCTGACAGGGGCCGGCGTGCTCGACGGGAAAAAGATCAAGATCAAGCCGCGCCGGATCAAGATGACCAGTTGGAACTCGGAGCGCCATGCGCCAAAGGAGTGCGAGGTCGATTGGAGCAAGGTCGACCGGGTTGACTAAATCTGAGGCGGCCGTGGGCGCGCCCAGGACCGGAGCAAGAAGCCATGCCCGTTGCGCCCTCAAACGGCCTCCCCGCGATCCGCGCCATCCTTTTTGACAAGGACGGAACGCTATTCGACTTTGAGAAAACTTGGGGCCCGTTCGGCGTGCGCGTGGTGGAACAGCTGGCGGCGGGCGAGCCCGAGTTGACGCGGGCGCTGGCCGGGGCGATCGGCGTCGATCTCGCAAAAGCGACCTACGCTAAAGACTCGCCGGTGATCGCGGGCTCGCCAGTGGATGTGGTGGCCGCATTGTTGCCGCATCTGCCGCGCTGGCGGCCTGAGCAGCTGGTGGAATGGCTGGATCGCGAAGCTCAAAGTGTTGGAACGGATGGGCTGCACCCAGCCAGCGCTGATCTCGGCGCTCTTCTCAGCCGCCTGGCGGAAGGCGGCTTTGCGCTTGGCGTCGCAACGAATGACAGTCTCGCCGCCGCGGAGCAGAATCTCGCCGATGCGGATGTTCGCCAGCATTTCGACGCGGTGTTTGGCTATGACAGCGTCGCGAACGCGAAGCCAGCGTCGGATATGATCCTGGCCTTCGCCGCGGCGCTGCACATCCCGCCCAGCGCCATCGCGATGATCGGCGACAGTTTGCATGATCTCCACGCCGCCCGCGCGGCGGGGTGCGGCGTCGCGATCGGCGTGTTGACCGGCCTCGCCACTGAAGCGACCCTTGCGCCTGTCGCCGACGCGGTGCTGCCCTCAATCGACGCGTTGCCGGAATGGTTCAGCAGCGCGCCGTCGCATCCGTAGCGCTTGGGCCAATCGCGCCCAAATAACGGCCGCCGCGCCCTAACGAAGCCCAACTTCCCCTCCAGAACGATGCGGGTCGGAGGGAAGCATGAGCATCTTCTACAAAAGCGCGATCGCGCGCGATCTGCCCCGTTGGCGCAAGAATGGATGGGTCTCCGAGACTGGAGCCGCCGCGATCCTCGCTGATGTTGAGGCGCGTACGCCGAAGATCACCATCGGCGGCGTCTTTGGTCTGATTGCGGCCGCGCTGCTGTGCCTGGCGCTCGCCGCGTTCATCGCCGCGAACTGGGACGCGATCGGTCGCGCCACGAAGCTGGGATTGATTGTCGGGCTGCTCTGGCTCGCCTATGGCGTCTCGATCGGCGCGCACATCGCCAGATGGCCGATGGTGGCCCATGCGGCGCTCCTGATCGCCTCGAGCGGCTTCGGCGGCGGCATCATGCTGATATCCCAGATTTATCATCTGAGCGGCCATCCGCCAGACGCGGTTCTGATGTGGGCGCTCGGCGCGCTCGCCGGCGGCGCGCTGCTGAATTCAAAACCGACCCTCGCGCTCGCGGCCCTGCTCCTCGCCATTTGGGGCGAGATGGAGATCTGGACCAACTGGCCAGCGGGAGCGGACGCGGTTTGGCTCACTTTCGTACTTTGGGGGGTCCTGTCGCTCGCCTATATCCGGGCGGACTGGCGCGGCGGATTTCATTTCGTCGCAATCGCCCTGTGCTGGCAAATCATACTGCTGAGCTTCCGCTTCGACGCCGACGCCGCGCGCAACCCGGTTTTTGGCCCCTCGCTCACGATTGCGCTGGCGGCGCTCGCGCTCGGGGCTGCGGCGACGATGGCGCCGCGGATCGATGCGTTGTTGGCGGGCCGCGCGCGGGCGCTCACCGTCTACGCGTTCATCACGGCGTTTGCGACGCTGTTGCTGTGGCGCATCGATGGAACCAGCGGCGCAAAGGGGCTAGAGGCGATGGCGCCATCCGCAATCGTCATTCTCGGCTTTGTTCTGACAACCCTGCTCTGGGCGATCGCGGTCACGCATTCGACGCTGAGTTGGTGGTGCTACGCCGCGCTGACCGGCGAACTGACTTACCTCTATTTCCGCACCCTCGGCACACTGCTTGAGACCGCGATCTTTTTCCTTGTCACCGCTCTGGTTGTGATCATCGTCGCAATCGCAGCGGCGCGATTGCAACGGCGACTGGCCCAAAGGCGGGAGGCGTCGACATGAGCTGGCTCAAGAGCCCCTTTCCCTGGATCGCCGGCGCGCTGCTGCTGGCTCTGGGCCAAACCGCGGCCCTTGGCGCGATGTTGTGGGAGCGGATCGCCATTCTGCGCTCCGACACGGTCATTACGCTGAAAGCTCGACCGGTCGACCCGCGTGATATTTTTCGCGGCGACTATGTCATTCTCAACTATGCGATCTCCCGGCATTCGGTGATGGCGATTTCGGACGCCAAGCCGGAACGGCCGCGGATTAAACGCCGCGCCGCCCCGCGGCCCAGTCAGCGCCCTTGGGTTATCCTGGTGAAAAAAGAGAGCGATTGGGCGGTTGCCAAAATTCAAGCCAAGCGCCCAAGCGCGCTGCCCAAAGACTCTGTCGCGCTGCGCGCTACCTATGTCGGTCGCTTCCAGCGCCGGCATGCAGCGACGGAGACGACGCCGGCGCGGGTGGAAACCATCCATAATATTCAGTTCGGGCTTGAACGCTTTTACGTGCCCGAAGGCGTCGGGCGCGAACTCGAAACCAAGATCGGCGCGGCGCGCGTGACGGTCGACATCGCGATCGCCCCCGATGGCGACGCCGGCGTCAAAGCCCTGCGCGTTGACGGGAAAGTCTTCCTGTCCGAGCCTTGGTTCTAAGCTTTGCCGATCTGATAAGATCAGCAAGCTCTAAGCCTTTGTTTGGCAGCGATTTTCGGGCCGTTAGATGGGCCCATCCAACGTCAACGCGCTTTAGGAGTTCCTAGGAACGCGGCTTCGGCGCCGGATCTCCCCACGCTTTTCCTGTCGTCAAACGCGTGATCAGATCCGGTGAAAGGCTATAGGTGTGGCTGCGCAGCAGCTCCATCAGCCGCTTCGGATCATTGCGATTCTCGTCAATTAACTCCTGCGGAGCGGGATCGCCGATCCAGACCCGCACCTTGTCCCCCACGCGCTTTTTAAACTCGTGAATAAACAAGCCCAGCCTCAGCGCCGGGTTCAGATGACTCGCAATCTGGAACAGCCGACTATTCTGCCCTTCGAACAGAATAGGAGTCACTTTGGCCCCGGAGGCCACGATCATCGTCGCGGCGAATGTCTTCCAGCTCGCGTCGAACGCCGAAGCGGGGCGCAAGATCTTTTCCGCCATAGAAACAGTACCAGCGGGAAACACCGCGATGCAGCCGCCCTGGCGCAGATGCGCAAGCGCCTGTCGCCGCGTCTCCAAATTCGTACGCATCGCCTCACGCGTCGGCGCACGTTCAATTGGCAGCACGTGATGCGCAATCTCCGGCGCGGCCACCAGCCAATCATTGGCGAGGATCTTAAAGTCCGGCCGTGTTTTCTGCAGGATCACGCCCAGCGCGAGCCCATCCAAGATGCCGTAAGGGTGATTGGCGACGCACACCACAGGCCCTTCGCGGGGGATGCAGTCCAGACCGCCGCCGGGCAGATCCAGCGCGAATCCGAACGTGCCCCAAAGCGCCTCCCAGAAGCTCTTTCCCGTCGCCATGCCGGTACGATAGTTTTGCAGCGCTTCGACCAGCTGCTTCCGACCGGTGACATTTTCCAGCCCGCGCACAATCGCGCGCCCGGCGCGGGTTTCCGCGGAGCTGGCGTAGGAAACTTCACGAGCGTCAAATGCTGGCAGCGCCGTAGCGCCTGAGGGAGAAGGGTTTAGTGTCATGCGTTTAGCGGATCCATCTGACAGGTCTGCGGTGACCGCACATACGTCACTTTAGAGGCGGCGGTGCTTTTTGGTCAAATCTTTGCTTCTCACCACAACCGCCCATGCGGGGGATCGGCAACCGGCGGCGTCTGCAAGGCGTAGACCGCATTGCGTAAAATACGGCTCGCTTCCTTCGCATCGGTCGCCGGCAAAGACGCTGCGGCGATGGGCTCACCGACTCGGATCGGCACGGGCCGATTGGCGCGCCGATTGAACTCGCGCATATAAAGCCCGAGCCGAAGCGTCGGGTGTACATAGCCGATCGCATGGAAGATGGCGCTGTTATCGCCGTCGAACAGGATCGGCGTTACCGGCGCGCCGCTCTTCGCCGCAAGCCGCGCCGCAAAGGTTTTCCACTCCGGATCAAAAGCGCGCCCGAATGGCGTTGTGTTTGACGACAGCGCTCCGCCCGGAAACAGCGCGACGCATCCGCCTTGCGCAAGATGCGCCTGCGCCGCCTTGCGCGTCGCCATATTCGTCGCGACCGCAGCGCGGGTTTCCTCAAAATCCACCGGCAATATAACGTCCGCCAGCTCCGGCGCGCGCGCAAAGACGGCGTTTGCGAGGATTTTGAAATCTGGCCGGCGGCGGCGCATCAACACGCACAACGATAACGCATCGAGCAATCCGAACGGATGGTTTGCGGCGCAGATCAACGGCCCCGTCGCCGGGATCCGCTCCATCGCGCCTTCCTCCATATCGAACGTCAAGCCGAAACGCCGAAAAATGCATTCCCACAGATCTTCGCCCGCCGCGACATCCCGGTCAAACCCCTTGAGGCGCAGCAACACCATGATCCGGCCCGTCAGATTTTCGATCAGTCGAATCACCTGCTCCCCAGCGGCGGTTTTCGCGCTGGCGCCGTAGCTGATATCCCGCGGCGAAACGGTTCCGGGCGCCTCGTCCGGCGCATTTGCGACTGTCATACGACCGCTTTCATCTAAATCTGGAAGAAGGATCCGTCCGCCTCGCCGCCGCTCCACCGCTGCGGGACGGCGCCATCTCGCTCGCCTCAGCGTCCCGCCTCTTGCGCACGCGCAGTAAACCCCAATCAATCCAGATCATTGTTCTCATAGATATTCATTCAGGCGATCGAGAAAACGCCGCGCGCAATATGCCGCAAACCGGACTGATGACAAGCCGCGCGACCTTCAAACGCCCCCTGCCGCGCCGAGAGAGCAGCGGAAAAAACCCACAACAAATCCACACAACCGCTCACCGGCAATGCTCGCTATAAGTGTAGTGATCCATTGACAACAGACTAAAATTGTTTTGATGTGCCGTTCCGTTTTTGCATCGAGGGCCTCCAGACGGCCAGCGCCATCCGCCGCATAGATCGCGCGCCGCAGGACGTCCCAGCGCAGGATTGCGCCGCCGCAGGAGCAAATATGAGCGAGAAATCAAGCTTATCGGTGCTCTTTCTATGCACTCACAATTCCGCCCGATCCCTGATCGCCGAAGCGATTCTCAACAGCAGAGCCAGTGGCGTTCGAGCCTACTCCGCCGGCTCTTCCCCACGCGGCGAGCCCCATAAACTCACGATCGAGCTGCTGCGCGCCCTCGGGCATGACATATCAATGCTCCGCTCCAAAAGTTGGGATGAATTCACGCATATGGACGCGCCGCAAATCGACTATGTCGTCGCGGTGTGTGACAATGCGGCGCGAGAACGCTGCCCGACACTGCCCGGCAAACCCATTCTCGCAAATTGGGGCGTGCCGGATCCAAGCGAAAACAGGGGCGGCGCCGTAGAGCGCCGGGTCGCGTTTATGCGTGCTTACCGACAGCTAGAGCAGCGGATCGACGCCTTTCTGACATCCGAATTCCCATCACCGCGCGAAGCGGATCAACGAACCCGAGACCGCTTGCAGGGGCGGATCGATCTTGTCGGTGAAATGATGCTGAAACCAAAAGATCACGAGCTCGCCTGGCCCGCCGCCGCATATTAGCGCAACCGCGCCAATCCAGCCCGCAACGCTTGACCCAGGGGACGCTGCGGGCGACCCTGTCGATATGCAAACCCGTTCCGCTACAGAATTTTGCGTCGTCGTCAGCACTGCTGGCGATCTCACCGAAGCCCACCGCATCGCGGACGCGCTCGTCGAGGCCAAGCTTGCCGCCTGCGTGCAGATCACTCAGATCTCGAGCGTTTATCGCTGGCGAGATCGTGTTGAGACCTCCGGCGAAGTGCGGCTGGCCATCAAATCGCGCTCAGCTTTGTTCGATCAAATCGCGGCGATGATCAAAGAGCATCACTCCTACGACACGCCGCAGATCCTCATGCTGGATTGCGCCGCAGGTACGGCCGAATTCCTCGACTGGATCGAAGAATCGACCACACCGGCGACAGGCTAGGGTGCGCACCCTAGGACGGCTATTTTTCGTCGCCGGAGTCCAACAACCCCAGAATCAGGCGGACCACCAGCTCACGCTGCGCAGGATTGCTTTCAGCCACCAGCAACGCGATTGCGACCAGCGCATTATCCTCGATCAACATCCGCCCATCATGGCGAACCAGACGATCGTTGATCGCGAGATATTGTAGGAACAGCAACGAGCCCAGCCGCTTATTCCCATCTGAGAACGGATGGTCCTTGACGATGAAATACAGCAGGTTCGCGGCCCGCTGCGCCACGGTGGGATAGAGCGGAAATCCGCCGAACGTCTGCTCGATGGCGCCAAGTACGCCCTCAAGCCCGTGCCCTCGCTCCTGCCCCAACAGCGGCGTATCTTCGCCCAGCTCAGCGCGGGAGCGTTTAAATTCAACCACCGTCTCACGCGCCATTTCGATGGTCAGTTCGACCATCTCCTCCTGCTCGCCATCCTGCAGCCCCTCAGATCCATCCGGAAGCCGGTCTTCGTCATATTGCAGCAGGAGAGTGAAGGAGCGCGCATAGCGGTCAATCACGTCGATGACGCCGCGCGCTTCGTCCGACAAATCCAGCCGGCCATCGTCAGCGGCTTGCACCAACGCGTCTCGCGCCAAGCTGAGCACATGCTGCATCTCCGTCAGCTGTGCGCCGGCCTGAGCGTTCTTGCGCTCAAAGTCTTTTTGCAGCCGGTTGCGCAACACATGTGTCGCCCATTGGCGAAAACGCGTGCCGCGGCGCGAGCTCACCCGATAGCCCACCGCGATAATCGCATCGAGATTATAGTGGTTCAGCTCGCGCGCCACGACGCGCCCGCCTTCATTCCGCGGAATCCGAATCTTGCGGATCGTCGCGCCCTTCTCCAATTCGCCGGAGGTGAAAATCTTGGAGAGGTGATCGCTGACGGTGTTCGTCCCGATCTCAAAGACCTGAGCCATCTGAGCCTGGGTCATCCACACCGAGTCTTCTTCGAAGCGAACTGCGACGGATGGCCCCCCGTCGCTGCCTTCGAACACCAAATTTTCAAAACCGTCTTCGATTTGCTGAGCCGACATGCCACACCTCCGAGCAAACGATGTCTCAGGGGTGTCCGATATCGAAGAGGCGAACAAAACCGAAGCATTTCTACCGTTTCGCGACTCAGAGACGCGTGGCGAGGCTTTTTAGCGCCGCTTTGATCAGCCCAGCGGCGTCCGCGCCGCTCTCGGCGTTCGCAGCCGCCGCCACCGCCGACGCGGCGTCGTGGGCCGGATAGCCGAGATTCACCAATGCCGAAAGCGCATCCGCCTCCGCCGCCGCAGCGCTAGCCGCCGCCTCTTCGCTCGGATCAACAGGCGTCGGGGGCGCCGCAGCGCTGGCCGAGGCCACCTCGGCCGCCACCAGCGCCTCCTCAGACGGCGCCGCCGTTTTCGCCGCCGCTGCGCCGAGCGCCATGACATTCGGCGCTTTATCCTTCAGCTCATTGACGATGCGCGCCGCCAACTTTGGGCCGACGCCCGGCGCGCGCTTGATCGCAGTCGCATCCCCCAGCGCAATCGCGCGGCTGACCCCTTCCGGACCGAGAGCTCCGATAATCGCCAGCGACGCCTTTGCGCCGACCCCTTGCACCGATGTCAGCAACCGATGCCACTCTTTCTCCACCAGCGTCGTGAAGCCGTAGAGCTGCATCAAATCCTCACGGACCACCATTTCCGTGAACAACGCCGCCGCGCGTCCCGCCGCGGGAAGCGAGGCCAATGTGCGCGGCGCGCAATAGACGATGTAGCCGACGCCGCTCGGGGTTTCGATCAAGGCGTGATCATCCGCCACATAGCCGATCCGTCCGGACAATTTCCCAATCATTCGCAACAACCTTTCGCACGCGGGCGCGCCGTCATCTGAGGTGGGGGTTAAGCGCGCCGAAGCGCGGCGGACGGCGCGTGATGCGCGTGACAAATCGCAATCGCCAGCGCGTCCGCCGCATCGGCGTTCTCCGGCTTCGCGCCCGGCAGAAGCAGCTTAACCATATGTGCAACTTGCGTTTTGTCTGCCCGCCCACCGCCAACAACGGACTTTTTCACCGTCGTCGGGGCATATTCGCTGACCGGCGCGCCAAACATTGCCGGCGCCAGCAACACCACCCCCCGCGCCTGACCGAGCTTCAACGCTCCAGCCGGATCGCGATTGACGAATGTCTGTTCGACCGCCGCGCAATCAGGCTTGTAAGCCGCGAACACCTCGGACAGCCGCCGATAGATCTGAGCCAGCCGATCGCTGAGCGCCGCCTTGTCGTCTGATGCGCACACGCCGCTCTCAATATGCTTGAGGCGGCCACTTTGCGCGTCGATTACGCCCCAGCCGGTGCGCCGAAGCCCAGGGTCCAGTCCAATCACACGCATATCACCTCGCCGCGCCAACACTCTGCGGTGCGACAGTATCGCCTCCGCACCGTGAGGGAAGCGCCTTCTCCGGCCCAGCTGCGCGCGGCGCCGCGGACGCCATGCGCTACAATCATGACAGATTTGCGACGAGAGCCTCTTTCGACTACAGTAATGTCTACACAAATAACACAGCGCCAGAACGGCGAAAACAAACAGGCAAGGAGAAGCCAATGAAGGAACTGCAGAAATATCAAGACACTGAGCGTGATGCGCCCGAGCCGGAAAAAGCGCCGGGCGCGCCAAAACGCGGCGCTGAGCAGAAGCCGCATGATCCGCTTGCGGAATATCTGAAAAACGCCTGGTCTCGGTAACATTTGGCGGGCCCGAAGGGCGTCCGGCAGGCGGCTTTTGGCTTGGTTCAGCTCCTTGGCGCAGGGATCCACCCTGCGCTGCAGTCGCTTCTCAGCCAAAAGCC
>JALEGB010000114.1 GCA_022760355.1 Neomegalonema sp.
GAATATTTGCGCCTCGACCCCAAAGTGATCGCCGCCGTGCGCCATTTCTTCGAAACTGACAAGCCGGTCGCCGCAATCTGCCATGGCGCGCAGCTGCTCGCGGCCGCCGGAGTTCTCGAGGGGCGGAAATGCTCAGCCTATCCGGCATGCCGCCCCGAAGTTGAACTGGCGCAGGGCGCGTACGCGGATATTCCGGTCGACAAAGCCGTAACGGACGGCAAACTTGTCACAGCTCCCGCTTGGCCCGCGCACCCCGACTGGATCGCGCAGTTCCTTGACGTGCTTGGCGCCCGCATTTCCTTCTGAGATGTTCCAGTGACGACTCTGCGGCGGCTCCGCCGGCGCGGAGCTCAGGGGAAACACTCGAAGGAAGGCCGCAAAAGATGTGTCGCTTATTCATCGAAGCAGACCCAGAGCTGTGGGCGAGTGAAACCCGGTCCGTTCGAATCTGCGGCGTCGCCAGCAGCGTGCGTTTGGAGAAGTTTTATTGGCTTGCCCTGCAGGAACTTGCGGGGCGAGACGGCTTGACGGTCGGCAAGCTGATTTCCAAACTCGCCGACGAGTTGATCGCCGCGGGCCACGGGCCGGACGCCGGCGACATCACCAACTTCGCGTCCTTCCTCAGGGTCTGTTGCGGCCGCTACTTGGCGCTGCAGGCCGCGGGGGACCTCTCGACCGATCCGACGCGCCCGCTACGCGACGTTGACGCGCCCGCTATTCTTGCGCGCGAATCGCAACGGCGCAAAGCGCAACAGCGAAAAGCGCAAATGCTCCAAGTCAGGGCTTACCGATGATCGGCGCACATTTGGCCGGGCGCCGGCTCTACCCCGCGCTCGGACCGTTTGAGACCTTAGAGCTTACAACCTCCGATGGGCATTCAATCTATGTGGAGCGCTGCGGCCGCATGGGGGGAGAGCCGATTGTATTCCTGCATGGCGGTCCAGGCTCTGGCTGCACCCCAGATCAGCGGCGCTTATTTGACCCCGAGCGGTTTGAAATCATCCTATTCGACCAGCGCGGCGCGGGGCGCAGCCGTCCGCATGGAAGCCTCGAAGCGAACGACACGCCCCGCCTCATCGCCGATATGGAGGCGATCCGCACCCGCTTCGGCTATGAGACATGGCGCCTCGCCGGCGGCTCCTGGGGTGCGACGCTCGCCCTCGCCTACGCCGACGCGCATCCGGAACGGGTGCGCGGTATGGCGATCTACGGCGTCTTTCTGTGCCGCCCGTTTGAGCTGCAGGGCTTCTTCGCGCCGGACGGCCCCGCCGCCTCCCTTTTTCCCGAAGCCTATGCGGAGTTCGCGGCGCTGGCGCCGACGGCGGAGCGCGGCGACCTGATCACCGCCTACGCCCGCCTGTTCGAACATCCAGATCAAGCGACTCGCGAAGCGGCGCTGCTCGCCTGGACGCGCTATGAAAAGCGGCTTTCGCGCTTACATACCCCCGCGGCGGAGCTGGCGTCCGCGCTCGCGGATCCGGACTATGTCTACGCCCATTCGCGGATTGAGAATTGGTACTTCCGCAATAACGGCTTTATCGAGGGCGACGCGTTGATCGCCCGCGCCCCGTCGAAGCTCGCCCACATCCCGCTGGAGATCGTCTCCGGCCGCTATGATGTGGTGACGCCGCCGATCACGGCTTGGCAAGTCGCCCAAGCCGCGCCCCGCGCCCGGTTGACCATCGCGCCACGCTCCGGCCACTCGGTGAAGGAGCCGGAGGTCGAGGCGCTGTTTATGGAGGCGATTACGCGGATTTAGCCCGCAACGCCTCCTCCATTTCACGCCGAACGCGCACTGCTTCGCTGTCCGGCGCTTCAACGTCATCCCAGCTCAGCGGCTGGCCTTCCGCCACCGGCCGGGTCAGCTTCACGCCATGCGCCAGGCCGATCGGCAGCCCCGCCCGCGCCACCGAATCTTCCGCGCGCATGATCCGGCCCCATACCGTGTAGCCGCCTTCGCCATCCAGCATCTCGCCGACCGCCAGCGGCCGTTTCGCCACCGCGACGACATCGGAAACGAACCCGTTGGTCCGCCCCGTCGGCTCGCCGCGCAGGGCCGCGTTGGCCACCGAGATCCCCAGCTCCAGCCCAATCAGATGCGACGGCCGCCATAAGGCCGCATACCGCCCCGAAGGATCCGTCGAGACGCCATATTCCCGGAAGCATCGCTGCACATACGCCGCCCCAGCCCCGGTGTTGTCCGCCGCCTCGAACGTCACATACACGCCCCAGCGCAAGTCGCCGACCACCTGGCGGCCATCCCGCTCCAGGCTGGAGACAACCTCAACCATTCCAGCCTCCTCCAGCACGCCGCCATCGGCTTGCGGCTTCAGGATCTGAGCCAGATCATGCACGCCCGCCGGCGGGAACAGCAGCCCATCCTTCGGCGCCTTCAGCCCGGCCGCATTCGAAATCGCCGCCATCTCCAGCGCCGATTTCGTGCCGTCCAAGAAGGAGTTGAACATCTGCGGATTCATGCCGCCCTGCGCGGCCTCCTCAGGCGTCAGCCCATAGTGATCCCACACCGTATCCGGCGTCGAGCTCGCGAAGATCGGCAGGTATTTCGTTCCCTTTCCGGCGGCCACCACCTTAAAACCGCAGGCGCGCGCCCAATCGATCATCTCGCACACCAGCGCCGGCTGATCGCCATAGGCCATCGAGTAGACCAGCCCCGCCTGGGCGAACCGCTCCGCCAGATAGCCGCCGGCCAGCACATCCGCCTCGACATTCACCATCACCATATGGCGCCCTTCCGCCGCGGCGCGCAGGGCGTGGCGCACGCCGGCGGCGGGGGAGCCGGTTGCGTCGATCACCACGTCCATTCCCGGCGCGCGGATCAACGCGTCGCTGTCTTCCGTCACGCAAGTGCGGCCGCCGCTCAGCGCCTCGTCAAAGGATCGGGTCGTCGCCGCCGCCACATCCCACCCGGTGGCCCGCAACGCCGCTTCGGCCCGATCGGCGGAAAGATCGGCCACCCCCATCAGATGCATCCCAGCGGTGTTCCGCACTTGCGACAGGAACATCGAGCCGAACTTGCCGGCCCCAATCAGCCCGACGCGAATCGGCTTGCCTTGGGCCTGGCGGGCGAGGAGTTTGGCGTAGAGGTTCATTCATCGGCTCCCGGATCTGTAGCGTCGCTGTTCCAAGCGCGACCTAAAACGTTTTAGAACAAGATGTCCCCCCAAGTTCAAGCGCCGCGCACCACTCGCCAGCGGAGGCAGGATCGGTTAACATCCCGCCCAGCGCATCAGAGCGAGGGGCGGCGATGCTGGATCTGTTGACGCAGTTTCTGGACGGGGTGATTGAGCTGCGGCGCGCCGTCAATAGTTGGGGGGCGGGGCTTTCCACGATCGAGATCGGCCTCTACGCCGCCGCGGCGTCGATCGGGCTGCTCTGGCTGCTCGCCTTGCGGAAATGGCTGATAGATTGGCCGCTGAATACACTGAACGCGATGGTTGTCTGGCTGATCGGCATGCTGATCACTCTGGCGATCATCCTACCGCTGAGTTTGCTGCGCGGGAAGGGCGTTCCCGGCCGTCTCACAGGCTGGCTGCATAAGCTGCGGCGCCGGCTGCGGGAGATGTGGCGCGCGCGGCGCGTCTGGTTCGCCCGCGGCGGCCTGGAGATCGCCTTCCTGCTCTATGCGGGGCTGGCGATCATCGCCGCCGCCTATATCTTCCACCA
>JALEGB010000115.1 GCA_022760355.1 Neomegalonema sp.
AGAGCTTTCGCCGATCAAGTTGGATCGGCTCAAGGCTCTAACTCTTTGTTTTGTCGCGTGCTGCTCCCGCCAACCGGTATCCACTTGGTCGGCGCACCCTAGCGGCGTCAGGCGGAAAGCGGCGGGCGCCGATGGGCCCAAGGGGCGGCGGCCTCCAGCTGGTAGGCCAGACGCAGCAATGTGCGGTCGTCATGTCTGCGGGCGGCGAATTGCAGCCCGATCGGCAAGCCGTCCGACGCCCATCCGATTGGCGCTGACATGGCCGGCGCGCCGATTGCGTTATGCGTCGGCGTGTAGCCGACATAGTCGATCGCCCGCTCCATCAGCGTCTCAAACGGAACGGTGGGCGCCTGCTCGCCCAGCGGCAAGCGCGCGCGGCGGGCGACGGGGCTCAGGATCACGTCAAACCGGTCGAAGAACTGCTCATAGGTCAAGGCGGCGGCGCGGAAAAAGGTCCGGGCGCGATCGAGCGCGCCGGGCGCCTCCTCTTCCTGCCGTCGAAACCATTCGGCGAGGCCGCGCGTCCAGGGATCCAACGCCTCTTCATAGCGTGGCCAGTCCCAGAAACGGCCGCCACAGGCGACTGGGCGAATGAGGGGAAACTGCTTGCGCAGCATATCGGGAATGGCCGCCCATAGGGTGATGAAATGTGGAACAGCCGCGGCGCCGTCAAAGACCGGGGCGGCGGGCTCGACATGATGCCCGAGTTCCTGGCACAGCTTGACTGCGGCCGCCAATGCGTCGGCGACTTCAGGATCTGGTCCTTGCCCCAAGACAGTGTTCGGCGCCAGCGCGATGCGCAGCGGACGGTTGATCGGTTCGGCGACGAAGCCCAGCTCCGCAGGTCCTGGATCATCATCCGTGGCGGCGTCGACCCTTCGGGCGTCCAGGAGGGCGAGAAACTGGGCGGCGTCGCGGACGCTGCGCGTAAGGCAGAAGCTGACGCTGAGCCCGCCCGGCGCGCTTCGCCTTGGCCCCAGACCGCGCCCGCGGGAGGTTTTTAAGCCAAACAGCCCACAGGCGGAGGCGGGAATACGGATCGAGCCGCCGCCGTCGCTGGCGTGGGCGAAGGGAACCATTCCGGCCGCGACCGCCGCTGCGGCCCCGCCTGAGGAGCCTCCGGCGCTCAAATCGGGGTTCCAGGGATTGCGCGTGGGGCCGTGCAATAGCGGCTCTGTCGTGCCGATCAGCCCAAACTCCGGCGTTCTGGATTTGCCGAGCGCAATCATGCCGGCGTCGAGCGCTGTTTGTATCACCGGCTCGGTGCTCGACGCCCGATAGTCGCGGAACAGGCGGGAGCCGAAGGTCAGAGGCGCGCCTTTCAGATAAGCGAGATCCTTCACCAGGAACGGAACCCCGGCGAACAGCGCGCCTTTTTTTCGCGGCGCGTCCGCGTCCAGCGCTTTGGCTTCTGCGCGCGCCAGCTCAAAGCGCGCGGAGGCCAGGGCGCCGATCTGAGGCTCAATCGCCTCGGCCCGCGCAATGGCGGCGTCCGTCGCCTCGAGTGCGGAAAGGCCGCCGCCGCGCACCTGTTCTGCGAGCGCTGTCGCATCGTTTGGTTCAGCCGCCATCTGCGATCTCCCGGGGCCGACGGCTCGCGGCGAAGGCCATCGAGCACAGGGGCTTAACGTTAGGGTGCGAACTCCTAAATCTGGCCGGACGCCCTTCGGGCCCGTCAAACGCGCTTTTGGGGTGCGTCAGCGACGCTCGCCAGTGGAACCACACCGCCCTCGCGCCGCTTCCTGCCCCAAATGCGCGTTTGACGGGCTGGCGACGACCAGATTTAGGAGTTCGCACCCTAGACTGATGGCGGGTCGTTACCAACCGATCAACGCTCAATGCGTCTTAACGAGATCGCTCGCAAGCACGCCGGCCAGGCACAGGGCGGAGGCGAGCAAACAAGCGGCGGTCCGCACGCTGTTCCAAAGCGTCCAGCGCGGCAGATATGTCGCCCGCCAGAATTCCAGCGCCGCGCCGCCATCCGTGTCCATCTTGGCCAAAGCCTCATTGAGCGGCACGTTGAGAAAGACCGTCACCCCGAAGCAGCCGAATACATACACAAGCGCGGCGGCGATCAGCAGCATGGCGGCGGCGCCCGGCAGCGCGGCGTAGGCGTAGCCGGCGATCAGCAGGGAAACCGGGGCCATGATCATGAAGAGCGGAATGAACACATAGCGGAATACTTCGCGGTTGATGATCTGCATTGCTTCGACGCCGCCGGAGGCGCGCATCTGGCTGAGTGATCGCATGATGAAGTCCGAGAAGGCGAGGAAAACGCCGCCGAGCAGGGCGAAGGCGATCAGCGAGAATTGGCAGAGAAGCGCGAACCAAATTGGCATCTGTGGTCCTCCAAAGGAATGGCGCGGCGAGGCCGCAAAAGGGGTCTAAGTTGCGATGTTCCACACGCCCGTGGCTGCGGCGGTGCGGCAATATTCCACGAAATCTCGTGGCGGACGTCCGAGCGCGCGCTGCACGCCGTCGCCCAAGGATTCATTGCGGCCATCCAGCGCTTCGCGGCAGACATGGGTGAACACGTCCGCGATGAAGGCGCCGCCGATTTCCGTCATTGCTGCGTGGAACTGCTCCAGCGTGATCGGGGCGTAGACGATTTCCCGGCCTGCCGCCCGTCCAAGCTCCGAGGCGATTTCAGAGAAATGCATCAGGCGCGGCCCAGTGATTTCGTATAATTCACCCGCATGGCGATCTTCGGTCAGCGCCGCCACGGCGACATCCGCAATGTCGTCCACATCGACGATCGGCTCGCGCACATCCCCCGCCGGCGCCGCGACAACGCCGTTCATCACCGCCTCATGCAGATAGCCTTCGCTAAAATTCTGAGCGAACCAAGCGCATCGCACCAGCGTGAAGTCGACGCCCGAGCGCCGCACGATCTCTTCGCATCGCAGGGCGTGGGTCTCGCCGCGGCCGGACAACAGCACAAGCCGCCCGACATTGGCTTTCTTCGCCTGTTCTGTCAGCGCGAAGATTTTCTCTTCGGCGCCGGGAAAGGCGAGGTCGGGATAGTACGTCACAAACGCGGCGCTGACGCCCTGCAACGCTTGCGGCCAGGTTTCCGGCTGATCCCAGTCAAATGGAACGGGCGAGGCGCGGCCGCCGAGCCGGATTTGACGGTGCTGCGCCGCCAGCCGATCGACGACCCGGCGGCCGGTTTTGCCGGTAGGGCCAATGACAAGAATAGGTCCGCTCTGCATCACATGCTCCCTTGTTGCGTGATGCTGAGGGTTTGCGGGATTCCGCGTCGGCGTGCTTGACCGGCCCCGCCATCTGTTTGACCCGATCTGTCAGGCGCTTCTATGCGCGTCGCGGAATGCGCTTGGCGTTTGATCGGACCAGCGGCGGAAGGCGCGGTTAAACGCGCTTTGTTCGGAAAAACCGGTGAGGAACGCGATTTCCACCAACGAATAGTCGGATTGGCGCAGAAGCCCTTCTGCGAGGGCGCGTCTTGTGTTCTCGGCGAGGCGCTGGAAGGTAAGCCCTTCTTCAGCCAGTCGCCGATGCAAGGTGCGCTCGCTCATGCTGAGACGTTTGGCGACATCCGCCATTCTCGGGGCGCCGTCCGACAGCGCGCGGGCGATGGCGTTGCGGACAATCTCTTCCAGCGATTGATCGGCGTTGAGCCGGGCCAATTCCGCATCGAGATGGGCGATTAGGAACCGCGTGATTCCTTCGTCGCCCAGACGGTTGGGGCGGACGAGATCGTCCGGCCCGATCTGCATCGCGTCCAGCTCGGCGCCGAAACGGACAGGGCAGCCGAAGTAGGTTTCGTGCGCCGCAATCGAGGGCGGCGCGCGATGTTTGAACATGACTTCCAGCGGCGCAAACGGGGCGGGGGACACCTGACGGATCATCGAGACGATGCTCGCCATCGTCGCTTCATTCGAAAGCCGCAGCCCGAGGCGGCGCTCGCCATTGCGATGCAGCACCATCAGCGCGCCTTGGTCGTTTGGGATCACTTCGTAATCCGCGACGCTGGTCAGGAGTTTTGCGTAGCGTTCAGAGCGTGCGAAGGAAGCGCGCAGCGTCGGCGCCGCCTTCCATGCAAGGCCGAAGGCGCCGTAATCATCGCAGCGCATCGACGCTCCAGTGCGCAAGGGCAGATCGACCCCGCTTGGCAGAGCGCGCGCGACGCGTTCAAAGAAGTCGTAATAAGCGTCCGCCGTGAGCATCTCGGCGATGGCGGCCTCGCTGCGCATGGCCAGGCCGACCGAAGCGAGAAATGCCTTCTGATCAATCTCGTCGCCGGCCGCCGCCGCGACCTTTCGGGCAAACAGCGCTGTAATTCGTCCCATATTCCGCCCCGAGGTGGCTTAGGATGCGAACTCCTAAATCTGGCCGAGCCAGCGTCCGGCAGGCTGGCGAAGACCAGATTTGGGAGTTCGCGCCCGAGAGCGGACTATAGCATAGTTGCGATTAGCCGGTAGGCCGGCCGACGCGGGAAATCTGGCTGATGACCTCGCTTGCTGCGCTCAGCGCGCGCCCGGCCGCGACGGTCATTGGCGGCAGCACCATCCATTCGAGCATCCAAGCGGCGCCTGAGCGTTCCTGCTCATGCACCATCGCCGAATGCAGCGCGCCCAGCTGAGCTGCGTTGAACCGGGCGAGGGTGACCAGCAGCTCTGCGGCGACCGGGTTGGATTTGTGCGGCATCGCTGAGGAGCCGCCGCCGCCAGAGATTGCGAGATCGTCAACGCCTTGCTGAACCATCAGACAGGCGTCCTGCCCGAGCTTTCCTAAGACGCCGGTGATCTGCGACAGGGTTGCGCCAAAACCCGCGACTGCGCTTCGATCGCCATGCCAGGCGCGCGGCGCCTGCGCCAGACCGAGCGACTGTGCGACCGAGGCCGCAACTTGGTCCGCATGCGCGCCAAAGCCGCGGCGATCGCCGACCGGGCCGCCGAGTTGAACGCGCCAGCGGCGCTGCTCAAGCTGCAGCCGCAGCTCCGGCAATGGGGCGGCCCAGCTTTCGATCCTGGTGCGGGCGGCCATTGGCAGCGCGGCCTGCATTCGGGTCCGCCCCATAATTGTCGCCGCGCCATGGGCGCTGAGCAGGCGGTTCAGCGCCAGCGTCAAGCTCGCGATCCGAGCTGAGAGCGTCGAGGCGACTTCTTGGAGCGTGAGAGCCAGCGCGGTGTCCACAACATCCTGAGAAGTGGCGCCAGTGTGGATGGCGGCGGGAGCCGCGTAATCCTGTCGAAGCTGGCGAACCAGCCCCGGCGCGACCACTCCGTCGCGTCTCGTCGCCGCCGCCAGCGCTTGGATATCGGGGGCGAAGGCTTCGATCCGAGCGACTGCGGGGGCGACCTCCTCCGCCGCGATCAGCTCCGCTTCGCCCAGCGCCTTGGTCAGCGCCGCCTCGAACCGAAGCATGTGCCGCAGCTGATGCTCGGCGGACCAGAGCTCGGTCAGCTCGGCGTCGCCAAACAGGCCGCCGAGCCATGGGTGATCGAATGCGGACGCCGTCACGCCGCCGCCTTCAAGCCCAGAATCTCCCGCGCTTGCGCAGCAGTTGCGACGGGGCGCTGATATTTTTCGCACAGCTCGGCGGCCCGCTTAATCAATGCGGCGTTTGAGGGCGCCAGCGTGTTGCGGTCCAGACGGACATTGTCCTCGAGCCCCGCGCGCGTGTGGCCTCCGGCCGCAATCGCCCATTCATTGACGGTGAGCTGATGCACGCCGATGCCAGCAGCGCACCATTGCGCGCCTGGCGCTCTGGTTTTCATCACATGGACGTAGAAGTCAAAAATCTCTTTGTCGACCGGCATGGCGTTTTTCACGCCCATCACAAATTGAACGTAGAGCTTTCCAAACAGTACGCCGGTTTCGTGGAGTTTAATCGCCTGTAGAATATGGCTGAGGTCAAAGGCTTCGACCTCGGGCGTTACTTCATAAGTACGCATCTCGCCGGCCAGCCAATCCACGAGATCAGGCGGGTTCTCATAGACGCGGGTCGGGAAGTTATTCGAGCCGACCGAAAGCGACGCCATATCTGGCCGCAGCGGCAGCATGCCGCCCCGCGTTTTCCCGGCGCCCGAACGGCCGCCTGTGGAGAATTGGACGATCATCCCTGGGCAATGTTTCTCAAGCCCTTCCTTGAGACGCGCGAATTTCTCGGGATCGCTGCTCGGGGTCTGGTCGTCATTCCGCACATGCGCGTGACAGATCGCTGCGCCGGCTTCAAACGCCTCCTGCGTGCTTTCCACCTGTTCGTCGACGGTGATTGGCACTGCTGGGTTGTTCTCTTTGGTGGGCAACGAGCCGGTGATGGCGACGCAGATGATACAGGGTTCGGCCATAGGGCTCCTCCGATGCGATGTCGATCTTCGCTCTGTCGCGGCGAAGCTGGGAATAGGGCGTTTTAGGGCGACTGGAACAGATACGGCAAGGAGCAGACCCAAACACCGGGCCTGCTCCTCAGTCTTATGACGTTCATCGACTCTGGCGCCGGCGTGGCGTCGATTTTGAAGAACGCGGTTTAGATGCGGTTTAGATATCGAAGAAGACGGTTTCGTCTTCGCCCTGCAGTCGGACGTCAAAGCGATAGACGGGTTTGCCGTCCCGCTCGCCGCGTTTTGCGATCAGGGTGGCGCGGCGGCGCTCCCATTCAATCAGGTTGATAACCGGATCTTCCGCGTTCGCGGCTTCTTCGTCCGAGAAATACACCCGGGTGTTCAAGCCGACATTGATGCCGCGCGCAACAATCCAGAGGTTGATATGAGGCGCCATAGCTTTGCCGTTGCGACCCATCACCCGGCCGGGCTTGACGGTGTCGAAGCCCCATTCTCCAGTTTCAAAGTTGGTGATCACGCGGCCCCAGCCGCGGAAGCCCTCTTCGACTTCGCCGGCGTGCTCTGGATGGGCGTAGACGCCGTCCGCGTTCGCTTGCCAAGCTTCGAGCAGCACATCCTTCACCGGTGAGCCGAACGCGTCGATCACCAAGCCTTCCACGCGAATCCGCTCGCCTTTGGCGTTTGGACCCGCAATGTCCCAGCCGAGCTCCTTTTTGTAGATCTCAAAGCCGGCGGCGCCTGGGGCGAGGCCGATATGAACGTAGGGGCCCGCCGTCTGCGACGCGGACTCTTTCAGATAGTCAAGCTTTTGCGGGATCATTAGTTGCCCTCCAGCCGGTTCGCGAACACGGTCGAGCGACGACCACGCAGAACGATGTCGAATTTGTAGGCGAGCATATCGAGAGGCGCGGATGCGTTCAGATCCATCGCAGCGGTCAGCTGCTCAATCGCCTGCGGATCTGGGATCGTTTGCACGATCGGGCAGATCGGGATCAGCGGATCGCCTTCGAAATAGCATTGGGTGATCAACCGCTGGGCGAAGCCGGCGCCAAAAACCGAGACGTGAATGTGGGCTGGCCGCCAATCATTCACCCAGTTCCGCCATGGGTAGGGGCCAGGTTTGATCGTGTGGAATACATACCGGCCTTCATCATCCGTCAGCGTGCGGCCGCAGCCGCCGAAATTCGGATCGATTGGCGCGAGATAGGTGTCCTTCTTATGGCGATAGCGCCCGCCCGCATTGGCCTGCCAAATCTCCACCAGGGTGTTTGGAATCGGTCGGGCGTTTTCGTCCAGCACCCGCCCATGCAGCAACATGCGCTGGCCGATCGCGCTTTCGCCGGCTTTTGCGTAGTTGTGCAGAAGGTCGCTATCGATCGGGTCGATATCATTGTGACCGAAGACCGGGCCGGTCAATTCAGACGCGGAATTCTGGAGACTGATCAGCGAATAGCGCGGGGAGCGCGATGTGCTGGTCTTATAGTCAGGCGCAAGAGCGGGCGGATGCCGCCGACGATCGCGCTGATAAAATTCGCCTTGAGACGCCACTGTGATTTCCTCCTGGTTATTGAGCAATCGGGGCTCTTCCGAACTCCTTGGCGCGTCCATGGTGGATTGGCGCGCGCAACCTCATCGGCGGCCGGCTGGTGTGAGCCGGCGCCGGCCTTGGTCAGCCTTCCGCCTCCATTTCGGCGTAGGTCTGTTTCGCAAGCTTCAGCGCATGGTTGGCGCGGGGGACGCCGGCGTAGATCGCCACATGCTGGAAGGCTTCGAGCACATCCTGTTTGCTCGCCCCGGTGCGTGCGGTGGCGCGGATATGCATTGGGATCTCTTCGAAATTGCCGAGCGCGGCGAGCAGCGCGAGGGTCAGCATTGATCTTTCACGACGGGAAATGCCATCGGACGCCCAGACGTTTCCCCACGCGCCTTCGGTGATCAGTGTTTGAAACGGCTCGTCAAACGGCGTTTTCGCCGCTTCGGCGCGGTCCACATGCGCCTCACCCAGCACGCTGCGCCGTACTTTCATTCCGTCTGCGTAGCGCTCGCTCATGCGCTTCCTCCCATTGGCGTGTTTTTCGGATAGTTACATGAGGTTTCGTGCAATGAAATTGAGTTATTGAGCTCACTTCATTACCTTGGGGATATGGAGCTCGATAAACGCCTACGTTTGCGACACTTACGCTGTTTCTTAGAAATCGCCCGCGTCGGCTCGCTCGGCGCGGCGGCGGGCAATCTTGGCGTGACGCAGCCCGCCGCTTCGAAGACCCTGAAGGAGCTGGAGGAGATTCTCGGCCGACAGCTGTTCGATCGCTCGGGCTGGCGCCTCAAATTGAACAGCGCCGGACGGATGTTTCAGCAGTTTGCCGGGCTGGGCGTTGCGGAGCTGGTCCGGGCGCAGGAGGCGGTGCGGCGGGCGCAGCCAGAGGCCGTGAAGCTTGCGGTGGGCGTTCTGCCGACTGCCGCGACGGACCTGCTGCCCCGCGCCGCCGTCGCCATGCGGGAAACGAACCCGAGTTGTGTCTTGAGGGTGTCGACCGGGCCAAATTGGCTGCTTCACTCGCAGCTGAAAGAGGCGAGCCTGGATCTTGTTGTGGGGCGCATGGCGACGCCGGAGCTGATGGATGGGCTCAGTTTCGAACAGCTGTATCTGGAGACGGCGACAGCCGTGGTGCGCGCCGACCACCCGTTGCGCGCGGGGGATGATCTGCGCCGCCTTGCCGACTATCCGCTGATCTTGCCGCCGCGCGGCGCATTGATTTGGCCCTATGTGCGCGGGTTCTTGACCAGTATTGGCGTGGAGGCCGCGGAACCGGCGTTCGAGACTGTTTCGCTCGCCTTTGGCCGCCGGGTGCTGCTGCTTTCCGATGCGGTCTGGTTCATCTCGCGCGGCGTTGTGGCTGAGGAGCTGGCGCTCGGCAGCCTTCGGGCGCTGGATCCGCCGCATCCGATGTTGACCGGGCCGGTCGGGGTCAGTTTGCGCAAGGACGCGCATATGTCTGAGCATATGATCGCGCTCTTGCACGCCTTGCGCGCGGCGGCGCGGGACATCGCTGGGGCGGATGCGGCGCGGCGCTGACGGATGTATGAGGCGGCGGCCCAAACAGTCACGCCGCTGCTGGGGCGGAGGCGCCAAGGCGGGCGCGGAAGAAGTCGATCGCTGCTCTTACTTTCGCCGGCAGATAGGCGCGGCTCGGATAGACCAGCCACGCGGCGGTGTCGAAACTCTCGGCGGCGCACTCATGTTCGGGAAAGAGATCGATCAACCGGCCCTTGGCGATGTCGTCCGACACCAGCCAGTCGGTGAGAAGGGCGGGGCCCAGCCCTTCGATTGCGGCGTCGCGAACGCCGAGGGCGGTGCTGAGCAGCAACCGTCCGCTGATCGAAACATCATAGGCTGTCGCAGCGCCGGCGGCGCGGAAACGCCAGCGATCTCGAAAAGCTGGAAATGCAAAACGTACGCAAGGATGTTCGGCGAGATCCGTCGGCGTCTTTATTGGCGGCGCGGCGGCGAGATAGGTTGGGCTGGCGCAGACGCGATAGCGGGTGGGGCGCAGTTTGGAGCAGATGAGATCGCCACGCATTTCTGAGCCCAGTCGGATCGCTAAATCGACGCTTTCGGCGACGAGGTCGACGACCGCATCCGTCGCGCGGAGATGTAAGGAGAGCTGCGGATAGCGCTCCAGAAACTCCGGCAGAAGCGGTTGCAGACGCGCTTGCGCGAAGGCGACGGAGGCTGTGATGCAAAGATGGCCCGTGGGTTGATGACGCGCGCGGGTCAGCTCCTGCTGCGCGTGATCGAGCAGGGCGAGCCCCTCTTCGGCTGCGGCGAGATAGGCGGCTCCGGCCTCTGTGAGCGCAAGCCGCCGGGTCGTACGGTGAAAAAGGCGTGCGCCAAGCGCGGCTTCTACATCGCTTACGCGGCGCGAAACGGCGGAGGGGTCAATCTCGAGCGCTCGCGCGACGGCCGCGAAGCTGCCGCGTCGCGCAATTTCCAGCATTAGTTTGAGGTCATTCGTATCCATTCATGTGAAATAGCGCATGAAGCTGCTGCGCGACACGCGCTTTTTTCCATGGGGCGTCCGAGCCTAGAAAACGGTCAAACGATGCTCAGGAGAATGACCATGACCCACTCCCCAGATAATTACGCGGGCAAAGCAGTGATGATCACCGGCGCAAGCCGGGGAATCGGCGCCGCGGCGGCGCGCGCTTACGCGGCGGCTGGCGCGTCCGTTCTGCTCGCCGCGCGCAGCGAAGCGGCAATTGAAGCGCTTGCGGAAGAGCTGCGCGCCGCCGGCGCAAACGCGCGATCGGTTCGGTGCGACGTCAGCGTGTATGCGGATGTGCAAGCCGCGGTGGAACTCTGCCGGCAGGCGTTCGGTCGGATCGATATTCTGATCAACAACGCTGGCGTCGTTGAGCCGATTGCCCGGATCGAGGAGTCCGATCCCGCCGCCTGGGGCGCAGCGTTCGACGTCAACGCAAAAGGGGTCTATTACGGCCTGCGCGCAGCGGCCCCTGCGATGGTCGCGCAAGGGAGCGGCGTAATCGTAAATATCAGCTCTGGCGCGGCCTATGGCGCGCTCGAAGGATGGAGCCACTATTGTTCCGGCAAAGCTGCGGCGCTCTCGCTTACCCGCTGCGGCGCGAGGGAGCTGGGCGAGAAAGGGGTGCGTGTTGTCGGCCTCAGCCCCGGCACGGTCGCGACGGACATGCAGACGGCGATTAAAACATCGGGCGTCAATCCGGTCAGCCAGCTGAATTGGGAAGATCATATTCCAGCTGAGTGGGTGGCGCAGGCGATCTTATGGTTAAGCTCCCCAGCCGGGGCGGCGCATGACGGCGCTGATTTTTCGCTCAAAACGGAGGAAGGGCGCCGCGCCGCCGGACTTCCTGCGCCAGGGCGAACACGCTGAACGCATTGCCGCAAAGCGCAGTCGTGATTTGTCAATCACTGCTCGCGAAATTATCTCGCCAAAGTGAATGGACGGCGTCAGCATGGTGCGGGCGGCGGAATTGGGTGAGATGCGGGCGGCATGACGAAGCTACTCGGCTTTTGGCGGAGCTTGTCCGGTAGGCTCCTTGTCCTGACGGTCATATTCGTAATGCTGGCGGAGATTCTGATCTTCGTTCCATCGGTGGCGCGTTTTCGCGAGCAGTTTCTGTTGGATAAACTGGCGAAAGCGCACATCGCCAGCCTCTCGGCGCTGGCGGCGTCCGAGGGGCCGCTTCACCCGGACTTGGAGAAGGAGTTGCTGGCCAGCGCTGGCGTTCTTTCTGTGGCGGTGAAGCGGGAGCGGCGGCGGGAGCTGATGCTGGCCTCGCCGATGCGCGAGATGATCGGCCATACCTATGATCTACGCGATGCCGGGGCGTTCGAGTTGATCTGGGACGCGCTCGCCTGCGCCTTCCGGTTCCAAGGCCGCAATATCGGCGTGATTGGCGAAACGAGCCATCCGGGCGGCAAATATATGGAGATCGTGGTCGATGAGCGCGAGTTGAAGGCCGCGATGCTCGATTATGGCCGCCGGATCTTTTTCCTGTCGCTGTTCATTTCAGCGCTCACAGCGCTGCTGGTGTTTCTGAGCGTTAATCAGTTCCTGGTGCGTCCAATCAAGCGTGTCATCGATAGTCTGATCCGGTTTCGTGATGATCCCGAGGACGCCGGCCGCATTATCGCGCCCAGCGGCGCGAGCGGTGAGATCGGTCATGCGGAGCGCGAGCTGGCGGAGCAACAAAAAGCGGTTGCGCAAGCGCTTAAGCAGAAGTCTCGCCTCGCGGCGCTGGGGGAGGCGGTCGCGAAAATCAATCACGATCTGCGCAATATCCTGGCGAGCGCGCAGCTGTTGGCGGACCGGCTGGCCGAGAGCCGTGATCCGGCGACGATGCGCGTCGGCGGCAAGTTGGTTGGGTCCCTTGACCGGGCGATCCGCCTTTGTAAGCAAACGCTGGCCTATGGCCGAGCCGATGAGCCGCCGCCGGAATTCGCTGAGGTGGAGCTTGCTGAGGTCGCTTCCGAAGTCGCTGCGGCGCTGAACCTGTGCGAGACCAGCCGGCGCGTGCGGGGCGCGCCGAACGGCGGCGGGAATGCGGAGCGTCGCGATGCGCATTTACGTGCGGATCTTGCGTTGAGCGGCGGCGAAGACCGCTCGAACGTCCATGCCGGCCCTGATCAGATGATCGCGTTCGTCAACGGCGCGCCGGACGGAATGCGCGCCGTTGTCGATCCGGACCAACTGTTTCGCGCGTTGCTCAACTTGGCTCGGAACGCAAAAGAAGCGGTTCAGTCAACCGGCCGTCGCGGCGTTATCGCCATCGAGGCGCGTCGGCGGGACGATGGGGTTGAGATCGATGTGGTTGATAACGGGCCGGGGCTGCCGCAAAAGGCGCGCGAGAACCTATTTAAGGCGTTTAAAGGCTCGGTTCGTCAGGGGGGCAGCGGCCTCGGCATGGCGATTGCTGCGGAGCTCATCCGAGTTCAAGGCGGCGAATTGAGCTTGGTGGAAAGCACCGGCGCCGGCGTCCGCTTTCGGATCATCCTGCCGAGCCGGGGCGCCCCCTCGGCGCGGATGGCGGCTCGTGTGGCCGCCGCAAAAGATGGCGCCCGCGGGGACGCCGATGAAAAGGAGCCGACGTGAACGGCGGGATATGGAGCGGCCGCATCGGACGGCGAGACGCATTGTGCGATGTGGCCGGGCTGAGCGTCGGGCACGCCCGGGCCGCCGAAGCGCCGACCGGCGCAACGGTGATTTTGCCGGATCAATTCTGCGTCGCCGCGGTCGACGTTCGGGGCGGTGGACCTGCGACGCGCGAAACAGACCTGCTGCGCAGCGGCGCGACCGTGCGGGGGGCGCACGCGATCTCTCTGTCTGGCGGTTCAGTATTTGGACTGGCGGCGGCGGATGGCGTCGTGGAAACGCTGTGCGCAGCTGGGGTCGGACTACGCCCGGCGCCAGCGGCGCCGCCCGTTCCCATCGTGCCTGGCGCAGCGATTTACGATCTGAAGCAGCTTGGCCTCGGGTCGTGGGAGCCCTTGGGCGGCGCGCCTTATCGGGCGCTCGGCGCTGCGGCGCTGGCTGCGGCGCGTGTGGATGACGCATGTCTCGGCGCGGTGGGCGCGGGCGTTGGCGCACGCGCGGGGGATGGGCCTGGCGGGCTGGGCCAAGCGTCTTTTGTGGTTGCGGCCAGCGGTCAAGATGGGCCGACGGTCGCCGCGCTCGTGATCGCGAACCCGGTTGGCGCGCCGCTTGAGCCCGGTGAAACGCTGTTTGATCTGGACATGGCGTCGGATCCGTTGCCGCAAAACTCCAAACTTGCCGGGGCTCCGATCGCGCTGAATACCTGCCTGGTTGTGGCGGCGACGGACGCTGACCTCACTGCGGAGGAGGCGACCCGCTTCGCGGTGATGGCCCAGGACGGTCTGGCGCGGGCGGTTCGGCCCTCGCACACGCCTTATGACGGCGATGTCGTTTTTGCGTTGGCGACCGGCGGCTTTCCCTTGCCGTACGGCGCCGGCGCATCCCGCTTGATGGCGCTCACCGTGCTTGGCTCCGCCGCGGCGGACTGCGTGTCGCGCGCGCTGTTGCGCGGTGTCGAAGCCGGCCGCCGCGCCGCTGAGCGCAACGCGGGAGGATGAGCGATGAGGGGCAAATTATCTTGAACTTTCTGTCGACTTGATACTTGCAATACGCGGCGGCGGTCGATAGATACACGGCTCCGGCGGTTAAGGAGTTTTTCTCACCTTAAACGCCGCGCGCAGATTGACGCTTTCCTCAAAGCGCAAACCGTCAGCGCAATGCACCGGTAGCTCAGCTGGATAGAGCACCAGACTACGAATCTGGGGGTCGGGAGTTCGAATCTTCCCCGGTGCGCCATTTAAACATCTGAAAAATAATCATTTTTTGATATTTCGTCTGGTTCCGGTTCGTTCCGGTTTCCATTAGTTTCCAAAACTTTTGACAACCGCGCCGCCGCGCTCGAGCTTCTGCATTGCAGAGCGCGCAAGGCCCCGCGTGCGCGGGAGATAAGTCTCCAGGATCATCAGCGCCGAGCGCAGGCTATGGCCGGTAATCGATGCGATTTCCGGCACTTCAAACCGCTCGGAAAAGTCGACAGACCAGATGCGCCCGGCCTCCGCGACCGCTTTTTCAATGTCCTCAAGCTCGCCGAGGGTCAGGCATCGCTGCTTGTCGAGCATCACGTCTTTGCCCGAGAATCGAAAGGCGCGCCCGCTCGGCTGGTGGGGCGGCGATGAGAACGAGGCTGATGCTGGGATCTTGAAGGAGCGGGGCGATCTCGGCAAGGCGCGGCACGCTTGGAAAACGCTTTTGAAAGCCTGAAAGCGGCTGCGGCTCGCCGTCGGTCCAATAGCCGACAAACTCGCAGCCGACGTCGATCATGCCCTCGGCCATGCCGTAGATATGGCGGTGATCGAGCCCCAATGCGGCGAAACGCAACGTCATGACGCACCCTCCAGCTGAATGCAGCGGCCTTCGCGGTTGGAGCGCTCAATCGCGTCGATCAGGCGATGCACTTCTAACGCCGCGCGGCCGGTGACCCGCGGCGGGCGGTTGTTGCGGAGCGCGTCTGCGAAATCGGCGATCAAATCGCGGTGCCAGTCGCAGGGGAAATCCATCGGGTCGCTGCCGCCGCCCGTTCCCGTGACTTCTCCAACGGTTTCGCTTCGACCGTCGCGCCAATCGATGGAAAGCTCGCCGGCCTTCAAGCGGAAGGAGCCATGTTCGCAATCGAGCTCCAAGGACTCCGCGAACCCCGGAAAACTGGCTGTCGTGGCTGTGACCGCGCCATGGGCGCCGTTGGCGAACACCAGCCCAGCCGTGGCGAAATCTTCGGCCTCCATCTGGTGAAGACGCGTCGTGCCGCACAGCGCCGCGACGCGCGCGGCGGGCCCAACGAGGCTGAGCATCAGATCGAGCACATGGATGGCTTGCGTCAGCAAGACGCCGCCGCCATCAACCGCGAAAGTCCCTCTGCCGGGCGCGTCATAATAGGATTGGTCGCGCCACCAAGGCAGCGAGACCCGCGCCATGTGAATCTCGCCGGCCGCCCCATTGGCGATATGTTTCGTCAATGTCTCAGCGCCCACCCGGAAACGGTGCTGCAACACCATGCCGAGCGGCGTATTTGCAGCTTCGCAAATCTCAACCAGCTCGATCGCCCGCGCCAAGTCCCGTTCAACGGGCTTTTCCATCAGCACCGCTTTGCCCGCCGCCGCCAAGGCCGCCACGATCTCGCGCCGCGCATTTGGCGGCGTGATTACGACGGCGCCGTCGACATCGCTTTCGCAGATCGCCTCGAGGCTCTCAAAAGCCGGCCAGCCAAAGATCTGGGCGATCTCCGAGCGCCGTTCGGGCGATCGGGCGAACACGCCGCCCACCTCGATATCGGGGGCGAGTTGCTTCAGGGCGGCTAGATGCGGCTTGGAGGCCATGCCTAAGCCGATAATCGCTAATCTCACCGGTTTTTGCGTCACGCGGCCGCCTCCTCGATTGCGGCAGGCATGCCGACGGTTTGGATCGCTTGCAAAACCGCGACCACGCCGCTGCGGAACTCGGGGGCGGCGGCGAGCGCGGAAGGGACCAGATTGGGCAAGGCGAAAAGCGCGTCGACCCGGTCGTGAGCCTCGGCGGGCAGGCGCGACAGCTCCGCCTCGCGCGGATCGCGAAGCTCGAACGCCGTCCCGTCGGCGCGCTTTCCCGTCAGATAGGCCAGCCACGCCGCAGACGCGAAGGCGTAGGGCGCGAGGGGCTGGCCGCGCTCCAAGGCGATCAAAGCGGGCGCGAAGATGCGCTGGGGCATTTTCTGACTGCCGTCCATCGCAATCTGATAGGTCGCGTGATCTATTTCGGGGTTTGCGAAACGCGCCAACAGGGCCCGCGCATAGTCGCCGTAATCGACGCCTTGAAGCGGCTCGAGAGTCGCCGCGGCGGCCATCATATGTCGATTGATCAGGCGGTGAAGCGCGGCGTCGGCCATTGTGTCCCTGACATAGGCGCAGCCCGCCATAAAGCCGGCATAGGCCAACATTGAATGGGCTCCGTTCAACATGAACAGCTTCATCCGCTCATAGGGCGAGACGTCTTCGACCAATGCGACGCCCGCGCCTTCCCATTCGGGCCGCCCTTGGACGAATTGATCCTCGACGACCCACTGGCTGAACGCCTCTGTCTGGACCGGCGCCTTGTCTTCCCAGCCGGTCTGCTGCGCGACGTCCCGCAGCAACGCATCGGTGGTCGCCGGCGTGATCCGATCGACCATTGAGCTTGGAAAACTGCAGGTCTCCGCAATCCAGTCGGCCAAGGCCTGATCGCGCCGCGCCGCGAGCTCGAGTGTCGCGCGCCGCAAAACCGAGCCGTTGTCAGGCAGGTTGTCGCAGGAAAGCAGCGTCAGAGGACCAAGCTGATCCTCGCGGCGCCCGGCCAGCGCGTCGACAAGGACCGAGATCGCATGATTTTCGGGAACCTGGCCATCCGGCAGGGTGTAGGCTTTTTCAGTCACCGTGAGGCTGATGATCTTGACGCCCGGCCGCCGCATCGCGGCCCGCGCCGCCGCCATATCGCGCGACGCGGCGTAGATCTGCCTAATGCTTCTGATTTTTCGGTATTTTTTGGCCCCTTTCCCCGTCACGACGAGCGTATATTCTCCGTTCTGAGCATTGAGCGCGTCAGCGATGTTGGTGCTGCGCAAGCTCACGCCGTCGATCCGCCAGTCGCCGCCCATGCGCGCCAGCGCGTCATCCGTGTAGACCGCCTGATGCGCGCGGTGAAAAGCGCCTGGACCGATATGGACAATGCCGACGCCATGGTCTTCGGGGCGATAGTCGAGGCCGGTCATTGCACGTCGCCTCCCAATCCGATCGCGACGCCGCGCAACTCCGCCAGCCCGCGCAGCCGCCCGATCAGCGGGTATCCCGGCTGCGGCGAGCGGTTGCGATCATCCGCGATTTCATGGCCGTGATCAGGCCGCATGGGAATCGACCAGTCCGCGCGTCCCTGCGCCTTTCTGCGCGTCTCCTCCTCCAGCACAGCTTTGAGCAGCGCGACCATGTCGGTGTCGCCCTCAAGATGCGCGGCTTCGTGGAAGGCGCCTGGAAAGCGCTGCTCCTCGCGCCGCACATTGCGCAGATGCAGAAAATGCACATGAGCGCCCAGGCGGCGCATCATGCCCGGAAGATCATTTTCGGGGTTCACCCCAAGCGACCCGCTGCAGAGCGCAACGCCATTGGCGGGGCTCGGCGCTGCGGCCACGATGCGCGCATAGTCCGCTTCGGTTGACGCGATGCGCGGCAGGCCAAGCAGTGGGAAAGGCGGATCATCGGGGTGGCAGCAGAGCCGAAGCCCGAGCCGCTCGGCCGTCGGCGCCACTTCCGCGAGAAAATCATGGTGATGCTTGATCATAGCGTCGCGGTCGATGTCGCGATACGCCGCCAGCAATTCCCGCAGTTGCGTCATCGAAAGCGATTGATTGGCGCCGGGCAGGCCCGCGACAATTGCGTGGAGCAGATGCTGGCGAGCCGCGTCACTCATGCCCGCATGCCGGGCGCGCGCTTGCTCAACAACATCCTCGGGGAAATCGCGATCGGCGCCGTCGCGCTCCAAAATACAGATATCGAACGCTGCGAAGTCAATGAAGTCAAAACGCATGCAGCGCGCGCCGGTCGGCAGCTCATAGGACAATTGGGTGCGAGTCCAATCGAGCACCGGCATGAAGTTGTAGCAGACGACCGCGATGCCGGCGCTCGCGATATTCTCGAGGCTTGTCAGGTAATTTTCGATGCAGCGCCGCCAGTCGCCGCTTTGTATTTTGATTTCTTCCGCGACCGGCAGGCTCTCAACCACATCCCAGGCGAGTCCGCTTGCAGATCCATCGGCGCGACGGGCGATTTCGCCCTGGCGCTTGGCGATTTCCCGCCCGGCCCACGCTTCGCCGGCGGGAATATGGTGCAGCGCCGAGACGACGCCTGTCGCACCCGCTTGAACGATCTCGTCGATCGATACGACGTCATGGGGGCCAAACCAGCGCCATGTCTGTTTCATGACACAGCCTCGAGATTATACGCGCGCTTGGCGAGCGTGTAGGTGAGATCTACGGCGACTTCGTGGGCCTCGTCTTCGCCAAGCCGGTGCTCGGCCACTTGATGGGCGAGAAAGGCGCAATCGATCCGGCGGGCCATATCGTGCCGCGCCTGGATCGAGGGGAGCGCGCGCGTATCGTCGTTGAACCCGGCGGTGTTGTAGTATCCCGCCGTCTCGGTCGTGAGGACCCGATAGCGCATCATCCCTTCGGGACTGTCGAAAAACCACCAAGCCGGACCAAGCCGAAGGCAGGGATAAGCGGCGGCCAATGGCGCCAATTCGCGCCCGTAAGCGGCCTCATCCAGCGTGAACAGAATAACTGTCAGCCGGCTGTCATGCCCGACCGCGTTCAGCAGCGGGCGCAGGTCGTCGACGAAATTGGTCGCGCCCGGAATGTCAAACCCGCGATCCGGCCCGAAACGCTCAAACACCTGGGTCGAATGATTGCGTCGCGGTCCCGCATGCAGCTGCATCACCAGACCGTCATCGAGGCTCATCCGCGCCATCTCAGTCAACATCTGGCCGCGGAAGGCCTCTTTTTGGGCGTCCGAGGCCTCGCCCGACAGCACGGCCTGAAGCAGCGTTTCGCAGTCCGCTTCGGAGAGGTCCTCGGTGCGCGCGCTGGGATGGCCGTGATCCGACGCCGTCGCGCCAAGAGCGATAAAGTCCTGCCGGCGACGACGATGCGCCGCCAGCATCCCACGCCATGTGGCGGCGTCTTCGCCGGTCATCTGACCCAAACGCATAAGGTTCTCAGCGAAGCCGGGCGCATCCGGGTTGGTCACTGAGTCTGGGCGATATGTCGGAATGACCCGACCGGCCCAGTCGGCGTCGGCGATCGCGCTGTGATGGGCGAGGTCATCCAGACAGGAATCGGTCGTTGCCAGGAGTTCGATGTTAAACCGCTCGAAGAGCGCGCGCGGGCGCAGCGCGTCCGTGGTCAAAGCTTCGGCAATGCGGTCGTAGCTGTCGTCGGCGTTCTTTGCGCTAAGCGGCGCTTCAACGCCGAACAGCGTCTCCAAGGTGAAATCCATCCAGTGGCGCACCGGCGTCGAGCGGAACAGATGGTAGTTCTCCGCGAACCGACGCCAGATCGCCCGCCCGTCCATCTCCAGAGCCGCGCCGCCCCGTACCGGCGCGCCGAGCTCCTCGAACGAGAGCCCTTGGGAGACGAGCATGCGCAGAATATAGTGATCCGGAACAATGAGCAGCTGCGCTGGATCTGCAAAATACGCGTTCTGCGCAAACCACGCCGGATCCGTGTGGCCATGGGGGCAAATCAGCGGCAGCGGCTCGATATGCTCGAACAGACGCCGCGCAATGGCGCGCATGCCGGGGTCGGCGGGAAAAAAGCGATCAGGATGCAGCATCGTTCTTCACCGCGTCGAAAGCTGAATTGATGTGTTGGCTGATGAGCATGGCGGCGCGCTTTGCGTCGCTGGCGCGCAGGGCGTCGACGATCTCCAAATGTTCGCCAAGCGCGACCTCCATCCGGCCGGGCATATTTTTGGTCAGCATGATCCGCGCCCGATCTGTATGCGCCTTGACCGACTGGGCCAGTCGCCACGCCGCGGGAAGACCTGCGAGCTGCGCCAGCGCCGCATGCAATTTTTCGTCTTCTTTGAAGAATGCGATGTGATCCTGCTGCGCCACGGCGACATGCTGCAGAGCCAAGACCGCGTCGAGCTCCCGCAGATCCGGCTTCCGCGCGCAGATCAGCTTCACGACCTCAAGCTCAAGCGCTCGGCGGATCACGATCCCTTCCGAAACGCGGGCCTCATCAACAGGGGACACGAGCGTGCCGACTTTGTTGCGCGCCACGATGAGACCATCGTCGATCAGACGTTGATAGGCGTCGCGCACAGGCGTGCGGCTGACTTCAAACCATCGGCTGAGGTCGGTCTCATTGATCCGATCGTTCGGCTTCAGGTTCTCAAGGATAATGTTGAGGCGAACAATCTCATAGATCTGCGGGCCAAGCGGGCGCGACCGATCGAGGTTTCCCTCGGCGAGCGCCAGATCTCCCACGCGGCGATTTTCTGCGGCTACAGCTTCCATACATCCATTCATGCATACATGAGCTCAAGAGCGCAAGGTGCGATCAAAAAAAATATTTGACCGCCGCCGGACGAAAAAAGGCGCGCTGCGCGCGGCTTCGCTGTGAGTGCCGCCGCCCCTGAAGCTTGCCTCCTTGATCTTTACATCTCTCAAAAAAACGGCGAGGCTGGGGATAGGTGGCGGTGCCTGCGCCCGCGGCGCTGCCGCTAGAGAGCGATTTTAAGTTGATGGCCCCATCTAACGGCTCGCAAATGGCGGGCAAACAAAGGCTTAGAGCCTGTTGGCGGCTCCATGAAACGTCAATGGGCGCTAGAATTATCCCGCACAGCGGGGATGTCTTGACAGGAATGCAAACGCATGGCGCAGCCAACACATAATGCTCAAAGAGCGGAGGCGGCGGCTCGGAAGGCGGAAGTTGAGCGCCTCCTCTCCACGCCGCTCGCCACCTTCCGCGACCCGTTTGAATCCGGCGGCGAGGGGCCGGAGATGGTGGTGATCCCGGAAGGGGAGTTCATGATGGGCTCGCCCGTGGATGAGCCGGGGCGCAGGGGGGATGAGAGCCCGCAGCATCTGGTGCGGATCGCCAATCGCTTCGCGCTGGGCAAATACGCCGTCACCTTCGACGAGTTTGACGCCTATTGCGCCGCCACCGGCGTTTTGAAGCGCTGGGATGAGGGCTGGGGCCGTGGGCGCAGGCCGGTGATCCATGTCTCCTGCGACGAGGCGCAGGGCTATTGCACATGGCTCTCGGAGCAGTCTGGCGCGGAATATCGCCTACCGTCGGAGGCGGAGTGGGAATACGCCTGCCGGGCCGGTACGGAGACGCCGTTCTGGTGGGGGAGCGAGATCACCTCGGATCAGGCGAACTATAACGCCAACTTCGTCTATGAGGGCGGCGGAGCGAAAGGCGTCAATCGAGCTAAAACGGTTCCGGTGGACCTCAAAGAGTTCAAAGCCAACCCGTTCGGCCTGCATCAGATGCTTGGCAATGTCTGGGAATGGTGCGCTGATGCGTGGAATGACAACTACCAAGGGGCGCCCGATGATGGTTCGGCTTGGATGTCTGGGGCGACATACGCCGCCGTTCTGCGCGGCGGCGCGTGGAATAACTACTCTGTGACCTTGCGCTCCGCGGCCCGCTACCAGGAGGCACGCGACCGCTCGTATGTGAGCCGGGGTTTTCGTGTCGCCCGAACGATAATCTCACCGTGATGCGGGATTTTTCTTAGCTTGTTCCTTCTGAAATCTTATCCAGTCGATCAAACCTCTCTCACGAAGCGAGCCTCGAGCCTGTTGATGTTCCATGAAACGTCAGCAGGCTCCAGGATGCGAACTCATAAATCTGGTCGTCGCCAGCCCGTCAAACGCGCTTTTGGGGCAGGAAGCGGCGCGAATGCGGTGTGGTTCCACCGGCGAGCGTCGCT
>JALEGB010000116.1 GCA_022760355.1 Neomegalonema sp.
CGCCGGTGGAACCACACCGCCGTCGCGCCGCTTCCTGCCCCAAAAGCGCGTTTGACGGGCTGGCGACGACCAGATTTAGGAGTTCGCACCCTAGGCTGCGAACTCATATGTCGGCGGCTGCGCCAATCGGTCGCCGAGCGGATGAGATGATTTGTCACTTTCGCACCTGCACACACGATGTAGGCTCCCACCCGATTCGAAGCCGCAGCACGAATGTGTTGAGCTGAGAGGGGAGTAAAATGCAGCATCAGATTAATCATCGGCATTACATGTCGACCCGCACCTACATCAGCGTCGCGAAAATACTAGTAACAATGCTGGCGGCCATTGCCGTTTTTTTTGCTGTTGTCACCACTGGCAATGAAAAAAACGGGGGTCTCTTGATGATTTCAAGCTTAGCCTCAGTCATTCTTGGCGCGCTAATTTTGCATTTGCTATTGTCTGCCGTGCAGGCGACAATCGATTCAGCCATCTTGCTACATGAGAATCATTGCACTGCAACACGCATCGCCGCGCTGTTGGAGCAGCTGCTCGCACGCCACAGCCAGCCGCAACCGCTTGTCGCGGCGGAGGCGGAGCCCGCGATCGCGACGGTCGCCCCCCAAGCCGCGACGCCAGCGCCACCTCCCGCCACGGAACCGGCTCCCAAAGCGCCATCCGGCCGCAGACCGTTGGATCCGTTCGATCCGCTTGTCATGTACGCATCAAAAAATGTCGAACAAGTCGACGAGGGTTTCCGGGTCGGCGTGATGACCTTTGAGGATCGAGATGACGCAATCCGGTTTGCGATGCGCAGCCTCCGCGCCAGCGCAGGGTAGTTTGCGCGCTCAGAGCTGGGCGCTCGGACCTGCAGCGCGATGAATGAAAATCATCGCGCCAAACAGCCTTTAATTTGCCGGATTAATGCGCCATATAAGAACCATCGAACTTCGGGTGAACGACCTCGGCCGCTGCATTCCAACGGAGCGTCCGAAATTTTCTATCCAAGACATCGATAACCGCACGCGCGTCGCCTGGCGGCGCGTGTTCTATAGCGCTCGCCCGAAAGGAAGACACATGAGCACTGGAACCGTGAAGTGGTTCAACAGCGAAAAAGGCTACGGATTTATCGAGCCTGATGATGGCGGCAAGGACGTTTTCGTCCATATCAGCGCGGTAGAGCGCGCTGGCCTGCGCAGCCTCGCTGACGGTCAGAAAATCTCGTACGAGATCGTTCAGGACCGTCGCAGCGGCAAAAGCTCGGCTGATAATCTGCAGCCTGCAGACTAACGCCCGATCGATGTTCATCCTGGGTACTGGCGCGACGCCGGCCCAGGATGGCATTTTGTCGGTCGACCTTGCGGCGCGCGAGCCCATCTCGCGGTAAACCCGCCCACCTGTTGGTAAGCCCGTCCGCCCTCCGGTAAGATTCCAGCCCCCTCCAAAATGTTTGGCGACGCGGCGCCCGAGCCTTGCTCGGCTGCTCCATCCTCCGCTCGCTCGGCGCACAAAAGCCCGAACCGCCACGGCCCAAGGCCGTGCCCGGCGCAGTGCATAGCCGCAATCACTCCGTAAAACGCGCTATCAGCGGCAAATCGAGACGGCGCCGCCGCGCAGAAAGAACGATGCATGGCGCGTCGCGGCGATTGAAGCGATTGCGCGGCGCCTCGCAAGGGCCCCGTTTCCCTCCTGCTCGTCCCCACCTTCATGCGGCGCTGGACGAAAAATCCGTCGATAGACGCTTGCCACTGCCGAACCTTCCAGGCATGTCGCTGCTGAAACCCAGAAAGGGAGGATGGTGGGATGACTGAACCGACAATTGCGCCAACGCCGCAGCCGCAAAGCGCGCCGCAACCAACCCAGCAGCCGGCGCTGCAACCACCGATCATCGATGCGCCGTCATCCGTGCTGATCTACGCGCATTCGCCGCGGATCTATTGGTGGGTGATCTGGGTCTACTCCTTCATCTGCGCCGGCATGACGTTGGTCCAGGGCCAATCAGTAGATGTTGGCGGGGTCAGCGCGGTCATCTACCCGGGCGGCTGGATGCCCGTCTCCTTCGTTGCATTGGTGGCGATCGTTCTGCTGTTCACCAACCTGGATCTGCGCGGCGTCGCCAGCTACATCTTTGGCGCGTTAGTCATCGCGGGCTTCGGCGCGCTGATGTATTTTCAAGTGTGGAACGGCATGTATGCGGTGATCAAAGGCTCCGGCTTGATGATCAGCGGTTCCGTCTATTTCCTGTTCGGCGTCATCTTCTTCTTCGCCTGGTTTGTGTCGGTGTTCATCTTCGATCGGTCGACGAACTACCGGTTCACGAAGGATTTCCTGATCGAAACCAACATGATCACGGGCGCGCAGCAGGCGTATAATCTCCGCAATCACGGCGCGCACAGCCGCAAACCGCTCGACTTTTTGCCGGACTTTGTGTTTGGCCTCGGCTGGCTGGGCTTCGGAACGCGCGATATCGTTGTTCATATCGGCGCAGGCGGGCAACAGGATGCGCGGATCCAGATCGCGCGCGTGTGGCGCGGCAACGCTAAGATGCGTCAGATCGAAAAACTGCGCACAACCTAAGCGGATATATCGGGCTGCGCTGGGGCGCAGCCCATCATCCTCAGGCCGCCGGTTGACAAACAGTCCGTGCGCTCGCTTTTATCGACCCGGACGCGCGCTCGCGCTCCTCTCAGGCGCGCGGAGAGCCGATATGTTCGAACTGACTCAACTCATTACGTTTTCGCTCGCGGCGTTCGTCGTGATCATCGCGCCCGGCTTGGTGGTGACAATCGTCGTCGCCAATGCTCTACGCTACGGCGCGGCCGCGGGGCTGTGGAATGTACTGGGCGCTCAGGCGGGACATCTTTTGCTCGTCGCCATCGTCGCGCTTGGGTTGGATGCGATCGCGGCGTCATTTGCGTCAATCTTTGAATGGGTGCGTATTGTCGGCGCGGCCTATTTGATCTGGCTCGGAGTCAGAATGATCCGCGCTGGCCTGGCGCCCAAGCAGCAAGCTCAAACGCAGCAAACTCACACGCCGCCGCCAGCGCGCGGTTTTTTCAGCCAAGGCTTCCTCGTCGCCGTATCAAACCCGAAGACGTTGCTGTTTTTCGGCGCTTTTCTTCCGCAATTTGTGCGGCCGGAGGCGGGGAGCGCTGCGGCGCAAGCCGTGCTGCTGGGGCTGCTCTTCACCGTCATTGCGGGCGTCTGCGATAGCGCCTACGCACTGGCCGCGGGCCGCGCCGGCGGATGGATGCAGCGGCGTCAAAGAGCAGTCTCCGCCATCAGCGGCCTGTTCATGACCTTCGGCGGCGTCTGGATGGCGCTGCGCGGCCGAGTCTAACACCTCGGCAACGGTCAAGCCGCGCCTGCGTCAGTTGATTGGCGCGATGGTCGCCAACAGCCCGGCGTGATCCGACGCGGCGGCAGGATCAGCTCGGCGGAACCAACGATCCAACACAGCGAAATCAGCGACAACGCCGGCCTTCGCGGCGACCCAAGGATGCAGAGCTGGCGAGACCAGGATAAAATCAATCGCGTTTCCGCGCGCGCCGGCGCGATGGGTCGGGCGCCGCTCATCCGACCATAGCGATCGAGGCGCGAGCCGCTGGGCGTCGATCATCCGGAACTGCGCCGCATAATCGACCTCGGCGCCGCTTTCCTCTGGATCATCGGCGCCGCCATCGCGCTCAAACGGCCGATACGCCGTCAGCGCCGACAGGGCGGGGCTATCCGGCTCATCATTCAGATCGCCCATAATGAGCACCGGTCGCTCCGGCGCCTCCGCCATACGCTCCGCAGCGAGATGAAAGAGCGCGCTGGCCTCAAAAACGCGTTGGATCGAGGCCGCCGCATGCGCGCGAGAAAGCGCTTCCAACGTCCAACGCGCCGCCGCTTCCGGCGCGTCAGGCGGGCTGGAGCGCCCTGCGATCAACGCGTCCCCCACACCGACGCCGGGACTTTTGAGATGCGCGCAGAAGACCACGACATCGCCAAACGCCGGCAACTCAATATGAGCCTCCACCGGCGCCCGCCGAAAATCACGATCATGACTAAGTCCCAACGCCCCGGCCACGCCCTCTGGCGGCTTAGCGCGCGAGGCGCGGATCGGATACTTCGCCGCCACAGCCTGCACCGGGCGATTGTAAACCTTCTCATTCTCGGCGGAAAAATGCGGCTCGGCGACCGTCTCAAGATAGGGGTAGCCCGCGGCCGCAGCGACATCGCGCAGCGCCTCGATGCTCACAACCTCCTGAAAACCAACGACCGCCGCATCCATGGCTGATAGTGTGTCGCCCAGCCATGCAACTTTTGCGGCCCAGCCCTCTGGCGTGTGCCGAGAATCGGGGCCGTACCAGCCAATGTCCGGCGTCGCCCAGTGATAGAGGTTCAGCGTCCCAATCCGTTGCGCTTGATCTAAGCGCAACGTCGGGAGCGGCGCGCCCGCGCTCACCGGCCGCCTGCGCCGTGCAAGCGCGCCCGCGCATCTTCGGTGAGGCTACGGACCGCTTCGGTAAAGCCGGTCCGCCGCACCAGCTCCCGCGAGAGCGGACGGCCGCCGGCAGCTTCCCGCACGACAACGCCAGCAAGATCCGCCAGGGCGGCGCCATCGCGTGCGGAGAACACATCAGCAATCCGCCGATAGCGCTCCGCGGCCGCCGCGCTTTTGCCGAGCTCAACCCGATCCGGCGTCGGATCAACCAGTTGGAACAGCGCAAATAGGAATTGGAAGCGCGCCGGATAGGCGTCGCTGCGCCCAACAGCAACCCGGTCCGCCCAACGCAAATCATGCCGCTCCGCCCAACGGCGCCCGGCGACGATCAGCCAACCGACGGCGAGATAGGCGGTCGGCTCATGCGCGGGATGGAAGATGCGCCCTGGCACTTCGTCCAGCAATAGGGACGGATTGTCATGCACCCGATGCGGCGCGCCCAGAACTGTCGCCGCGAAGCCTTCCATCAACTGCCGCGGCTGCAAAACCCGATGCGGATTGACGCGGGTGCGGAAGGGCTCGTCCCGCCGACGCTGAAGCCACAGCTTCTCCGGCGCGCCGGGCGGGGTCGCTTCGAAATAATGCTGCAACGCGCGGAGTTCGGACCGGCGGGCGAGCATATCGAACCGATCAACAGCCGACTGGGTGTTCGCGCCGAGCACCACGCCGTCCTTGATCCGCTCATCTTCGGTCACAACAACCTTGAGCGGCACATAGGCGCCTTCGAGTTTGTTGCGGAGCGCATATAACGTAAAGGCGGTTTGCGCGCCGTTCACAATCTGGAACTCACGCAGCAGCAAATCGCCGCCGCCATCTTCGCTCTCTTCAAATTCGGCGCCGCGGGCGACGATGGTCACGCCATTATGCCGCAGAACGACCTCCGCGTTCTCACCATCTTCCAGCGTGCGCGCCAGACCGGCCGCGCCGGGGTTCGCGCGCGCATTTTCGCCGAGATAATGCCGCACGTTATCGTAGAACAAGCGCGGGTCCGGCAGTTGGTCCGGCCCAAGGATCAGCCGGGCGACCGACATCGCCGGCGTATAGCCGATCCAGCCGCGCGCCGGGCCGGTTGGCGAGCTGATGCGCGGGATCGGCATCAAATTGACATCCCGCAATACGCCGACAGCCGCAAGCGCAACACGCTCATAGGCGCGGATCAGCTCTTCCTGCCCCCAGATCTGGAACCTGATATCCGCGCCCGGAATAGCGGCGCGCAGATCAGCCAGTCTTACGGCCAGGGCCGCGTCCGACCGAGGCGAGCGCGCCCAATCGCCGCAAAAAGCGAATACAAGGTCAACCTGCGGCTCAAACAAAGCGTGCGACTGCGCCGACGCCTTACGCATTGCATCGAACAGCATTGCGATTCGGCCGAGATCGACCGTCTCGCGCATAATTGCGTCGGGGCGGCCGGTCATCAGCGTCTGCGCGTCACGGCCAAACGCCTCAATTTCCGCCAAGGGCGCTTCGCTGGCGAACAATGACCGCACCAGCAGGATCCGCGGGCGCAGCGGCTGACCGTTGGACGATTCGCCAACGAACTCCGCCGCCTCCAACGCGGCGGCCTTCGCCGTCTCAATGTCAAAAATTGGCTCATCGCCCACGGCCAGCGCCGCGCCGTCGACCGCCAAAACGCCCTGCGCGTCGTCGACAAAGGCCTCGTCATAGGAAACCGCGGGGATATCCAGCCGATGCAACGCCAAGTTCACCGCCAGCCGCTGAAAGGTGACAGGATCATTTGGCCGCATAATTGGCGCGCGGCCCGCCTCAACCTCCTCAATCGAGCCGTCCGGCCCGATAGCATATGGGGTGGCGAAAAGCGGAATCTCCTGGCGCGCGAATTTACGCAGCGCGTCGAGGAGGCGCGGATCGATGCGGTCGAGGATCTCATCCGGATTCTCGCCGCCCTGTCGGTAATCGCTAATCGGTTCCATGTGCCGTCAATAAAATCCTAACCAGCGCGCAGCAAGCAGCGCTTTGCGGCGATGCATCGGAGCTTCGGCAAGAGTATGGCGAAGCTGATCCGACGCTGCGACTATTTCCCGTCTCTGCTCCCTCTACAAACGCGGCTACCCGCGCCGCCGGCGACCGCCACGACGCCCGCCGCCGCCGCCTTCAGCCGCCTCCAGGCGGGGAAGAGAGGCGATTTCGGCCAGCTTGGGGAATGGCTCGATCTTATTCGGCAGCGCCATCGCATTCACAAAATGCTCCTGAAAACGCGGTTCTATCGCAGTTTCAATTTTTTCGATCTGGCGCACCGCCTCCTCAATTTCGACGCGCGCTGAACGGTTCAGCAAAGCGATTCGCGCGCCGGCGCCGGCGGCGTTGCCGACCGCGAACACTTTATCGACGTCGCAATCAGGGACCATACCTAAGATCAACGCGTGCAGCGGCGAGATATGGGCGCCAAATGCGCCGGCCAGAAGCACCCGGTCAACATGGTCGACGCCGCGGCGATCCATCAGCAGCCGACAGCCCGCATAGAGCGCCGCTTTCGCCAGCTGAATGGCGCGCACATCGGCCTGAGTAACACAGATCTCCGGCCCCTCGGCGCCTGCGTCACGCAGCCTGTAGGTAAAGGTGCGGCCGTCAGCGACGATCCGAGGGGTTCGCGCCGCCAGCTCGCCGCGCACGACGCCATCTTCGTCGATCACCCCGGCAAGCCGCATTTCGGCAATCGCTTCGATGATCCCAGAACCGCAGATCCCGGAGACGCCGAGTTGCGCCGCCGCCGCCTCAAACCCGGGTTCGTCCGACCACAGATCCGATCCGATAACCCGGAAACGCGGCTCCAAAGTGCGCGGATCGATCCGCACCCGCTCAATCGCTCCCGGCGCCGCGCGTTGACCGGCGCTGATCTGCGCGCCCTCGAAGGCCGGCCCGGTCGGAGAGGAGCAGGCTGTGAGGCGCGCCTGATCCCCCAGAATAATCTCAGCGTTGGTTCCCACATCGACGATCAACGTAATCTCATCCGCCAGGTAGGGTTTTTCCGCCAACACAACCGCGGCGGCGTCCGCGCCGACATGGCCTGCGATGCAGGGCAAAATATAGGCGCCCGCCTCAGGGTGAGTTGCAAGCGACAGCTCCGCCGCGGACAGCTCCAACGCGTCCGACGCCGCCAGTGCGAAAGGCGCGCCGCCAAGCTCCACAGGGTCGACGCCGAGCAACAGGTGATGCATCACCGGATTGCCGACAATAACCATGTCGACGATCTGCGTGCGCGCGATCTGCGCCTGTTCGGCCAATTCGCCCAGCACCGAATCGAGACTTTCGCGCACGGCGGCCGTCATCTCCTGCGCGCCGCCTTCATTCATCATCGCGTAGGAAACGCGGCTCATCAGATCTTCGCCAAAACGAATTTGCGGGTTCATGACGCCGGCTGAGCCCGCGGTCCCCCCATCCGCGAGATTAATCAAATGCGCGGCGATGGTCGTGGAGCCCAGATCAACGGCGACGCCAAACACCGCCGGCGCCGAATCCTCGAAGACATCGATGATCCGCGCGCCGCGCGCGCCGTGACGCACAAGCGCTGAGACGCGCCACTCCGCGCCGCGCCGCAGCGCCCGCTGCAACTTCTGGAGCGCGGAGAGCGCGATCGAGAGATCTCCGAGACCGCAATCCTGCGCCAGCGCCGTGTAGAGCCGCTGCACATCGCCGGACGGCTCATCCATCTGCGGCGCCGCAATCGTGACCCGATAGGCCTGGACGGAAGGCGCCAACTCAACCGCCCGCTCATCAGCCGACTTGCGAACGACCTGCTTATGCACCTGGCTTTCCGGCGGCACGTCGATCACCAGATCACCTTCGATCAGCGCCTGGCAGCCAAGCCGCCGGCCGTCCGCCAATTCCCGCTTTGACCGATAGCGCGCCTCAACCTTGTTCCATTCCGACACGGCTTCGACGCGCGACTCGAGCCCATGCTTCGGAAAGGACCCGAAGGCCGGCGCGATTTGGCATCGCCCGCAGATCCCACGCCCGCCACAGACGCTATCGATATCGACGCCCAACCGGCGCGCCGCGACCAGCACCGGCGTTCCGAGCGGAAATCGCCCACGCTTCCCGGATGGGGTAAACACGACCATCGCCGTCCCATCTTCGTTCGGCGTTTTGACTTCGCTCATGCTCTTGTCCTTTGTTGACCGGCGGATGGTCCTAGTCAGGCTCGTCCAGCCACGCAAGGATTGTCGCGCGGTCCGCGTCCAACGCCGGCGCCGCGCGGCGCGTTTTTGGGTCGGGCGCGTCGGACAGCTTTATTGGATTGCCTGCGACGCGCATCTCCAAAGCGCCGGCGCGCGCGGGTTCGTCCGCCTCCAAACGCACCACCATATTGCGCGCCTCAATTTGGTCGAGCGACATGGTCTGCGAAACATCCAAAATCGGACCATTTGGCACGCCGGCCCGATCGAACTGCTGCTGCCAGTGGTGGGTGGTTTGCTCAAGCAAGACCGTTTCAAACCGGCGCTTCAGCATTTGGACATGCTCAACCCGCGCATTGTTTGTCGCGAACCGCGGGTCCTGCGCAAGTTCATCGAGGCCCAGCACCGCACAGGCTTTCGCGAACAGCGCATCATTTCCAGCAGCGATGACGATCAGCCCGTCTTTAGCATGGAAGGTTTCAAACGGCGCGATTGACGGGTGCCGCGCCCCCTCAGGGCCAGGCGCAGATCCGCGCGCCTCAACAATCGCCACCGCATGCTCGATAATCGCCAACTGGCCATCCAGCATCGCAACATCAACTTTGCGGCCGAGGCCACTGCGCTCGCGATCATACAGCGCCGCCAGCACGCCTTGGCTTAAGAACATCCCCGCCACCACATCGCCGATCGACGCCCCGCACCGGACCGGCTCGCGATTTTTTTCGCCCGTGATGCTCATCACGCCGCCCATCGCTTGCACGACCATGTCATAGGAAGGTTTCGCCGCCCAGGGCCCACTATGGCCAAAGCCGGAAACGGCGCCGTAGATCAGCTTTGGAAAACGCTGATGCAGCGCTTCCCAGCCATAGCCAAACCGCTCCATCACACCGGGGCGGTAATTCTCCAGCACCACATCCGCCCGCGCCAGCATTCGATCGAACACAGCGCGATCTTTCTCATCTTTCAGATCGAGCGCGATGCTTTCCTTATCCCGGTTGATCGTTGCGAAATAGGCTGACTGCCCATCGATGAAGGGGCCGAATTCCCGGCTGTCATCCCCGATCTCAGGCCGCTCAATCTTGATAACGCGCGCGCCAAGCTCGGCCAAAGTCATCGAACAATATGGACCTGCAAGGACATGGGTGAGGTCGAGTACAACGACGCCGGCAAGCGGCGCGCGCGAAGTCGGGCTGGCGGTGCTCATGGATTCTCCTTGGGCAAGAGCGCCGGCCCGTCGAATCGCCGGCGGCAGGACATTGCCAGGGCTCCCAACGATCACATTGATTTCACGCAATAACTGCGGCTCTAAGCCTCACGCCGACGGCGACCGCCGCGCCGACCGCCTCCCGCGCCGCCGCCGGCTGCGTTTGGATCACGGTTGGCGGCAATCCAGGCTGAGCCGGCTTCGTCATTGTTGGTCAGCAAATTGGCGGCCCGCACCGCGTTCATCTCAATCTCGCGGCACGGATTCATAATCGCGGAGGTCATTCCCGCGCCGATCGCCATCGGTAGGAATGCGGCGTTGACCGCGTGCCGGTTCGGCAAGCCAAAGGAGATATTAGACGCGCCGCAGGTGGTGTTCACTTTCAACTCATCCCGCAAACGGCGCACCAGCGCGAAAACCTGGTCCCCCGCCGTCGGCATCGCGCCGATCGGCATCACCAACGGGTCAACCACGATATCATGCGCCGGCACGCCATAGTCCGCCGCATGCTCGACGATTTTCTTCGCCACCGCGAAGCGCACGTCGGGATCCTCGGAAATTCCCGTCTCATCATTCGAAATCGCGACGACTGGCAGCTTGTGTTTCGCGACCAACGGCAAAATCGCCTCAAGCTTTTCTTCTTCGCCTGTCGTCGAGTTGATGAGCGGCCGCCCCTCGACCACTTCAAGAGCCGCCTCGATCGCGCCGGTAACGGAACTGTCAATGCAGATCGGAAGGTCCGTCGTCTGCTGAACGATCTTGATCGTCTCCACCAACAGGGGCGGCTCCGACTGGTTGGGATCCACCGCAGCGACCCCGGCGTTCACGTCCAACACCGTCGCTCCGGCGGCGGCCTGGGCGAGCACATCCGCGATCACGGTTTCGAAGTTGCCTTCGACCATCTCGGCCGCCAGCTTCTTACGGCCGGTCGGGTTGATCCGCTCGCCAATGACGCAGAAGGGCTGATCGAAGCCGATAACAGCAGTTTTAGTTTTCGATTCGATCACAGTCCGGGTCATCGGCGTCTCCATTGGGCGGATGGGAAGCGCTGCGCGCGCTTCCTTCGCAAATTCGCAACGCGCCCTCTATAGGCGAGGGCGCGGGCGAGCGATAGGGCGAGAGGAGAAGGCCTTTACGCGGTGATCGCCGCTGCGTCCATGCCTTCAGCAATCCGATCATTCGCCCATTCCGCCGCTTTTGCGAAACCGCCAAGCGGAAAGAAGTGGGCGCCGACAATCATTGAGCCCGGATTGTCCGCCTTATGCGCCGCGATACGCAGCAGCATTTCCGTTGGCTCAAACGATGTCAGCAGCTGCGTCATGTCTGCGGCGCGCCGCTTCAGAACCCGCAACGAGGGCCCGACGCCGCAGGTCACGGCATATTTGATCAGCGTGCTCAGCTTAGCCGGCCCGGCGACGCCGAGCCGAATAGGCGCCGCGATCCCCGCCGCCGCCAACGCCTCCGACCAACGGATGGCCGGCTCAGGGTCAAACAAAAATTGGGTTGCAATTGAAATCTGGGCATCCGTTCTTTCCGCGAACGCCATTTTCCAGCGCAGCGCGGCGTCGACCCGATCCGTCGATCCGTCCGGATCGATATCCCGCGCGCCCTCCGGATGGCCGGCGACGGCGATGTCGCCGAAGCCATGCCGATCAAACAGACCTGTCTCCAACAGCTGCATCGAGTCGGTATAGTCGCCCATCGGGTGATCGAGGCCGCCAGCGATCGCCAAGGCTGAACAAGCGCCCGCCGCCGCATATCGCGCCAAACGGTCGTCCAACTCATCTCGATCGCGCACGGTCCGCGCCGGGACATGCGGCGTCGCCTTAAAACCGGCCTCAGACAACCGGCGAACCGTCGCCGCCACATCCGCGACCGGCGAGCCGGCGATATGCGCGACGAACACCTGCGTCCCGGCTGGCAAAAGCGCGCCGAAATCATCCACCTTGGCGGCGACTTTCGGCAGCACTTCGATAGAATAGCCGCTCAGGAAACGCCCGAGTTCAGCCGAAGTGGCGCTCCGATCCCGCATGCTGGCCAAGCCAGGAAGCGATACGACATTAGACATTCCGCACGGCTCCATCCGCAGCGAGACCCGCCGGCGATCATTCCTTGCGCGCGGCAGCGTCCCATCCGTTATTGGCGATCAATTGCTTGATCTTGTCTTGATCGTAAGCCGCCTCCAATTCCGCCGAGATGCGTTCTGCGACACTTTGCGCGTCAACGCCGTCGTTTAACGTCGCCTCGCCGCGATCCTCGCTGCGCCAATCATTGAGATATGCGTCGTCGTCTTTCGCGCCGACTTTCATGGCGCACCGATCAATCGCCTGCTCAAAACGTTCGGGCAGCGGCGCTTTACCCGCCGTTCGTCCCCGGCCCACCATCACCATCGCAGGAATGTCACGCCATAGTTTCACTGAAATCCGCGGCATAGTTTCTCCATCGTCCCTAATTTCCGGCGGCGCTCGCGATGCTGGCCCGTCATGCGCGCCGACACCGCATCGCCGTTCACTGATGCGGCTACGCACTGGAAAATCTGACCTGCAACCGCCTATTTGCGACCTATTAGCCGGATTTTGACGCAAACCGACCTTCAAATGACGCGTTCGGTTAGTTAGTTTCACGCACGAGAGAACAACCGAACGTAGCAAAGTGGATTGGCGATATGGCGGATAACGGCGACATAGAGACGGGCGACGAAGCGGACGGCGCAGGCGCGCCGAGCGTTTCGTTCGAGTTCTTTCCGCCGGCGACGCCTGAAATGGCCTATCGCCTTTGGAGCAGCGCAACCGCGCTTGGTCCTTTGGGGCCATCCTTCGTTTCGGTGACCTATGGCGCCGGCGGCACCACGCGGCGGCGCACGCTGGACGCAATCGGCGCCCTGCGCGGCAATGCCGGCCTCAATGTGGCGGGCCATCTGACCTGCGTCGGCGCAACGCGCGAAGAGACGCTTGAAACGGCGCGCGCATATAAAGAGATGGGCGTCAGCCGCATTGTCGCGCTGCGCGGCGACCCGCCGAAGGGGGTCGAAAAGTTTGAGCCCCACCCGGACGGTTTCGCAGGCGCGGTCGAACTGATTGAGGCCCTTGCCCGCGAAATCGGGCTGCCGATGGCCGTTTCCGCCTATCCGGAGCCGCACCCCGAAGCGTCTTCAATGCATGATGATGTCGAACATCTGAAGCGGAAGATCGACGCGGGCGCCGACATGGCGATCACTCAGTTCTTCTTCGAGAACGAAGATTTCTATCGTTTCCGCGACGCATGCGCCGCGGCGGGCGTAGACGCCCCGATTCTACCAGGCATGTTGCCGATCGAAAATTTCACCAAGATGGTCAGCTTCGCCGCCCGTTGCGGCGCCAGCGTGCCTCAGCGACTGCATGAGCTGTTCAACAAGGCCGAAGACCGCGAGACCGAAAAGCTGCTGGCGGCGACCTTGTGCGCCGAGCAATGTGAGGATCTGATCGAACGGGGCGGCGTCGATCATCTACATTTCTACACGCTGAACACAGCCACTCTGACCCAAAAAGTGTGCCGCGCGCTTGGCGTTGACCGCGCCCCGCTTTCCCTCGCGGAAGTCGGGTAGATCCCAATCGCGGCCGCAGCGCCGCGCTTACGGATGAATCGCGGCGCCGCAAGATGCTTTGGCTGGCGAGCGCGGCGATCAGCTGCTACCGCGAGCGCATGTATTTGATCGCGACTCAGTGCTTTCCGCCCACCCTGGGCGGTATTGAGAACTACGTGGGCGGCCTCGCCGACGCGCTGTCTCAGTGGGGTGGCGGCGATGTGCACGTGCTTGCGGATGGTGTTAGGCGCCCAGAAGATCTCGAAAAACCATACATTGTTGAGCGATTTGGCGGCCCGAAGCCGATGCGGCGCTGGTGGAAACGCCAAGCGGCGACGCGCCTCTTAGCGCGGGGCGATTGTGAGCGCATTTTCGTCGATAGCTACAAAAGCATCGGCGTACTGCCCAAACGCGTTTCTGCGCCGGTCATGTGCTTAGCCCATGGCATGGAGTTTCCCCTGAGCCCGCGCCCTGAAAAGGCGCGGCGGATCGCTGAGCGGTTATCTCGGGCGAATTCGGTGCTGGCGAATTCAAACTACACGGCGGACTTGGCGGCGCCCTACCTTTCCGGGTCGACACAATTGCGCGTGGTCACACCGCCAATGACGCCCCAGCCGGAGCCGACACAGGCCGCCATAGCGGAAGTGACGGCATTGTTTCTAGGCGCCGCCCCGCTCATTGTGACATTAGCGCGCCTAGAACCACGGAAGGGCGTCGATCAACTTATCTTGGCGCTGCCGCAAATCGCGGCCAAACACCCAAAGGCGATGCTCGCCGTCGCGGGCGGCGGCCCCGATCTGCCGCGTTTGGAGGAGCTCGCCCGCGAAAAAGGCGTGGCGCAGCGCGTGCGCTTCATGGGGCGTGTGACAGACGACGTAAAATCAGCATTGTTCGCCAACGCAACTTTGTTCGCGATGCCCGCGCGGCGCGAAGGCGCGAGCGTCGAAGGATTTGGCATTGTCTATCTCGAGGCCGCCTGGCATGGGGCGCCCGCGCTCGCGGGTCGAGACGGCGGCGCCGTGGATGCTATTCGAGATGGCGAGACGGGCCTGCTGTGCGATGGCGCGGACGCGCAAAGCGTCGCAGACGCGCTCGACGACATGCTCAGCACCCCAGACCGGTTGCGCGCTATGCGCGAAGCTGCGCGCGTTTGGGCGCGATCACAGCTGTGGAAACAACGGATTAGCGACTTCCTCCACACCGAAGCGCGCAGCACCTAGAGCTTATTGATGTTTAACGAAACTCTCAACAAGCTTTAAGCTTTTGTTTTTTCATAATTTTCGAGCCGCCAGATGGGGCCACCCAACTCCAGACCGCTTAGGGTGCGAATTCACAACCTGAAAGTGATGAGCACGGCGCGCCATGCCAGGCTATTTTTTGAGCCCACGGTGGATTTCGTACATTTTGACATCGCGCATCCACCGACCAAAAGCCACCCCGCGCGCGATGGCGAAACCGTAGAACCCCGCGCGCCAAAGTCCGCGCAACAGATAATGGCGCAGAAAATAGAAGGGCGGCGCGAACAGGATCCGAAGCTTCAGCTGCCACAGCGGCTTCAGCTTGGTCTCGCGCGACCGGACCGAACTCACCCGGTTCCATTTCGCCATATACTGCTCGAAGTCCCGAAAAGAATGATGGAACAGCGCGCCGTCGAGCCGCGGCAGTTGTTTTGCCTTGGGAATTTCCAGCTGATCCCAAGCCTTATGATCTGGCATCCGGTGCTTGCGGCGGTCATATAGTTTGCGGCGCGGGTCCAACGCGAAACCCTCCCAGGGCGCGCCAACGGGCGGAACCGTAACCAACGTCATCTCATAGACGTCATGCGCCGGTTCGCCTTGCGCAAATACGGCTTTAATCGCCTCAGCCAGTTGCGGCGAGAGGACCTCATCCGCATCAAGGTCTAGCAACCAATCATTGCGCGCCGCTTCCTCGCCCACGCGTTTTTGCCGCCCATTGCCAAGCCAGGGCTGATCGATCACCCGAGCGCCGGCGGCCTCCGCAATCTCGCGCGTACGATCCGTCGAACCGCAGTCAACGATAATGATTTCTCGCGCCGCCGCACGCGCCGCCGAGATAACGGCGCCGATCATTCGCTCTTCATTGAGCGTGCGGATATAAGCGGTTACGGGGGGCGCGTCGGCGCCGCTTGCCGGGTCGGATGAAGTAAGCATGCAGGGCCGTAATGTTGGAGCGCCGAAGCGCGGTTGGCGAGGAGATGCATCGATGACAAACGAAACGCAACCGCAGGCGTCAGCAATCGACGCGTTGAGCGATCCGTTTTCCGTCGTATTGACAAGCTGCAACCGCTTTACGCTGCTGCGCGAAACCGTGGCGTCGCTGCTCGCGCATCTGGATGAAAAGCCGGAAGCCTTTATCGTGATCGAAGATAGCGGCCTTGAGGAGGTGAGGACAGCGCTGGCGCCATTGGAGCCTGCGCTCGGCAAACCTTTTGAGATCATCATCAACGCCGAGCAGCTGGGGCAGATGCGGGCGATCGACAAAGCGTATCGCCATGTCCGCACGCCGCTGGTGTTTCACTGCGAAGATGATTGGGAGTTTTTCCGCACCGGTTTCTTGCGGGAGTCGCGACGTGTGCTCGCCGCGCGACCGGATGTGAGCATGGTTGGCCTTCGCCCGCGGTCGGAATTCAATCCGCGGGTGCGGGAAACGGCCGAAATCAGCTTGGATGACGGCCATGGCGCTCCCTTCGGGTATCTGCCATTTGATCCGCGGAAACATCCGGAATATTTTAGCTATTCGTTCAATCCAGGTCTGCGCCGCCTTGCCGATTTTAAGCGTTTTCAGCCGGTCGCACGGCTCGGCAAGGAAGAAGACGTTTCCTATTATTTCAAACGCGCAGGTTTTCGGATGGCGAACTTGGCGGAGCCTGCGGTGCGGCATCTGGGCGATGGCGCCCATGTCGATGATCCGGACTCGAAGAAAAAGGCGAAAACCTTGCCTCAACGCCTAAGCAGGTCCATCCAAAAAAGAATTAAACGGGTGCGCCGCTTGTTCGAACAAGGCCCTGTCTAGGCAAATATGCGGCAAAACATCGTTTACTAACCCACTCTCGGCCAACACGGCGCGACGCTCCCCACTTATCCACAGCTTTAGGCAAATCTTTCTTGCGCACTGTCGCGGCTCCGCTACACTGAGCTGGACTTTGAAAGTTTATTGGGTGTCGCATGGCCAATCAGGTCGAAGAACCGACGCCCTTTCCCCGGGCGAGACGAACGCCCCCTGGCGAAGCGGATCTTGAGCCGCCGCGCGCCGACAGTGCGCCTGAGAAAGGCCGCGCGCCGAAGGAACGTCGCGACCGCAATGGCGACGACGGCGCGGCTGAAGCAACGGATGGGAAACGGCCGCATGGAACCCCACGGCGCATGGACGCGCCCAAGGGACCGGCTGGACCGCCACAGCGGGGAAACGGGCAGTCTCAGAACCGATCGGCGCGCCAATCCGGCGCGGACCGAGCGGTTTCAAAACGTCGACGCCGCGGCCCCTGCATCGCGGCGCTTGATTTGGGAACGAATAACTGCCGCATCCTGATTGCGCGCGCTGACGGCGCGAGCTTTCAGGTGATCGACGCATTTTCACGTGTGGTTCGCCTTGGAGAAAAGCTGGCCGAGACGGGCAGGCTGGCCGATGACGCGATGGACCGCGCCGTGTCGGCTCTTTCAATCTGCGCGGATCGGATCCGCAAGCACCGGGTCGTGCGCTTTCGCGCCATCGCCACAGAGGCCTGCCGCCGCGCCAGCAATTGCGCCGAGTTCCTCCGACGTGTCGAAGCGGAAACAGGGTTAAAGCTCGATGTTATCGACGCGGCCGAGGAGGCGCGGCTCGCCGTCGCCGGGTGCGCGCCGCTCATCGATCCGGCGGCGGAGCAGCTGGTGGTCTTCGACATTGGCGGCGGCTCAACCGAATTGATCCGCGTCGATCTGGCGAAAGCCCCGCCAGCCAAACGCAAAGCCTTGCTGATGGCGCTGGCCCATGGCGACAGCCGCTCCGACCGCGCCCGCGCCGCCGGCCGGTATATCGCCGACTGGGTCTCGCTGCCGATCGGGGTTGTCACACTTGGCGAATTGTTCCCGCATCCGGACGACGCCTCCCGCTTTCACGCGATGGAGCAGCATGTGAATGACCTGCTGACGCCATTCGCCGAAGCCGCCGGTTTCCTGGATGAGCAACGCGATATCCACCATAGCACCCAGCTGCTGGGCGCGTCGGGCACAATCACAACGCTGGCCGGCGTGCATCTCGGGCTGGATCGTTACGAACGCCATCGCGTCGACGGCTTGTGGATCGCGCCCCGTTCGATAGATAGGATCATCGGACGCTTGGTCGACATGAACGGGGCGCAACGCGCTGCGATACCTTGTATCGGCCAAGATCGAGCAACGAATTTAATGTCCGGCGCAGCCATCCTGCGCGCCATTTTGCGCTCGACGCCTGCGCGACGGCTCCGCGTTGCAGATCGCGGCTTGCGCGAAGGCGTCCTGTACGGATTGGCCGAAGATGGGCGTTCACGCCCTAAGCGGCGACGGCGCGGACGATCGGAATAGGACGATGACCAAGAAAACGAGCGGCGGCTCCTCCGGCCGCGGCGCCCGCGATTTGAAGACGCGGGTTAAAACCGCCCGTGGCCGCAAAGTTTCCTCGACGCTCTGGCTGCAAAGACAGTTGAACGATCCCTATGTGCATGCAGCGAAACGCGACGGCTACCGAAGCCGCGCCGCCTATAAACTTATCGAGATCGATGACAAAAAGAGGCTGCTGAAACCCGGGCATCGCGTTGTCGATCTTGGCGCGGCTCCAGGCGGGTGGTGCCAAGTCGCCGCCGAACGGGTGAACTCGCTTGGCGATACCGGGCGTGGAAAGCAGGGATCGGTGCTAGGGGTCGACTATCTCGAGATGGAGCCCATTGCTGGCGCAACCCTGATGCAGCTCGACTTTCTAAGCGAAGATGCTGACGCCAAAGTGCGCGATGCGCTTGGCGGGCCGGCCGAAGTCGTCCTTTCCGATATGGCGGCGCCAACGACGGGCCATAAGCAGACAGACCATTTGCGTATCGTGGCGCTGGTGGAGACTGCCGCGCACTTCGCCTTTGACGTGCTGACTGAGGGCGGCAGCTTCGTCGCCAAAGTTCTTCAGGGCGGCGCGGAAAATACTCTGCTGACGCTGCTCAAGCAGCGCTTTGTCAGCGTCGGGCATATTAAACCACCTGCGAGCCGCAAGGACAGCGCCGAAACCTATCTCGTCGCGTCCGGCTATCGCGGCCCTCAGAATGACGAATAGGGCCTCAACAACGGTGCGACAATGCACACGGCTATGCTGACACTCTTGGGGAGGCGGAATGTATCGCTTCATGAACGCTCTGCGCATCTGCTTGATCGCCGGCGCATCATCGACCGTCGGCATATCGACAGCCGCCGCCCATCCAGAAGGGGAGGGCGTGATCGTCCTGGTGATGAGCGCGAAGCCCAACGTCGAGGCGCCGGGATCAGAGCTGCTCTCGATATACGTCTCCAACCGGACCGCGGCCGCTGTCACTTTGCGCGGGTTGTCCGCTGACGGGCGCGCCATCTCGTTGGAACGCAAGCGGGGTTTGTTTGGCTATGAGACGTGGCAGCGCGTCAAATTTATTCGGCTGGAGCCTGGAAAAACCTTGCTGTTGGACCAGCCTGCCTATCGCGTCATCCTGCATGCAGGAAAAGCCGACGCCACAAAAGCTGGCGCGCAGTTGCATGCGGACTTTGGCGCCGCCGGCACAGTTAGCACGCCCCTGAAACCGGGGGCCGCCCCCGCCATCCCGCCAGCGACGTCTCCATCGGCCCCAGGCGCAGCACCGCCGAACTTTCCGGGGCCGGCGCTCCCAGGTTTGCCAGAGCCGCCCGCGCTGTAGGCTAGAGCTTGTTGATGTTTCACGGAACCATCAACAAGCTCTAAGTCTCTGTTTGGCCGCGATTTGCGAGCCGTTAGATGGGTCGATCTAACTTCAAATCGCTCTAGGGGGCTGGCGACAGGCTCCGACTGACTTCACCCAAGTGACTTCACCCAAGACGGAGCCGCTCGCCTCTCCACAGAGCGCGACGCGCACGCCGCCCGGGCCCGCTCAGGCTCAGCCAGCCAGACCGTAATTCAGCAAAACCATGTGGACGCCAATTCCACCGATGCCGGCCCCCAGAAGCGCGCGGGCGGAACCGCGGCCTTGCAGCACACCTAGCGATACGCCAACCAAATGCAGAAATGCGCTGGCAAGCATAAAACCAAGTACATAAACGGCCGGCGTTGCGAGTTTTGGGACCTCAGCGCCATGCGCATGGCCGTGAAACACTGCGAAAAAACCAACAAACGCCATTGCGATAAAAATCGGCATGCTGGCCCGCAACGCGATCGCCAACCCGAGCGCCACGACAGAAAACGCAATCGCGCCTTCGACCTGAGGCAATGGAACGCCGACGAGGCCAACAACGCCGCCGATGGCTAGAAACAGCACGAACGCAGCGGGAACCGTCCACACCGCACGACCGCCAAGCTGTACGGAGAGCAAGCCAACCGCCACCATCGCCAACAAATGATCGAACCCGAGCACAGGGTGAAACAACCCATCGAGAAAGCCGCCTGCGCCGCTGACGCCCGCAGCCAGGGCCGGTTCAGCGACGCAGATCGACGCCAGCACCGCACTGAGCACCAAAAACCGTCTCATATCGTAACATCTCCAATACCGTAGGGACGTCCGACACCTAGCATGCCCATAGCAAGAAAACAGAAGAAAACGCCGAGTCTCGATCCGCTCGGCGCACGCATAACCCAAGCTGGGATTAATACATTCTAATAATGCCGACCAGGCGACCCTGGACCGACACTTGGTCCGCCGCATACACGCGGGTCTCATAATTTTCGTTCGCCGGCTCAAGCGCGATTGCGCCCCCCTTGCTGCGATACCGTTTGAGGGTTGCGTCGGCATCTTCAACAAGAGCCACGACGATCTCGCCATTTTGCGCGGTGTCGCGCCGCTGGATCACGGCAATATCGCCATCCAGAATACCGGCGTCGACCATAGAGTCGCCTTGCACCTCAAGCGCAAAATGCTCCCCCCCCGCCGCCAACATGGCCGATGGCGGCTCAATCATATCGAGCGGATTTTCCAACGCTTCGATCGGGATGCCGGCGGCGATCTTACCTACCAGTGGGATCCGCCGATCCTGGCCGCCATGATGGGCCGCCGCGCCGTTCGGTTCACGCTGGGCCTTTCCGTCGCCATCCCCTTTGCGACCTGAAATCACACTTAAGGACGGCGAGCCAGGTCGAGAGATGCGGGGGCCATCCGGCCGCGCCGGGGCCGCTTCGTCGCCCCCGGCGCGCTGGCCCGCCATATTCTCAGGAATGCGCAGCACTTCTAAAGCCCGCGCGCGATGCGGCAACCGCCGGATGAAATCACGCTCTTCAAGCGCTGTGATCAGCCGGTGAATGCCCGATTTTGATTTAAGACCAAGCGCTTCTTTCATCTCGTCAAATGATGGAGAAACGCCTGATTCACGAATGCGGGTATCGATAAACAGCAAAAGATCGTACTGCTTTTTCGTCAGCATCGCCTAGAACCGCCTTTTGTCATACGCTTGCGCCGCGCGCCGCCGCCATTGCTCTCGCCAACTGCGACAGCAATGCGCGGACGAGATCGGAGCTCCCCAGCTCCATCGCGCCAACGCCCTCTACCCACGTCTTTCGTTCTATTGTCGTTCTAGTTTTGTGTCAACCCCCGGCCACAGATTCTTCACACAGAATCCGCGCGCAAAATCACGCACTCAACCGCGTCGCCGGCGGCTTTCGGCGGGTCGAAGGGCGGCCGAACAATCAAAATATCCGCCGCCGCCAGAATACTCAGCAAGGAGCTGTCCTGGCTTCGCGCTGGGATGGCCCGCGCCCCCTCGGCCGAATTCTCGAGCCGAGCCCGCTCATAATGTTCACGCGGCCCGTTCTGCGCCAGCGGCGCGCCGAGCAGAAAGGAAGATCGTTTCGGCAGCGCCGGCGTCATCCCTGTCAGCGCCCCCACAAGAGGGATCGCGAACAACCGCGCGCACACCATCGCGGAAACGGGATTGCCTGGTAACCCAAGCACCAGCGCAGCCCCCAACCGGCCGGCGGCGAGCGGTTTCCCCGGCCGCATCGCGATCTTATAAAAATCCAGCTCGGCGCCCGCAGCGCGGAAAGCAGCGCGGGCATGATCATGCGCCCCGTCGGAGGCGCCGCCCAGCGTCACGATGAGATCGACGCCGGCGGCGTCGCGCACCGCCTCGGTCAGCGCCTCAGGATCATCCGACGCAATCGGCGCAATCTCCACCTGCGCCCCTTCCCGACGCAACATCGCCGCGACGCCATAGGCGTTTGACGCCACGATCATCCCCGGCCCAAGCGGCTCGCCAGGCAGCGCCAACTCGTCCCCAGTTGAAATCAGGACGATACGCGGGCGACGCGAGACATGCAGCCATGGGCGACCAGCCGCTGCGGCGAGCGCGACATCCTCTGGGCTCAAACGCCGCGGGCCTTTCAGCAGCGGCTGCCCCTGCTGAAAGTCGCCCCCCGCCGGGCGGATATAGCTCTGCGACTCCAACGGATCTCGGATTGTCGCCCACAGGCGCCCGTCTTCCTCGGAGACATCAACATCTTCCTGAAGCGCGATTGCGTCCGCGCCGAGAGGCGTCGCGGCGCCCGTAAAAATGCGCACCGCGCATCCTGGCGCAAGATCCGGCGGCGGCGCGCCGCCGGCGGCGGCTTCGCCAGTGACGCGCAACCGTGCGCCGACGTCGGCCTCCGCCCGTCGGACCGCGAACCCGTCCATCGCCGAGGCATCAAAGGGGGGCTGGGTGCGCGCCGCGACGAGATCACGCCGCAGCACCCTCCCTTCGGCCTCCGCAAGCCCCACAGTCTCAAGACCAACCGGCCGCGCCATATCGAACAAACGGCGCGCCGCATCCGCCACCGGCAACAGCGGAGGACGCGTTGCGATCGGCCCGACGCTCATGGCGCGGAAAACAGCCCTGATCGGCCGCCCTCTTTGCGCACCAGCCGCACGGCCTCAATCCGCATTCCTTTGTCGACCGCTTTACACATATCGTAGATCGTCAGCGCCGCGACGCTGACGGCGGTCAGCGCCTCCATCTCCACGCCAGTGCGTCCCGTCACCTTCACCGTCGCTTCAATATCGATCCCGGCGCCATCCGCGCTGGGCTCCAGCTCCAGCGACACCTTGCTGAGCGCGAGAGGGTGGCACAGCGGAATAAGATCAGCTGTCTTTTTCGCCCCCATCACGCCGGCCAAGCGCGCCACCCCCAACACATCGCCTTTTTTAAAGCCGCCCTCGCGGATCAGCGCCAGTGTTTCCGCCGCCATCGCCACGCGCCCTTTGGCGACTGCGATCCGATGCGTGACCTCCTTGTCGGTCACATCCACCATATGCGCGGCGCCTTTCGCGTCGAAATGGGTGAAATCGCTCATGCGCCACCCATCCCGGCCGCCGCTTGCTGCGACGCCCCCTCAATGAGCGCGCGTGTGGCGCCGGCGACGTCGTCCCGGCGCATCAAGCTCTCGCCGATCAACGCTGCTCGCGCGCCTGCGCGCGCCATTCGCGCCCAGTCCGCAGGCTCAAACAATCCACTTTCCGCGATCGCCAATCGATCGGCGGGGATCATTGGCGCCAAACGCTCCGTCGTCTCAAGCTTGGTCTCGAAGCTATGCAGATCGCGGTTATTCACGCCGACCAGACCAGATTTCAGCTGCAGCGCCCGCTCCAGCTCAGCCTCGTTGTGCGTCTCCAGCAAAACATCCATGCCCCATTCGACCGCAGCCGCCTCCAGCTCCTGCGCCTGCGGGTCGGACACGCTGGCCAGGATGATCAAGATGCAATCCGCCCCCAGCGCCCGCGCTTCGACGACCTGGTATGGATCGTACATGAAATCCTTTCGCAAGGCGGGCAATGAGACCGCCTCACGCGCAGCCGTCAAGAACGCGTCGTCCCCTTGGAATGAAGGCCCGTCCGTCAGGACGGATAGGCACGCCGCCCCGCCATCCTCATACATCCGCGCCAGCTCCGGCGGATTAAAATCCGCTCGGATCAGCCCTTTGGAAGGGGACGCCTTTTTGATCTCAGCGATCAGCGCCACGCCTTCCACCGCAATCGCCGCATCCAGCGCGTCGCGAAAGCTGCGGACGGCCGGCGCAGCGCGCGCCGCCTCCTCAACATCAGACAGCGAACGCGCCGCTTTGCGCGCCGCGACCTCTTCCAGCTTATACGCTTTGATCTTGGCGAGAATCGACGGCTCGCCGGCCTGTTCAGTCGTGCTCATACCCATGGGGTACGCAACGACGGGCAAAGGTGCAATCGCAACGCGAAGCCGCGGCGAACTAGAAGGCGACGGCGCAAAGCGCGGCGCGTCAATTGGAACTCAAGAATTGTCCGCCATTCTCGTAAGTCGGGGCGACGGAGACGGAGGGCGCGTCATGGTTGGCGCGATTGGCGGACTGGAGACCGCCTATTTCTTTCGACCGATTGACGCGACAGCGGCGATCGGCGCGGGGGCGACGAGGCAGAAGAGCGAGGCGGGGGTCGTCGACAGCGAGGGCCGGCCGATTTCGCGTGAAGCGGAACGGTCGGAGCTTGCGCTCAGCCGCGAAAAACGCGCGCTGCTGGCGCAACTCCGCGGCGAAAAAGCCGCCCTCGAGGATGATCTGTTGCGGGCGCCCGCCGCAGATCCGCTCGGCGCTGAGGCCGCAACCGACAGCGCCGACGATCTGACGCTCAGCGACGGCGAAACAGCAGCGCTCCAACAGCTCAAAGAAGCGGATCGAGCGACGCGCGCTCATGAGCAGGCGCACGCCACAGCCGGAGGCGCCTACGCCAGCGCGCCGAGCTATGAATATCAGATCGGGCCGGACGGTCGCCGCTACGCCATCGGCGGCGAAGTTCAGATCGATATTTCGCCGGTCGCCGGCGATCCCGAGGCGACGATTGAGAAAATGCGCCAGATCGAACGCGCCGCGCGCGCGCCGTCCGATCCATCGCCGGAAGATCACGCCGCGGCCCGCCAAGCGCAAACCGTCGCTCAATCGGCACGAGCGGAACTCAGCGCCGCCGAAGCGTACGCCCAAGGGCGCGCCGCAATGACCTTCGTCAACGCGCCACGGGTCGGCTTGGCGGCCTAGGGTCGAAACCCATTCAGCAGCCGCCGTCAGCCCGGTTTAGGGGCTTGTCGGCTAGAATATCGAGGCGTAGGCGGTGTGGCTCACCGTCAAGCATAGGGTGGGAACTCCTAAAGCGCCGCCCAGCGCGACCAGGCCGCTGGCCCAGCCCTCTCCGCGCGCAGCGATCCCGGCTTTACGTCCAGACCGGTAAGATCGCGTGGAAATAAGAAAACCGCGCCCAACAGCAGTTCGTTTGGCCCCGCCCCAAGCCCATCCAGATATTTGCGGGATCGCAGAACGCCGCCTGACGACCAGTAGTTCGGCAACCGCGCCGACGTCGCCAATGTCAGCAATGACTGGATGAAGGCGGACGCCGCCGCAACATGCTCAATGTTCCGATCTGAGAAGACAGGCGCGCCGTCGGCGTCATGTTCCGCCTCGGGCGGGTCCGGCAACCAAGTGACGCACGCCATCGCTTCGGCCGCGGCGAGCATGTCGGCAATTTTACCGGGCTTATCCGCTGGATCTAATCGCGCCAGATACGCGCGGCACCCCGCCCCGTCGAGAAGATAGGTCCGCCAAGGCTCACGCGGGCCGTCCCCGCGCACCTCCGGGTGGGCTGGGTAATGGAAAGGCGCGTTGCCCGCGACAGCCAGCATTTCCTCAACAAACTGCCGCGACAGCCCCTGCGGCGCGCGTGGTTGCGCTGGATCGCCGAGCGCCTTCTGCGTGACGCGCTCAGCAATTGCGCGCGCCACCGCCGCGTCAAACCGGCTGTCATCGGTTCCCAATCGAGTTTTCACGCTTTCATCCGACATCGGCGTCCTCATCCAAGCATAGTCGAAGCGCCGCGAGACCGGCGCGTCAGTTGATACGACAGGGCGCGACCTTTACGTCGATCGCGAAGCGTTTCCCAGTCCAGGACGCCGTCCGCGCCGTGTTCACATAGAGCCGGCCGCCGCGGACATAGACGTCCGCATCCTCCAGATCCAATGTGGTGAAAGCCCGGTCAATCCGCGCCTCGCGAAAGAGGGCGCATTCGGTTTTAAATTCGAAGATGTAACCATTGAACTTCGCCGGATAGAAACCGCCAGACAGCCCCGCCGGGTAAACAGCCTCTATCCGCGCGCGGCTAATATCGAAGGTGACAGGAACCACATCGAGGCCGTTCTGGAGCCCCTCGCGCCCAAGCCGGAACTCCACGCCAGCGCCGACCCGCACCAGATGCGTTCGACCGTCAAACAGCGGCTTAGTCGGATCGTTATAGGTCAGCACTCGCACGCTGACCTCGCGGCCGACAAGGGTCGCCTGCGCGGCGCTGCGATCGCCCCACATCGCGGCGCAGATCAGCGTCAGGAGGCCAATCCCCCAGGCCAAAATGCTCTGCTTCCATCGGCATGTCATGCTTTGCCCCCGCCAACTGCGCCCGCATGCCCAGATTTATGAGTTCCCACCCTAGGCCGCGTCAGTGGTGAAGCGCGCCAACGCCTGCGCCGCCGCCTTTGCTTTCCCGCCGGCAATACTGTCCTGCGCCAGCACAACGCCGGCCCTTAGATCCTCAGCCCGTCCCGCAATGACCAACGCGGCGGCGGAATTCAGCAGCACGGCGTCGAGATATCCGGCCTGACGCGATGTCTCGCGCTTATTATCCAACAGCTCCGCGAAGGCGGCGGCGTTTTCTTCCGGCTCGCCGCCCAGAATCGCGTCAAAAGGATGCGTATCCAGCCCTGCATCCGCCGGCGAGACCTCAAACTCGGACACTTTCCCGTCTTTCAGCGCCGCGACTGAGGTTGGGCCGGCGATTGAAATTTCGTCGGTGCCGTCATGTCCATGCACAAGCCACGCCGCCTCCGATCCCAGGGCGGCGAGAGTCTCCGCCATCGGACGGATCCAACGTTTATCGAAAGCGCCCGTCAGCTGCCGCTTCGCGCCCGCGGGGTTGGTCAGCGGCCCCAGTATGTTGAAAATCGTGCGCAGCCCCATTTCCTGCCGCGCAGGCATGACAAATCGCATCGCCACATGGTGACGCGGCGCGATCATGAAGGCGATCCCGCAGGCGTCCAGCGCCTTTTGCGTGACCTCCGGCGGGTTATCCGCCACAATCCCGTAGGCGGTAAGCACATCGGCCGCGCCGGACTTCGATGACAGCTTGCGGTTGCCATGCTTCGCCACCGGCACGCCTGCGCCAGCGACGACGAAAGCTGTTGCGGTTGAAATATTCAGCGTGCCTTTGCCATCGCCGCCGGTGCCGACGATGTCCATCGCGTCGGCGGGCGCGCTGATCGGCGTCATCCGCGCCCGCATCGCCGCCGCTGCGCCAGCGATTTCGTCAACCGTTTCGCCGCGCATCCTGAGGCCCATCAAAAAAGCGCCGATTTGCGCCGGCGTCGCCTCGCCCGACATGATCACGCCGAACGCGTCCGCCGCTTCGTCACGGCCAAGCGCGCGCCCATCGCCAATTGTCGTGAGATACGGCTTCATAGCGGTGGACATCGAACGGCTCCTTTTCATGCGGATTAGATCACCCGATGTTCATCATGGGCGCTAAAGCGTCAAGCAGCCGCGCCGGTTGAGCGCCCGATGCGTGAAAGCCGGCGGACGCGGCGCGCCGATGCGAGGGAGTTGGCGGCCTAAACGATTTCCGCAATTCTGAGGAAGTTCGTCAGCATCGCGCGCCCATGCTCGGTCGCCACGCTTTCAGGATGGAACTGAACCCCATGGGTCGGGTTGGACTTATGTTGAAAGCCCATAATCGTCCCATCCGCCGTCTCGGCGGTGATCTCCAGCTCATCCGGCAGCGTCTCCCGCGCGACAATCAGGCTGTGATAGCGCGTTGCGGTGAGAGTCTGCGGCAGGTCGCGGAACAGCGAAATATTTTGATGGGAGACCTGCGACGTCTTGCCATGCATTGGCGTGGTCCGGGTGACATCGCCGCCGAACGCCTGGCCGATGGACTGATGGCCCAGGCAAACGCCCAGCAGCGGGATGTCCGCAGACGCCGCCTTCACCAAGTCCAGACACACGCCGGCGCGGTCAGGGTCGCAAGGCCCCGGGGACAGCACGATCGCGTCCGGCTTCAGCGCAACCGCCTCTTCAGCTGTCAGCGCGTCATTGCGTTCGACCCGGATCTCATCCCGCGCCGCGCCGGGCCGCTTCGCCTCAATCACCTCGCCGATATAGTGAACGAGGTTGTAGGTGAAACTGTCATAGTTATCGATAAAGAGCAGCATGTCCCGAGCCTTGAATGAACGCGTTTATCTCATTCTCCCGCCGCGCGGGCGAGGTCAAGCCCGGCGCGCCGCGCCTCATCCCCGCCCAGGATGTACAGTAGAACGGCCCCGACACGATCGCGAAAGCAAGACAGCAACGGGAGCAGGGTAGGGCGATGAGGAAACGAGATCAGATTTGGCGCCCCCTTGTCGGCAGCGGCGTCGCCTGCCTGTTGGCCCTCAGCGCAGCCGGCGACGCTCAGGCCCAGGCCGACGCGGAGGCGCATGATCTGACCGGAAGCTACGCGGATCTGTCTGGCGGCTACACATTTACATTCACCCGCCGCGCGCCGGGGACGTTTCGCGTCGAGAGCCGCTCAAAGGCGGGGTTGCGGGTAAGCGACTTGATCCGCCCGCTCAACCTTCGCCGGCTGAGCGCGCTCGGCGGCGTCGGATGTGCGCGGTTGGTCGGCAAAAATCATGCGATTTGCGCCGCCGCCGCTCCAACCGCCTGCGCGATCATGGGGCCGCCGCCGAAATATTTCGGCGCGACCTGCGAAACGTTGGTGCGGGCGGCCCGCGGCCAGGGGCCCCTCACGCCGATCGCGCCGAGCGCCCATGGGCTCGCCCTGACGGCGCGCGCGATCGCCGCCGGCGCCGAGGCGGCGGATTCGTTTGATCTCACCGTTTCGTCATCGTTTCGAGCGGCCGAAGACGGCGTCTCTTGGGCGGAGGGACGCATTTCACATCTCGCCAGGGTGGGGCTTCTGACCCAATGGCGCCGCTTGCGGCCGCCACGCTTTTATCCGGGCGGCGTCGTCCTTATCCGGTTTTCGGGCCCGCATATCGTGCTGTTTAATGCCCGGGACTGCCGGATAAAGCGCGATCGCGCCGCCGCGGCCCACGGCGCCGAACGCGCTGCGCTGGTCAAAGGCTGCGTAGCGCGGCTGAGGGCGCGCATAAAAGAGTACGGCGTCGGCTCGGCGTGGTTTAGAGAGCGATTGCTCACGCGGCGGCGTTAAAAGGAGAGCGCAGATGAAGATCTACACCTGCCCAAACTGCGATCAGCCTTTGTTTTTCGACAATCTGGTCTGCGCCTGCGGAACAGAGGTCGCCTTCGACCCCGAGGCCGACGCCTTCGTTGAGCTCGCCACCCCCTGCGCCAACCGCGCCGTGATCGGCTGCAACTGGGCGGGCGAAACGGCGGACAAGGACGGCGATATCTACTGCCGCAGCTGCACCATGAGCGAGATCGTGCCGGCGCATCATGTCGGCGACAACCTTGAGGACTGGGGCGAGGCCGAGGCCGCGAAGCGATGGGTGCTGGCGAATCTCGGCCGCTGGGGCTGGTTCAAGTCCACGGACCCAGGCCGCCGCCCAGTGTTTCACATGCGCTCGGAGAAAACCCGTGACGGGGATGTCAGCGTCATCATGGGGCATTCCGACGGGGTGATCACCATCAATGTCTCCGAAGCCGATGATGTGGAGCGGGTGCGTCGGCGGGAGAAATTCAACGAAGCCCAGCGCACGATGATCGGACATTTCCGCCATGAAATCGCGCATTTCCTGTTTCTGCGCATGTTTCACGATCCGAGCCGCCTGGCCGATTTCCGCGAGATCTTTGGCGATGAAAGCGCCGACTATGGCGAAGCGCTGAAAAAATATTACACTGAAGGCGCGCCGAAAGACTGGAATGCGACCTTCATCAGCGCTTACGCCACCGCGCATCCGCATGAGGATTGGGCTGAAAGCTGCGCGCATTTCCTGCATCTCACCGACATCGTCGACAGTTTCTATGCGACCGGCTTGAAAGGCGCAGGCGCGCCGACAAACAGCTACGACGCCTATGCGGAAAACGACCCCAATCGCCTGATCGAAATCGGCGCGCGATTGGGCGTCGCGCTCAATCACGTCAACCGCTCGATGGGCGTCGCGGACATTTATCCGTTCGTGCACACCCCAGCCATTCGGACCAAATTGGCGTTCGCGCATCTTGCGCTGATGGAAAGCCGACCAACGCCGGATCGCAGCCTTTTGAAGCTGCTGCGGGAATTCTTTCGCGGCTAGGGTCGAAACCCCTTCAGCAGGCGTCGTCAGCGCTTCCTAGCCCGTTCTCAGCTGCGCACCGGGCGCGGAGCGGGCTGACTGCCCGGTCAAGACCGGTAAGCCCAGCTGAGAACGGGCTAGGAAGCGCCCTTCGGGCCCGGTTTAGGGGGTCGCCGGACGGCGATATCTATGCTTGACGGTGAGCCACACCGCCTGCGCCTCGATATTCTAGCCGACAAGCCCCTAAACCGGGCTGACGGCGTCTGATGAAGGGGTTTCGACCCTAATTGAGGGACATTATGTTTTCGTCGATCGCCAGAGCGATGCGGCGCTGTCTGATCGCCGCGATCTGCGCGCCGCTGCTGCTCAGCGGTTGCTACTTGAGCGGTTCAGCGCTGTGGAGCGCCGCAGAGGGACGGGCCGACGCGCCGACGCTCGTGGGACACTATTCGCAGGATCGCGGCGCGCGGCGCTATCAGATCACGCAGATCGGCCGCGGCCTCTATCGCGTGCGCAGCATGTTCGATCCGGATACGCCAGTTGCGTCGCTCTTCTCCGCAGCGGCGGCGCTCAAAGCCTCGGCGCTGGCGGGCCGCGACTGCGGCAAGATTGCGGATGAGACGCTTCAGACAGTGTGCGCCAGCCCGCCAGCCAAGGCGTGCGCGGTCTTTGGCGGCTCTTTCGGAGCAAAGGCCAGCTGCGCGGCGATTGTTGGCGCCGCCCGAGCGCTGCGACCGTTGGCGGGCTTATCGCCGGAGGACAAATCCGCAGCAATGACGATCAAGGCGTTTCGTGATCACGCTCCGGCGCAGGATGATTTTGATATTGTCACCGTCCCGCTGGATACGCCAGAGGACGGCGAGGCCCGTTGGGTCGCGGCCCAGGTCGCCTCCATCCGAGCGGTCGGCGCGCTGACGGCGCTTGTTCGCATCGATGGACCGATCAAGGAGCGAGACGCCGTCCTGCTGGAGATCCGGCCGGACCAGGTCATCGCCCATGGGACCAGCGGTTGCTGGCGCGGGGCGCGCAAGCCGCCAGCATTGGCGCCTGCGGCGCTGATGGCCGAGCTCAAGGGCTGTCCCGCTCGGCTGAAGTGGAGCCGCGATAATCTGCAACGGTTCGAGCGGGTCAAATAACAACGCGTCGACAGCGCCTGAATGCGCCGTCGACGCCGATACGCTCAAAGATCGTCGATCAAGCCCGAAAGCTCGTCCAACGCGTCGATCGCATCCTCGGCGCATTCGGCTGGCGTGAAAATGTGGTCATGATGATAGGCCGCAACCACATTCGCAGGAATGCCATACGCCGCCAGCGCCGTTGCAGCCGCCGCGGTCAATCCCACTGTCTCCAGATCCGAATACACCGCCAGCGTGATCATCGCAAAACGCAAGGAATCAGCCGCACCGTACTTGTCGGCCTTTCCTTCTTCCACAATCACCGTCCACCCTTCCGCCTCGCGGAACAGGCAAATCGGATCATCGGCCAGAATGTCGGAGCTAATCTCCGGAACGGAAGCGAACACAAACAGGCGCGAATCCAGTTCCGGCGTCAGCCCACGCAATAAGCTTCCCAAATCATCGCCGCCCATAGTCGCCTCCCAGATACAGACGCGCAGAAAAGGGTGCCCCCATCCGGCGCGCGATTGCCTCACATCACCACTCTGAGCGCCGCCGCAAACCGTAGACGCGACGAAATCCGCCTTCGCAGCAGCCGCGCGCGCGGCTAGGATCGACGTCCGCGGCGTTCGGCCTGCGTGAAGCGGCTTTTCTTCAAAGCACGAACGCCGCATATGGACGCTTCGAGAGGATAAGCAATCCTACGCGGGCGAGCTTCTCGCCCGTCGCACAAATTGTACGCCCGCGCGCCGCCACTCGCTATTTCCCTGAGTCGCGCGCCATAAGGAGATTTGCCGTGGAGATCCGCGAAGCGCTCACCTTCGACGACGTCCTCCTGGCCCCGGCCGCTTCTGAAGTCATGCCGACCGCTGCCGACACCCGCACGCGGGTCACCCAGGAGATTGAGCTCAATATTCCGCTGATATCGTCCGCGATGGATACCGTGACCGAAGCGGAGATGGCGATTGCGATGGCGCAGGCCGGCGGCCTCGGCGTGATCCACCGCAACCTGGATCCCGCCACGCAGGCGGCGCAGGTGCGGCGGGTCAAGCGTTTTGAGAGCGGCGTGGTCTACGACCCGATCACCCTGCGTCCCGATCAAACCCTGGCTGACGCGAAGGAGATGCAGGAGAAGCACAAGATCACCGGCTTTCCCGTCGCCGATGATAGCGGCAAGCTGGTCGGCATTCTGACCAATCGGGACATGCGGTTCGTCGATGACCCCAGTGAAAGCGTCGCTAGCCGGATGACATCCCAAAATCTAGCGACCGTGCGGATGCCTGTGGACCTCGAGGCTGCAAAGAAACAGCTGCAGGAACGGCGGATCGAGAAACTTCTGGTTGTCGATGAGCAAGGGCGCTGCCTCGGGCTTCTGACGGTCAAGGATATTGAGAAAGCAGTTCTGAACCCGCAATCAACCAAGGATGCGCGCGGCCAACTGCGTGTCGCCGCGGCGTCGAGCGTGGGGGATGAGGGGTTCGAACGATCCGAAGCGCTGATTGACGCCGGCGTGGATTTGATCGTCATCGACACCGCGCATGGCCACTCGAAAGCCGTGGGCGAGGCGGTTACGCGCATCAAGAAAGCCTCCAACGCGGTTCAAGTCGTCGCCGGCAACGTCGCTACAGCCGAGGCGACCAAGGCGCTGATCGACGCCGGCGCCGACGCGGTGAAAGTGGGAATCGGGCCGGGCTCCATCTGCACGACGCGCATCGTCGCCGGCGTTGGGGTGCCTCAGTTGACCGCGGTGATCGATTGCGCCGAAGCCGCCGCGGCGACCAACACGCCCATCATTGCCGATGGCGGGGTCAAATTCTCGGGCGATCTGGCCAAAGCCGTCGCGGCGGGCGCGAATTGCGTGATGGTCGGCTCGATGTTGGCGGGAACCGACGAGGCGCCGGGGGAAGTGATTCTCTATCAGGGCCGGACCTACAAAGCCTATCGCGGCATGGGCTCGCTCGGCGCGATGGCCCGCGGATCCGCGGATCGGTATTTCCAAAAGGAAGTACGGGATGCGATGAAGCTGGTGCCGGAAGGCATCGAAGGGCAGGTCCCCTATAAGGGCGCGGTCGCCGGCATCCTGCATCAAATGGTCGGCGGGCTGCGCGCGGCGATGGGCTATACCGGCCACGCGACCGTCGACGCGATGCGGGGCAACTGCCGCTTTGTAAAGATCACCGCCTCGGGCTTGCGGGAGAGCCACGTGCATGACGTGACGATTACCCGCGAAGCGCCGAACTACCGCGCCGGCTCCTGACCGGAGGTTGGCCCCATGCGCAAAACGGCGCGATTTCAGGCCGCGATTGAGGTGGTCGCCGAGGTTGAGGCGGATCTGCAGCGCGATGTGCCGACCCTTGACCGCAGGTTGGCGGACTGGGGGCGGCGATCCCGCTTCGCCGGCTCCAAGGATCGACGCGCCGTCAGTGATCTCGCCTACCAAATCCTGCGCCGGCGGGGCTCCTATCTTTGGGCGGCGCAGCTGGAGAATGCGCCGCCAACGCAGCGGGCTCGCATTCTGGCCGGGCTGGCGGCGTCCGAGGCGGGCGAGCCTCTGCAGGAGGTGTTCGCCGGCGACCGGCACGGCCCGGCGCCGCTGTCAGCAGCCGAAACCAAGCTGCTCGCCAGCGCCGCCGACCGCTTAACGGAGCCTGACGCGTTTCGGGCCGACATGCCGCCGGCCTTGTTGAGGGAGCTCAAACGCTCCGTCGCGGACCCAATCCGCGAAATCGCCCGATTGCGTCATCGCGGCGCCGCGGATTTGCGCGTCAACAGCTTAAAGGCCACGCGGGAAAATGCGCTCGCGCAACTCAGCGCCGAGAATATCGCCGCAGAGACCGGCCCCTTATGTCCGACAGCGATTCGCCTCCCGACGCCCGTCAACATTCTGGGCGCCGACGCCTTCGAACAGGGGCTGATCGAGCCGCAAAACGCAGCGAGCCAAGCCGCCGCCGCGCTCACCCTGGCCCACGCGGATGAAACGGTCGTCGATTATTGCGCCGGCGGCGGGGGGAAGAGCCTATCCCTCGCCGCATTGATGGGAGGGCCTCGGCAGGGGGGCGGGCGGCTGATCGCGCACGATGTCAGCCGGGATCGAATGGGCGACCTGCCGCCCCGCGCGAAGCGCGCCGGCGCACGCATTGAATGTCTCGACACGGCTCAGCTTGCTCGACTTGAAGGCCAAGCCGATCTTGTGCTGGTTGACGCGCCCTGCAGCGGTTCCGGCGTGTGGGCGCGAAATCCGGACGCAAAATGGACAACTGGGCCAGCGCGGCTGGCGCAACTCAATCGCGCGCAAGACGCAGCGCTGAGCGGCGGAGCCGCCTTGGTTCGCCCCGGCGGCCGGCTGGTTTATGTCACCTGCTCGCTATTCGCATCGGAAAATCAAGATCGGGTCGCCGCGTTTCTCGAACGCCATCCCCACTTCGCCCTGGGCGATCTAGCGGCGGCGTGGCGCGCCGCGGGGCTGGCCGGCGCCGCGCCTGAGCCGCATATTCCCATGGCGGGCGCGACTTTGATCGCGCCCTCGCAACACGAAACGGACGGTTTCTTCGTCGCACTCCTAGAAAGATCTAGTAGCGCGGTGTAAAGATAACGCTATATGTCTTCTACCTGCGCAGATAAGGCGGCGCAGGCCTTGATTTGGCGGAGACCGCGCATGCGGCGATCAGAAGCTCAATATTCAGCGCCATGGCGCGAGCGGCGCGCGAGCAAACCGATGAACCTCGCGCCGAAGCCGCAGTCGGTTGAAGTCCCGGTGCCGCTATGGGCGTCGACGGCCGGCTTGGCGGGCGGCGTTGTGTTCTGCGGCCTGGCCGCCGCGAGCAATTCGCCGTTTGAAACCGTCGCGCTTCTTGCCGGCGCCGCAGCGGCGGGCGGGCTGGGCGTTTACGGTATGCTTGAACGCCTGACCCAACGCAGCTCCAGCTCTGACTGGGCGGCGGGCGGCGAGGCGCGGGCGCTGATTGATACGGTCGAGGATCCGATGGCGATACTCGACAGGTTCGGCGCCGTGCTCGCCACGAATGAGGCAGGCGGCAAGATTGGTCGCGCCGGCAAGGCGCCGAGCCGCGCCACGCATTTACTGGGCGAAGCGCGCGATCCGGACCAGATCGTATACCGCCTGCTCGGCGCCGCGCTCAGCGGGCGAGCGGCCGAGACCATCGTCGACGTTCGCCCCAACGAGACGCGCCGCATTTCCGTCTGGCCGATCGGCGGCGGCCTCGCCCTATGGCGCCAAAGCAGCGCCGCAGACGAGGAGCGCGCGACCGCCGCGCCACATGCGCCGACGGCCGCGACGGTTGAGCTGGGCCCCAAACCCTTCGAAACCGCCGCCGAACAGGGGGCTGAAATCGGTTGGTTCCGCATCGACTCGGCGGGGCGTCTGGTCGAAACAGACCGTGTTTTCAGCCGATGGTTGGGGGCTCGCGCCGGCCGTGGCGTTGAAGCGCCGTCGCTGCGCACTGTTCTGCCCGAAGCGCGGCGCCCCGAAGGCGGCGCAATATCGGCGCGCAGCCGGCTGATTGGCGCGCCAGGAGCGCCGCGCGAAGTCTCAGTGATCCTCGCGCCCCTGGGCGTTTATGGCGAAAGCGTCGGCGTGGCGGCCCCCGCCGCCCAGGCGCCGGCCGCGCCGCCCCCAGCAATGACAAAGGACGGCGCGCCGGAGGCGAGCGAGGCGGCGCTGTTTGATGCGGCGCCCTATGGGCTGCTGCTGCTGAATACGGACGGGCGCATTCTAAAGGCCAACCTGGCGGGGGAGCGCATCTTCGCCGCGCTGGGCGGCGAAGGCCCGGTGATGGGCGGGAACGGAGACTTCCTGATCGACTGGGTTGCGGAGAAAGACGCCGAACGCGTTCGCCGCGCATTCGAAGCTGCGCAAAGAGGCGGGCGCGGCGCCGAGGCGACGCTGCTGGCGGAGTGGGGCGCGCGCGGCGCCGACAAGGGCGCAACCGATGTCGCCGGCGCGTTGGAGCCGGGGGAGGTCGAGATCTCCTTCCGCCTGCACAGCGAAGATGAAGACGGCTTGCGCGTCGTGGCGTTCCTGCAGGACGCGTCGGAACGCCGTGGGCTCGAGCGCAACGTCGCCCAGGCGCAAAAACTCCAAGCGGTCGGAGAGCTCGCAGGCGGCGTCGCACACGACTTCAATAATATGCTGACGGTGATTATCGGCGGCTGCGAAACGCTGACGGCGCGCAAAACCGCGGATGATCCGGATAATGAAGAGCTGACGGTCATCGCGCAAAGCGCCCGGCGCGCCGGGCTGCTGGTTAGTCAGCTGCTCGCATATTCCCGCAAGCAAAGGCTGGCGCCCACGGTCGCCAATCTCACCGAAGTGGTGTCAGATCTCACAATGATGCTCACGCGCATGGTCGGCGGCCGGTTTTTCCTGCAGCGCGACCTCGCCGAGGATCTTTGGCCGGTAATGGTCGATGTGAACCAACTCGGACAGGCGGTGACCAATCTGGTGGTCAACGCCCGCGACGCGATGCCGGAGGGCGGGCGGATCAAGGTGCGTACGGAGAATGTCGTCTATGACGCGCCGTTCAAAACGCCGACCTTCACCATTGCGCCGGGTCAATATGTGCGGCTCGACGTGGCCGACGAAGGCTCAGGCGTCCCGCCAGCGATCCAAGCCAAGATTTTTGAGCCTTTTTTCACGACGAAAAAGGTTGGCCAGGGCACTGGGCTGGGGCTTTCCATGGTCTATGGCATCGTGAAACAGTCGCAGGGATACTTGCTGCTGAACAGCCCGCCGGGCGAAGGCGCAACCTTCAGCATCTACCTGCCGCGCGCCTCCGACGAGGCGGTGCGGGCGGCGCAGGAGGCTGAGAGAGAAGCGGCCGAACGGGCGCAGGCGGCGACGGCGACCGCGCCGGGAGACAAGGTTATTCTTCTGGTCGAAGATGAAGCGGCGGTGCGCAACATCGCGTCCAAAGCGCTGTCTTCCCGCGGCTATGAAGTGCTCGAGGCCGCCGATGGGGCCGAAGCGACCGAAATATTGGAGGACGCCAGCATTCACATCGATCTGATGCTCTCGGACGTTGTGATGCCAGATATTGACGGCCCCAGTTTGTTAAAGAATCTCGGCTCGCGCCGCCCTGATATGAAGACCGTATTCATGACCGGCTATGCGCGGGACAATTTCGCCGAAACGCTGGAGGACAGCTTCGCCGAACAGCGCGCTTTTGGCGTGCTTCACAAGCCCTTCTCACTCGATTCCTTGCGCCAAGCTGTCGCCGAGGCGCTGGGCGCGGATCAGAGCGACGCTAAGAAAAGTTAAAACTGAATCGAAAGTCTCGTTTTGTTCTTGTCATCTTGCGAACATTATGTGTACATCATGCGAGAAAAGCTTAATGCGCCGCTCGCATGGGCGGCCAAATGTCGTAAAAGAGGCTCTGAGCATGACGGCGTCCACCGCAGATCGATCAATCCGGGTTGTTTCCTCGAATGATCGCGACGAACCGCTTCTGGAGGGGCGAAATATGGATAAACGCAAAGCTCTAGAGGCGGCGCTGCAGCAGATTGAGCGCAGCTTCGGCAAGGGCTCCATTATGAAGCTCGGCCAGAATGAGGCGATGGACATCGAAACGGTGTCGACTGGCTCGCTGGGCCTCGATATTGCGCTTGGGGTCGGCGGCTTGCCGAAAGGCCGCATCATCGAAGTGTTCGGGCCGGAAAGCTCGGGTAAAACCACGCTCGCGCTGCATGTTATTGCAGAGGAGCAGAAAAAAGGCGGCGTTTGCGCTTTCATCGATGCGGAACATGCGCTGGATCCTCTCTACGCGCGTAAATTGGGCGTCGATGTCGACGAGTTGCTGATCAGCCAGCCGGATGCAGGCGAGCAAGCGCTCGAAATCGCCGATACTCTGGTCCGCTCCGGCGCCGTGAATGTGGTGGTCGTCGACTCGGTCGCAGCGCTGACGCCGAAGGCTGAATTGGAGGGCGACATGGGCGACGCGCAAGTTGGCTTGCAAGCACGCCTGATGAGCCAAGCCATGCGGAAGCTTACCGGCTCCATTTCTCGGTCCGGATGTATGGTGATCTTCATCAACCAGATCCGTATGAAAATTGGCGTGATGTTCGGCAGCCCGGAAACGACGACGGGCGGCAATGCGCTGAAATTTTACTCGTCCGTACGTCTCGATATTCGCCGGATTGGATCGATCAAGGATCGCGACGAGGTTGTTGGCAACACCACCCGCGTCAAGGTCGTCAAAAATAAGGTGGCGCCGCCATTTAAGCAGGTCGAATTCGATATCATGTACGGGGTCGGCATTTCCAAAACCGGGGAGCTGATTGACCTCGGCGTGAAAGCCGGGTTCGTTGAGAAGTCGGGCGCCTGGTACTCCTATGGCGACCAGCGGATTGGCCAGGGTCGCGAGAATGCGAAGCTGTTCCTCAAAGATAATCCCGACGTAGCGGCGCGCTTGGAAGCGCAGATCCGAGAAAGCCACGGGCTGGATTTCTCGTTCCCTGCGGGCGAAGCGTCAGATGGCGGTCAAAATGATGGGCCGGAGGTGCTGGAGGCCTAGGGTCGAAACCCCTTCATCAGGCGTCGTCAGCGCTTCCTAGCCCGTTCTCGGCTGCGCACCGGGCGCGGAGCGGGCTGATTGCCCGGTCAAG
>JALEGB010000117.1 GCA_022760355.1 Neomegalonema sp.
GGCTTGACGGTGAGCCACACCGCCTGCGCCTCGATATTCTAGCCGACAAGCCCCTAAACCGGGCTGACGGCGTCTGATGAAGGGGTTTCGACCCTAGGCCGTTGCGACATCTACGGGCCGACGATCTTTCGTCCGTAAGGTTTGACTCGATAACAGACATGTATGACAACATAGGAGGAAATATATAACAAGTGTGCGGGAGGAGTAGATGTCAAAACCCCATATCGGCTTTATCGGCCTGGGCCTGATGGGCGCTGCGATGGTGACGCGCATGCAGTCCCTTGACTATCCGATCACCGTCATCGCCAACCGCAGCCGCAAAAATGTGGACGCAGCCGTCGCCCGCGGCGCGGTCGAGGCGGCAACCTCACGCGAACTCGCCGCCGCCAGCGACATCGTGATGCTGTGCGTCGACACCTCCGCCTCCGTCGAAGCCCGTATGCTTGGCCCCGACGGCGTCCTCGCCGGATTGAAACCAGGTGCGATGGTGATTGACTTCGGCACCTCCCTCCCCGGCTCGACCAAACGCCTCGCCGGCGAAGCTGAAGCAAAAGGCGCCCGCTACATGGACGCGCCGCTCGGGCGCACCCCAGCGCATGCGATCGATGGGAAGCTGAACATCATGGCCGCGGGGGATCGCGCCGACTTTGAACGCGCAGAGCCCGTCTTCAATGATCTGGGCGAGAACGTATTTCATGTCGGACCGCTCGGCGCAGGCCACACGCTGAAGCTGATCAACAACTTCTTCGCCATGACGACCGCCTGCGCCATGTCCGAAGCGTTTGCGATGGCGGATCAAGCCGGTTTGCCGCGCCAGAAGCTCTATGACGTGATGTCGGCCGGCCCGCTCAAGTCTGGTATGATGGACTTCGTTAAAGCAAACGCGATTGACCGCGACCCGATGCAGCTGGCTTTTTCAATCGCCAATGCGCGCAAGGATGTCGGCTATTACGCCGCGATGGCCGATGAGCTGGACGTCCCCAGCTTGATGTCGCCCGCGGCGAAACAGGCGCTTAGTCTCGCCAAGGCGCGGGGCTGGGGAGACCGGATGGCGCCGGAGATGGTGGATTTCATGGCCGAGCTCTTCGCGAAAGAGTAGAAGCGCTGCGCCCCTAGGGTGCGAACTCCTAAAGCTTGTCGATGTTTCATGGAACCATCAACAAGCTCTAACTCTCTGCTTGGGCGCGATTTGCGAGCCGTTAGATGGGTCCATCTAACTTCAAATCGCTCTAAGCGGCGCTCCACAGTATGTCGAAGCGGGCGCACAAACGGCGCCCGCTTTGCGGCCCCGGCCTAACCGAGCAGATCCGCGCCGACCGCCGTCAAAGCCGCTTGCGCAACGGCGATGTCTTGCTCGCCCGTTCCCGAACCGACGCCAATGCCGCCAATCAATTTTCCATCCTTTTTGATCGGCAGGCCGCCCGGCAAATTTGTCACCTCGCCGCCGGTGGCGCGCGCCAGCAGCGGCGCTTTTTCTTCGGGAATGTTCGCGGTCGGCCCTGCGTTCGAGGCCGCGGTCCGCGCCTTCGCCAAAGCGCTCTTGCGGCTCAAAAACTTCGCGCCCGTCATACGAATCTCGCCGATCAGCTCGCCGCTGGCGTCGACAATCGCAATACATTGCGGCTGTCCGGTCTCATCCGCCTTGGCGATCGCCGCCGCCAGCATCTTCATGGCGCCCGCATGCGTCAGCCGTTCGGTTGCTTCAAAATCCATCGTCTCTCTCCATCCTTTCGCCGCTTAGAGCTTGTTTGATCGCGACTTTCGAGCCGTTAGATGGGGCCATCCAACTTCAAGTCGCCCCTAGGCGGCGTGTTCGGCTTCCTTGTCGCCGCGCAGCCTTGAAATAAGAGCGCTGATGCTGCTCGAACGACGCTCGAACAGGATTTCCTCAAGTGTGAAAATATCTTCGAGATCAGCTTCCGACAACGCGGCCGCACTTTCCACCATTGCCAGATGCTCAGCGCACGCAACTATGTGGCGCGCGCCATCGGCCGTCGCCGCGCCAACTTGCAACAACAACATATGCGCGAACGCGTTCTCCGCCGCCAACAGCGCCATCTTCTTCTGCGACTTAGTGCGACTGAGGATATTCAGCCCGATCCGGCTCAGCTCCGCCGCCTCACGAGCGCTTTCCACGGTCGCTTCATCATCCGCACGGGCAAGGCACAGATTGATATAGGCGGCGTTGTGAAGCCCGATCGCCCCCTCATCCAGGTCGCCAAGACCAAGCTTCATCTCAACGCCGCGCATTACCGCCGACTGCGCCTGGCGCAGCCCTGTCGTCACCTTACGGCGCGACTCGGCGTCGTCCTCCATCACCGAGGCCATCGCCAACGCGCCGCGCCGCGCCGCTACGCCCGCATTAATGAATGAGCCGCCAACCCAGCGGAGCTGCACGCCAGGCAGGTCCGCTGCGCGGGCATGCAACGCGGCGGCGCCGTTATAATCGCCGCTCCATTCGACGGTGAGGCCGAGATAACACCAGAAACGCCAACGATCCATCGGGGTAAGATACGCTGACCGCGGGTGCTCAATAAAAGGACGCACAGCGCTTAAAAGTTCCTTCGCAGCTTGCGCGCCGCGCCCAGGACCAGTGAGAGCGCCGCTGAACAGGATCCAGGACCAGAGCAGATAGTATCGCACGGCGAAGAGGCGGGTTTTGTCATCCAGCTCCATCGCCTGATCCGGCCCCATCTCGATGACCCTGCCCGCCTCCTCTCGAAACCGGCTCAGCAAACGCTGCAATCCCTCCTCAAAACGGCCATGGCGCTCCAGCAGCCGCGCGGCCTCAAGATGTTGATCCAACGGATCAACGCTTTCCAACCATTCGCACAGACCAAAAGCCGCATTGAACTGCCCAGCCGCCTGCAAAAGGCCGCCGAGTTCGCGAAGCCGGTCGAGCGAAACACCGCTCAGCATCTGCCGCACGCCAGCCTGCGCCGCTTCCAGGCCCTTGCCGCGGTCGATTGCGGCCCAAGGGGCGATCGCATCGCCCAGAACCGCGACCGCCACGTAATCTTCTTCGCGCCAGGCACATTCGATCAACCGTTCGACCAGCTGCCGATAAGTCGACGCAAACATCTCCGTCGGCCCCAACCGAACCAGCGCCGCCAATGCAGCGCTCGCATCCGGCAGATCCTGTGCGAATACAGCGGCTTTACCCGCCACCAACGGCCGCAGCCGCTCCCACGCCTCCGGCGCATCCTCAAGCCGCCACTTGATCCGCGGCGAAATCGTCGCCGCGTCGGGCGAGGATGTTGGGCGCAGCAGCCGATAGTCTTTGGTCGCGCGCTCATACAGATCGCGCAGCCCCTCGACCTCAGGCGCCGCGAAATCACCCTCCGCTGCGAAGGCGCGCTGCGCCGCAATCGCGGCGAAATGCAACGACACCAACCCGTCGGCATAGGCGGGACTTGTCGATAGCGCCTCAGCCCAGGGCTCGACAGCTGTTTTGGTGGAGGAGAGAAACAACACCCCGGCAAGCGAGGCGGCAGCTTCGCCATTCAGCCGCCGAACGCCGCTCACAACCTGCTGAAGCGAAAGCTCCTGCGCATCGTCGCCGCCAGCTTTCGGCGCCGCCGCCGCGCCAACAGCCCACGCTTCGCGCCAATCCCCGCTGTCGCCCTTCGCCTCCTCCGCGTCGCTCTCCCATTCGACGCCGGCCGACGTGGCGAACTGGGACCAGTCAGCGAGCTCATCATGATGCAAATAGACCGCGAACTCGCCGGTGCGCAGGCTGCTGCGCATGCCGAACAGCAACTGGAAGAAGCGCGCGCAATGCGCCTGATCGAAGCCGTAGGGGTTCCAGACATGGATCTCCGACACGGAACCATTGCTCAACGACGCCGACAGGCGCCGCGCGGCGCGGCGCAAATCACGGTCGCCATCATCGGAAAGTCGGCGCAAAATGCGACGCCCGATCCCATTGCCATTGCTGGCCGCCAGGCTGGGGAGAAAACTGAATACGAACGCGCCCACAACCGGAACGGCGAAGAAAACCGCCAACTCAATCGGATTGCTTGGCAAAGACTGGCTGGAGATTGCAGCCCCGAGCAAATTGCCAAAATGGCTGACCATGCCAACAAACAGCACTGCAACCGCACCGAACGCCAACGCGCCGACCACGCCGAGGATGAAGATCGCAATCGCGCCTAAGGAGAACGCCCCCAGGGCCCTATTCCCGTCCCGCCTGAGATCAGCGGGCTTCAGACCCTTCTGCACGATCACATGCAAAACGCCGTCCTTGTAGACGACGCTGCGTTCCTGGTTCAGGCTTGGATCCGAGATGAAGCGCCGAAACCTATTCAGCCGAACTCGGATCTTCGCCATCGTCACACCCTCTTTTGCTGCTCCGGATCTGCGAAGGTGTAGCCGCCCTCGAAACCAGGAAGCGTCGACCTTTCGGTCGTCTCGATGAACTCTTCCAAAAACGCCTCGCTCACCGCTTCACAGGCGGCGTGCACGCGAGCTTCGTAGCGGAGAGGGATGTAGGAATCCAAGCCCGCCTGTTCATTCCGGAAGCTCTCTGAAGCGAGATATGTGACGACTTTGCTGCCGGCGGGCGCGCCAACGATTCGATCGGTCAGATCGACCTCATCATACTGCGCCTCCCGCAATCGCAGCTCCGCCATTTCCGCGTCAGTCGCCTCGAAAAGCAGGCCATTTACGTACCGCCCCGGCGCGGGATCGAGATCCAGAAACACGCCGGCGACTGTTCGTTCCAGCGCCTCCGACGCAATCGGAGCGCGCGCCCGCCAGAGCCGGCGATACCCCTTCAACAAGGCGGGTTTCAGCTCATCGACGGCGACCTCTCGGCCAACGCCGCGGGCGAGCGACTCCAGGATCATCAATGAACCATAGGCGAATAGCGTGGTTGGCATAGGGGTGCTCCTTCAAACCGCAAAACGGGACCAGCAAACCGCAAAAGGGGCTGGCCGCTTCTTAGCTGTTGGCGCGCTTCTCAATATAGTCGACGAGCGCCTTCTCATGGCCGTCGCCATAGATCTTATTGATCTCCGGAATGCCGGACGGGCTGGTGACGTTAATCTCGGTCAGCGTGTCGCCGATAATATCGATGCAGGTGATCGGCAGATCATATTCGGACAGAAGCCCCGCAACCCCCTCAACAATCTCTTCATCCCGGGGGGTCATCTCGAACTTCGCAGGCTGAGCCCCGAGGTGGATATTAGCACGCCATTCGCCTTTCGCCGGCACCCGGTTCATGCGGCCAATTGGTTTGCCCTCCAGGAGGTAGATCCGCTTGTCGCCCTCCGCCACTGCAGGCGCAAAATGCTGGATCATCACGTATTTTGCGAAGCCGTCCGTCCCTTTTTCAAGCAGCCCGCGAAGGTCCGGCTCGTCTTTCTTCAGCCGCAGAACGCCATGGCCGCTGAACTCGTTGAGCGGCTTCAGCACGCAGCCTTCCGGCGAATCGGCGATGAAACGCAGCATCTCGTCCGGATCAATCGCAACGATCGAAGGCGGGCAGAGATGCGGCAGGCGCAGCACCGAGATTTTCTCGCTGAACGAGCGGACATCGGTCGGGTTGTTCAATACTGGAACAGTGCAAAAATCGAGCATCTGCGTAATCGACACATAGCGCTCGTCCACCGGCGGGTCCTGCCGCATCAGCACCACGTCGAACGCATTTGCGCTCATCCGCTCCGGGTTTGACACAGTGTCTTTCGGCAGGCGACCGTCTGCGGAATAATCCATCCCCCACCATTCAGCTTCCGGCCCGCTTGCGCCCAGCGTCAGCTTCTGCGGCCACGCATAAAATACGTCATGGCCGCGCCGGTTGGCCTCCGCCGCGATCAGCAGCGAGGTGTCCATTTCAATGGTCAGGGTGGATGGTTCGTCGCCGAGAATCGCGAGCCGCATAAGACCTCACACGGGATTTGCGCGCAGAGATGCGCGATGAGAGGTTAGAGTTATAGAGTACGGCTCGCGATGCAATGTGGGTTAGCTCGGCGCCTGACAGGCCAGAATGGTCATATCGGCGGCCGCATCCCGCAGGGGCGCCAAAGCTTGATATTCAGGCGACGCGAACCAGCTCTTCAGCGACGCAAGGTCAGGGAATGAGACGACCGCGATTGCGTTCGCATCAGGAGCTGCGCCCAACAATGCGCCGTCAAGCACGCCGCGCGCGACTGGCGCGCCGCCAAAAGGCTTAAAGCTTTCAGCAGCTTTCGCGCCGTACTCACCAAATTTTTCTTTGTCTTTGACCTTCACGGTCGCGATGAAGAATGCAGTCATTGATCGTCTCCTCATGCGCCGCATGATGCGGCGCGTATCCGCGGCCGATCCGTCGCCGGCCCTGGAGACTCAGCTACGCCATTTTGTACATATATGAACATAACAAGGTTGTGACCTATGGCCCGCCCCAGCTCCTTCGATAAAAACGACGCGATCGAGACCGCGATGAACGAAATCTGGCGGCTTGGCTATGATGCGACGTCCGTCAAAGCGATGTCGGAGCGCTTGGGGATCACCCGTTCCAGCTACTACAACGCATTTGGCGCACGGGAGACGCTCTATCGCGCGGCGATTGAGAAATATTGTGCGCAATCGCCCGATCGCGCGCTGTCGGAACCCATTGACGACCGCACGGTTCAGCAACTCATTTCAACCATCTTCCGCGGCGCGTGCCGTGTCCGGGCGGCAGATCCGGAAAATCGCGGGTGCATGTTAGTGAAGGGGCTGGCTGAACTTGTGTCCGTGCATGAAGAGCTCGGCCCGTTCATAGAGCAACTGTTCCTGGGCAGCATCGAACGGCTTGAGGCGCTCATGCAAGAGGCGGTGGCCAAAGGCGAGCTCCCGCCAGAAACCAACCCGCGCACCCTGGCGTTGGCGACCCAAAGCGCGCTGATGGGGCTCAATTTGCTGTGTAAACTGGTCCGAACTGAAACAGAATTGTGGGCTGTGGCCCAGACAACGCTGCGGGGGCTCGGCCTCTACGCCGATCCGCCCGCCGGTTCATAATGCGTCAGACTTTCAGCTCAGCCTGATGGAACCGCCAGTTTCCGTCCCAGATTTCAACAGCCGTGAAGACGCCAGTCGCGAAGCCCCCCGTGTCGCAACCAATTCGATTTGCGAAAGCGCCATAGGCGTGCGGGGTGTGGCCATGCACTACGGTCACGCCGATGGTCCAGGGCGCCTCCGCATCCTCCGCCAGGCTCAGAAACGGATCCCGCACCCATATCAGATCGTTTTCGATCTGATCATCCAGAGCGCGCGCGGGATCAACGCCAGCGTGAACACAGAACACATCGCCGCTGCGATAGCTGAGCTTCAGCTCAGACAGGAATTCGCACAGCTCCCGTCCCAGCACATTCCGGAGCTTCTCCGCCGCGTTGCTGAGCGGATAGGACAGTCCAAAAGCGCGCAGAGTCTCCGGCCCGCCATTCGCAATCCACATCGCCCAATCGGTATAGCTCGCCTTGTATCCCGCCAGCTCCGCCCCGGCGACGAGGAAATAATCATGGTTTCCCATTAGGGCGGTCTCATGCACGTGCGGCATCCCGATCCCCTGGTTCACCAGTTTCAAAACCTCCATCGGATCGGGGCCGCGATCGATAAAGTCCCCCAAATAGACGACGTCCACCGCTTGTCCTGGGTAGGTTTCGGCAATATGTCGCGCAAGGTGAAGCTGCAGCGCTTCGAGGGCCGACGCATAGCCATGGATATCGCCGATTGCGAAAAGAGGACGCTCAGGATCGCGCCGAATGCGCATGGGCTTCGGTTCGGTCAGGGCGATACGCATGAAATTAACTCCGATGTTCGAGAGTCGCGGCCAGCGTTTGACATTTTCGTCGCAATACGCTTGCGGCGGCATGCTTCGGCCCGAATCTTGAGTCACTCGGGCAATATGCGGCCTTAGGGGCCGAGATGGTTAATGTGGGCGCATTTGCGGCGCCGCAAGGAGGTCCGATGCGTTATCTGGGAATTATATTCCACCGTTCGATTCCATTCTACGTGTGGATGATCGTTCTATACACCATCTTCGTGACCGTCGTCGCGATGATGCCGGCCGCCGAGGCGACGGCTGATGCGGCGAAAAAAGCGGCGTCCTGCGTCATTGCTGGCGAGCAGTTGTATCAGCGCGTTGAGTCGGCGCTGTCTTGCCGCATCGTGACGATCCCACTCTTCTCCTCCGCCAGCTTCGTGATCAACTGGACGATCGTCTTCATCCTGTTCGGTTTCGTGTCCGCCTGGATCGAAGTCGTCCGTGCGACCAACGTCCGCGACACGGCCCGGAACGACACATGGTCGCTGGTCGTCACCATCATCGCCTTCATTCTGTTTGTTGGCGTCAGCGTCTTTGGCACCACCGCCTTTATGATCGTAGCGGTTGTCGGCTTCGGCGACGTGCTGCTGGATCGATATGTCGGCCAGGCCGTCGCGCGGCGGGACTTTGGCGGCGTTATTCCAGGCGGCGGCCACTAAAGAGATTTGGGTCGGCGCGGTTTACGGGGCGCCAGATGGGGTGTCTGACGTCCAATCGATCGAGGCCGCCACCGCATAAACAGCGCGACCATGCAGCTTCGGCGCGCATGGTCGCACCCGATCGCGATTAGGCGTCGATCAACACCGATGTCGCGGCGAAGCGGTTGACATCCACCAGCCCTTGATCCGACAGCCGCAACGCTGGGATCACTACCAACGCCAGCAGCGAGTGCTGCATAAACGCGTTGTTCAGGCTGCAGCCGCAATCGCGCATCGCGGCGCCCAACGCCTCAGCCTCGGCCGCGACCTGCTCCGCCCGCGCGTCGGACATCAGCCCCGCGATAGGCAACGGAACTAAAGCCCGCTCTCGCCCCGCGGCGAACAGCACAGCGCCGCCCCCGACCTCGCGCAAGCGGTTGGCGGCCTGCGCCATCTCCGCCTTGGACGTGCCGACGACAATCATATGGTGGCTGTCATGCGCCACCGTTGAGGCCAGCGCGCAGGGCTTATCATAGCCGAACCCATGCACGAAGCCGTTGACGACGTCTCCCGTCGCGCGATGCCGCTCAACCAGCGCGGCGTAGCACACATCTTGCGCTAAATCCGCCGCCACTGCGCCGTTCTCAACCGACAGCTCCCGCTCCAACGCCTCCGTCGGCGCCTGGTTCTCAATGACGCCGATGACTCGCGCCCGCACCGTCGCAGCCCCCGCAGGAGCCGGCAGATCAAAGTCCGACGCCGCCAGGTCCCGCGCCATCTTCATCGTTTGCTTCGACCAGTCGGGATAGCTGTAGGCCGGCGCGTCCAACGTCAATCGTCCATTCTCAGCCGCAAGCCGGCCCCGCGCGTACACCGCGTCAAGCTTCAGCGTCGGAAGATCTGAAACCAGCAGCAGATCGGCGCGCCGTCCGGGCGTGATCGATCCAAGCTCGCGCTCCAACCCAAAATGGCAAGCCGTGTTCAGCGTCGCCATCTGCAACGCTGTGACCGGCGCGAGCCCCTGCGCAATGGCGTGGCGCACCACCCGGTCCATATGTCCGTCCTGGATCAACGTGCCGGAGTGCGAATCATCGGTGCACAGGATAAAATTGCGCGGATCCAGCCCCATCTCCGTCACCGCCCGGATCTGCGACGCGACGTCATACCAAGCCGAGCCGAGCCGCAGCATGGCGCGCATGCCCTGGCGCACGCGCGCCACCGCGTCCTCAATGCGCGTCCCCTCATGATCATCAGCCGGTCCCCCGGCGACATAGCCATGGAAGGGGCGGCCGAGATCAAGCGATGCATAATGTCCGCCGACAGTTTTCCCGGCCGCCATCGTCGCCGCGATCTCGCCGAGCATCTTTGGATCAGCGGCGGCGACGCCCGGGAAGTTCATCACCTCGCCCAGCCCGATAATACCGGGCCATCCCATCATTTCAGCGATTTCACCCGGGCCCAGCTCCGCTCCGGCCTTTTCCAGGCCGGGGGCCGACGGCACACAGCTGGGCGCTTGCACGAACACGTTGATCGGCTGCGCCAGCGCCTCATCATGCATCAGCTTCACGCCAGGCAAGCCCAGGACATTCGCGATCTCATGCGGATCGATAAACATGCTCGTCGTGCCATGAGGGGCGACGGCGCGCACAAACTCCGTCACGGTCACCATACCGCTTTCGACATGCATATGGGCGTCGCATAATCCTGGCGCCGCGTAGCGCCCCGCGCCGTCCACCACATCGGTGTCCGGCCCGATCGTGTGGGATCCGTCCGGCCCCACATAGGCAAACCGACCTGCGGCGATTGCGATGTCGGATCCGGCCAAGATCTCGCCTGAATGCACATTCACCCATCGGCAATTGCGCAGCACCAAATCCGCAGCCTTGCGGCCCATCGCAACGTCGACCAGCGTCTTCGCTACGGACGCCCAGCTGGGAAACTGCAAAGAATTCGCGTCAGACACCGTCACCTCCTGCTCAGCGTTGGCCGCCCTCCTCGCCTCACGATAGAGACGACAAGGGCGAGCGCAACCTCGTGTGGGGCGACGCGCCTACTCCGCCGCAGTTCGCCGATCATTGGATTGGCGCGCCCAAAGCGCGGCGTACGCGCCGCCCGCAGCCACCAGCTGCGCATGGGCCCCTCGCTCCACCACGCGGCCCGCATCCAGCACCAGGATCTCATCCGCATCGACGATCGTCGAGAGCCGATGGGCGATCGCAATCACGGTGCGATCCCGCCCAAGCTCCGCCAAACGTTCCTGGATCGCCGCCTCCGTCGCCGTATCCAGAGCCGACGTCGCCTCGTCGAAAATCAGGATCGGCGGGTTCTTGAGAATCGTCCGCGCGATGGCGACGCGTTGTTTCTCACCGCCCGACAGCTTCAATCCGCGTTCGCCGACCATCGTGTCATAACCTTGCGGCAGCGCTTCCACAAACTCGTGGATCCGAGCCGCCTTGGCCGCCGCGACCACCTCGTCCCGGTCCGCCTCAGGCCGCGCATAGGCGATATTGTAACCGATCGTGTCATTGAACAGCACGGTGTCCTGCGGCACCACGCCGATCTGCCGCCTGAGCGAGCCCTGGCTCACCTCGCGCAGATCCTGACCGTCAATCAGGATCGCGCCGCCGCTTACGTCGTAAAAGCGGTAGAGCAGCCGAGCGATGGTCGATTTTCCAGCGCCGCTGGCCCCCACAAGCGCAAGACGACGCCCGCCGGCCAAGTCAAAACTGACTTCCTGAAGAATCGGCCGCTCCGGATCATAATGGAACTGAACCCGATCGAATCGCACCCCGGCGTCCCGGATCAACAGGGTCGGCGCGTTGGGTTTGTCGCGGATTTCCGGCGTTCGATCGATCAGCTCGAACATATCCGCCATGTCGATGAAGGACTGCCGCAGCTCTCGATACACTGTGCCAAGGAAATTGAGCGGCAGCATTACCTGGATCATATAGGCGTTGACCATCACAAAATCGCCCACGGTCAACGAGCCATTCGCGACTCCGACCGCCGCCAGCGCCATCAGCGCCGCCAGCCCGCAGGTCACAATGAACGCCTGCCCGCCATTCAGTAGCGCCAGAGAGACCTGGCTCTTGATCACCGCGCCCTCATAACCGCGCATCGACGTCTCGTACCGTTCGGCCTCGCGCTCTTCGGCGCCAAAATATTTGACTGTCTCATAGTTGAGCAGGCTGTCGACGGCCTTCTGGCTGGCCGCCATATCCTGCTCATTCATCCGACGTCTGATCTGCACCCGCCATTCCGTGACGCGGAAGGTGAAGACGACATAGAGGGCGATGGTCACGAGGACGATGGCGAAGAAGCGCCAATCGAAGGCGATGAACAGGATGATCGCTACCAGACCGAGCTCAAGAATTAACGGCGCGATGCTGAACAGCAGAAAACGCAACACGAACTCGATCGCCTTCACCCCGCGGTCAATCACGCGGGTGAGCGCGCCGGTGCGCCGCTCCAGATGATAGCGCAACGACATCGCGTGAATGTGCCGAAAGGTTTGCAACGCCAGCCGCCGCAGCGCCTGCTGACCGACCTTTGCGAACACGGCGTCGCGCAGCTGCTGAAAACCAACCCCGCACAAGCGCATCGCGCCATAGGCCAGGACCAGCGCCACCGGACCGATGGCGAGCCAAGCTGTTGCGTCCTTCTCCTCCGCCAGCGCGTCGACAGCGGCTTTAAAAAGGAAAGGCGTGGACACTGTCGCAACCTTCGCCAGGACCAACAGCGCCATCGCCCCAACAACGCGAATGCGGATGTCCCGATACTGTGCGCCGCGCGGCCACAGATACGGGGCGACGCGACACACAATCGCCCACGCCCCGGCGAAACCCGGCGTCGGCGCATCCGGGCGCGCTCCTGGACTGAACGCCGCCCCTCTCCGATCCCGCGCCATATGACCCCACTTCCCCTTTCGCGTCCCAACCGCGAAGGGACCTCATGTACCGCGCCGGACCAACCGCCGCGGCGCTGTTACTCCGCCTTGGCCGGCTTCGCGGCTTCCGCTGACTTTTCTTTCGTCGCCGGCTCAACTGCGATGCTTGGGTCACTGCCCGGCAGCGTCAGCACCTGGCCTGGATAGATCAAATTCGGGTCGCGGATCTGATCACGGTTGCCTTCGTAAATCACCGTGTATCGAGCGCCCTCGCCGTAAACATAATCCGCGATCTTCCACAAATTATTGCCGGGCTGCACCACGACCGTGCCCTTACGCAGCACCAGATTGGTCGGCGCACGTTCGAACGGCGTCTCCGCGCGGCTGGTCACAATGCCGGCGGCCGACGTTTGGTCAACCCGCAACGTGTAGACCGATGGCGGCAATTTGCGGGACAATCGAACGCGCCACCCCCCGTCAGGGCTGACGCGCGCCTCCGCCTTCAAGCCATTGTCGAGATAGACCCGCGCAAGATCGCCAGGCTTGCCGCTGCCCGCAATGGTGACCTCGCCCTTAGCGCCGTAAGCGATTGATTTGATCGACACGCGACCATCTTTCGCCGCTTCGGCCGACTTCGGCCCGACGATTTTCACGCCCTCGGGCGTCGGCTTGATCACAACCGGCGGTTTGCCCGGCTTGTCCGAGAAAGTGACGATATGCGGCTCAATTGAGCGTGAAACCCCCTTCTTGGTTTTCGCCTCAAGATCAAAGCGGATTGAAACCGGCGGGGTTTTGGGCGGATCAAGCAGGACGACGAACGCCCCGGTGGAGTCGGCCTCGACCACTTCCGATGGCGTTCCGTCGACAAGGACCGTGACCAACGCTCCGGGTTCGGCGCGGCCCGCGATAATGCCTGACCCGTCCGGCTTTACCCGCACAAGATCAAATTCGGGCGGCTTGACATCGTCCTTGGAGCTTTTCGCCGGCTTTGGCGGCACCGGCGTCACGGGCGTCTCGAAGGATTTGTCTCCCTCCCGCGCTGCGCGGGCGACGGGATCATCCGGAGTTGGCAAGACGCCCTTCTTCGCATCGCCAGGATCCGCATCACGCAGCCCAGCCTTGGGGTTTTCCTTCCCATCCAGCAGCGGCGCGCCAAGCGCCGGGCGCTTGATTTTCGGCGGCGTCACATCCTTCGGCGGTTCGGTGCCCAAGGTGATAAAGGCGCGGCCTGGCTCCTCCGGATAGCTCGCCGGATCATTGGGATCGAGCGCCGGCGGGTCAGAGGGCGCCGCGCCTGGCGACTTGAGCGGTTTAGGCGCCGCAGTTTCAGTTTTCTTCGCCACCGCCTTCGCCACGCTTGGCGGCTCCGCCGCCTTCGGCGCTGTCGCCTCGGCGAGAGTTCGCGGGCTCGCTGGCGGTTTCGTTACAGATGGTCGGGCTGCGGCTGGCGAGTCGACTTTCGGCGCGGACGCGACTTTGGGCGCCGAGCTGGCTTCCGGCGCACGGGTTAAGGACGGATCGCTCGAAATCGAGGGCGGGGCGATCGCCTTCACCGCCGCGCTCGGCGCGATGCGAGGCGCGCTGGCGCTTTTGTCGGCGCCCTTGTCGACTGCCGTCTTGTCAGCTCGCGTCTTGTCCGCCGACGCAACCTTCGCCGCGCCGTCAGCATCCGTCGCAGCATCCTTCGGCCCGGGCGATTCGATCGCAGCGGGCGCCGCGTCGCTCGGCGAATCGTCTTTTGTCGTTGCGAGCGTGGGCGCCGAGGGGACCCGCGCCTCTTTCAGACGTGACGGGCTTTTCGGCGCAGTCTCGACCGCAGCGGCGACGCCCTCGGCGGGCCCGGCGGCTGGCGCGCGCGTCGGCGGCACTGGCGGCTTCGATGCTGGGGCGTCCGTCGCGGCCGTACGCGTCGCGGGCAGGCCAGCGGGCGATTTCAACGGCCCCGAAGGCGGCGTCGGCGGCGTCTTCGACGCGTCGGTTGCGCCGGCCTTCTTCAGCGCCGCCAACTTGTCCGACCCGGTATGTTTCGGAGCGGTCTCGACAGCCGCCGGCGCCGCATCCGCGGGGCCCTCGGGCGCTGTCGGCGCCTTTTTCGGCGAGGACGGCGCCGGATCTGGCGCGCGAGCCGCCTTTATCGCTGGCGACGGCGCCAGATCCGACGGCGCAAGCTTCTTATCTCGCGCCGTGTCCTTCGGCGCTGAAGGTAAAGGAAAGGTCGGCGCCGCCGATTTCTCGACGGCAATCCGGCCTGCAGCGGCGTCCTTCTCCGGCGCGCCGCTTCCGTCCAACCCATAGCGATAGGCGACGAAGCTCAACGCGCCGACCACACCGATCACGATAAGAACCAATAATCCGTCGCGACTCTTCATCCCATATCCTTCCGCGCCGCCGAGCGGCGTATGCTCCACAAGCATTTGCGCCGCGCAGAACCTACATGGCCCATCATGAGGCGGGCCGCCAGACCAGCCAAGCAGAACACCGTCATAATCGGACGCGGCGCGGCTGGCGAGCGCGCAAGGCGCCTCTCTATCCTTGCGCTGCACAATTCTGCTCTATTACCGCTAAGAACGCCACTCGGGCGGACCGCCCCCAACCTGCAAGAGCAAGAGCGAGACCCATGACGCCAAACGCCGACACGCCCTCACCAAGCGCCGCCTCCCGCTCGCTCTCCGTCTGCGTTTACTGTGGTTCAAAAACCGGCGAGCCTGCTGCGCACGATTATATGGCCCTCGCGCGAGATCTCGGCGCCGCCCTGGCCGGCGCAGATCTTCGGCTTGTTTACGGCGCCGGCGACCGGGGATTGATGGGCGCCGTATCTGAGAGCTGCGCCAAGGCTGGGGGCCGCACGCTCGGCGTCATCCCTGAAGGCATGTTTGAGCGCGAACTTTCGCAACGCGGGCTGCCGAATGTGGTGGTGACCGAGAATTTGCACCAACGAAAAGCGACCATGCTCGCCAACTCCGACGCCGCCATTGTCCTGCCTGGCGGCGTCGGCACGCTGGATGAGTTCATCGAAGCGGCGACATGGCGCCATCTTGGGCTGCACGCAAAACCGATCATCCTGCTCGATCCGGCCGACTATTGGGAGCCGTTGCTCGATATGTTCGCCGCCATGGCCGCAAACGGCTTCCTATGGTCGGATTTTGCGCCGCCCGCTGACGCGCCGGCCGACGGGTCCGCCGCCTTCTCCATCGCCAAAAGCCCGGACGAGGCGATCGCGCGGATTCGCCGCGCGCTATCGGCGACTATGCCCGGTTGATTTGCCCCCTCTGCGGCTCAACTTGCGGGCCAGCTGTTAGCCGCGGAGGATCCTTGATGTCAGCTCGCCCGCTTCGCGTCGCGCTCGTCGCGCCGATCATTCTCAGCCTGGGGTTGGCCGGCTGCGGCGATGATAAGCCGACCGGCCCGCCGAAACTGCCCAAAGAGGCCTTCAACATCGACCACGCCGCTGAAGTCGCGGCGCTCAGCGGCGACGCTGTCCGCGGCGCGGCGCTGTTCCGCCCCTGCATGTCCTGCCATCGCATCGATGAGCCGCAACATCGCACCGGCCCGCATCTGCTGGGGCTTTTTGGCCGTCAGGCCGGCCTCGGCAAAAGCTATCCATACTCCAGCGCCAGCCGCAAAAGCGGCGTGATCTGGCGGGTTGAAACGCTCTCCGCCTATCTGGCCGCGCCGCGCAAATATATGCCGGGCACGAAGATGAACTACCCGGGCGTCAAAGCCGCGGACATGGCCGACCTGCTGACATTTCTCTATGAAAAAGGCGGCTTGGCCCCCGTGCCGTCAGGCGACGCCCCCAAAGAAAAATAGCGTCGTCGCCGTGCTTTCGCCTTCGTGACGCGCGATGCGCTCAGGCATGAAAATCTGGACGGTCCAAAGCGCAGCGGCTTGGCGAGAGCTGCGCCGCAATGCGCGCCTGATCGCCCGGCGCGAGCATCAGACAGCGGACTTTCGCGCCGCCTATGACTGGATGCGCGCGCAGATGCTCGAACGTATCGGACCGCCCGCAAATGCGGGAGCGCAACCGCTTTGGGGCTGGGCTAAATGCGGCGCGCAAGCACGTTCGCTTTCCGCCGATGAGCTCAGCTGCGGCTACGCGCCCGGCGAGCATGTGGTTATTCAGGCGGACATTCCAGAAAACGCGCTTCTGCTCTCGGACTTCGAAGCATGGCACTGCGTGTTGAACGGGACATTTTTGGCGCGAAATGGAGCCGAGAATGATGCTTTCGAGAAGCGCGGCCAACTCGCACGCGATGACGCGGGCCTACAGCGTGAAATCAAACACAGTTGGGCGCGCGTATTCGATATGCCCCAACTTTGCGCGGCGTTCTGGGGACCAGCGGAGCTCCGTTGGATCCAGGCCTGCTTCTGGGTGTTGGAGGAGCGGCGCATTCTCAGCGCCACTCCAGTGAGCATTGCATCGCCCCAGCCAATTTGACCCAGCCAAACTGCGCCGATCTCGGATAGCGGGCGACGCAACTCCGCGTTGCGTCCGATCCGCTTAGCCGGCGTTAGCGAGACGCTCGGCTACGTTCTCCCAGTTGACCAGCTTGGTCAGGAAATTTTCCAGGTATACAGGGCGCTTGTTGCGGTAATCGATGTAGTAGGAATGCTCCCACACATCGCAGCCCAGCAGCGCGGTCTGACCAAAGCAAACGGGGTTCACGCCATTTGGGGTCTTGGTGACTTTGAGCTGTCCGCCGTCAACAACCAACCAAGCCCAGCCCGACCCGAACTGACCGGCGCCAGCAGCCGCGAACTCTTTTTTGAATGCGTCGACCGAGCCAAACGCGTCCGTGATGCGGCTTTCGAGTTCCGACGGCATGGCGCCCGAGCTTGGGCTCATCATTTCCCAGAACTGAATGTGGTTCCAGTGCTGCGAAACCTGGTTGAACAGGCCGGCATGCTCATCCACGCCATAGGTTGCTTTGATGACTTCCTCAAGCCGATCATTGCCAGCGCCCGCCCAAGCGGTGCCTGCAATCAGCTCATTGCCTTTGTCGACATAGGCTTTGTGGTGCAGATCATGGTGATATTCGAGGGTTTCGCGCGACATGCCCGCGCCAGCCAGCGCGTCGTGAGCGTATGGAAGATCAGGAAGGGTGAAGGACATATCAGCTCTCCTCGGGTCAGGGCCGCAGATCACGGCGCATGGTTCGCGCGAAGAGATGGAATAGCAAAGACCGGTTGTCCAGTCGCCCCTGACGCGAACAGATCATCGCGCCCGAAATTTCCTGACAAAATTGAGCAAGAACTGGGTTTAGGCGCCTGACGCGGCGGGCAAGGGCAGCAGCGCCGCGGCAATCCGGCGGTCTTCGGTCAGCAACACATTGTAGGTGCGGCACGCGGCTGGCGCGCCCATCACGTCGAATCGCAGACCGGACTTCGTCAACGCCTCTCGAAAACCCGACGGGAGCGGCGCGATTTCCGCGCCAGTTCCCAGCAGCAAGACATCGACATCGCCGACGGCGCTGATCACCGCTTCCGCCGCCGCCATGTCCAACCCCGCGGGCGCGGGCCCCGCCGACCAATGTTGAACGCCGCGAGCGCTCAACAGAACCGCACCTTCAATAAACTGCCCGGCGACGCGAAAGCCGCCAGGCGCATATCCGTCAATGGGCGGCTGAGCGCCTTCAAAGGAAAGCTCGATCATCTTCATGGCGTACGCTCCACCTTCAATCGCCTCAACCGCGCCAAGGAAACGGCGCTACATTGGCGTACCATCTGGGTTCAGCGCCACGCTTTCAGGACCGCGCGCGACGGTCTTGTCCTTCGACTCTTCGATATCGCTGCGTGAAACGCCCAAATAATTCAGGATCGGCGAGGCGATAAAGACCGACGAGTAGGTGCCGACGACCACCCCCCAAATCATCGCAAACGTAAATCCGCGCAAGACCTCGCCGCCGAGAATGAACAACGCAAACAGCGCGATCAAGGTCGTCACCGAGGTCATGACCGTCCGGGACAATGTTTCGTTGATCGACCGGTTCAGCACCTCCGCAACAGGCGAAGACTTATAGCGCCGCAGATTTTCGCGCACCCGATCGAAGACAACCACAGTATCGTTGAGCGAGTAGCCCACGATCGTCAAAATCGCCGCGACAATCGCCAGGTTGAAGTCCAGCTGCAGGATCGAGAACACGCCGATCGTCAAGATCACGTCGTGCGTAAGCGCCGCAACCGCGCCGATCGAGAACTGCCACTCAAATCGAAGCCAGATATAGCCGAGCACCATCAAAACAGCGGAAATCACGGCCGTAATCCCTGCAGTCACCAGCTCTCCGGATACTTTCGGTCCGATCACCTGTTCCTGTAGGATCACCGCACCCGGATATGCTTTCTTTAGAGCCTCGCCAACGATTTCAGTCGCGCTGCGCTTTTTATCGCCGACCTCATCCTCCTGAACGCCTTGGGCCTCCACGCGAATGATCACGTCAGTTGGATTTTCCTTCGACTGCACCGCCGTGTCGCCAAGGCCAAGACGGGATACGACATCACGCACCGCGCCGATATCCGCAGCCTCCTTCAACCGCACCTCGACGACGGAGCCGCCGCGAAAGTCGATGCCGAAGTTCAACCCAATCGCGAGCACGGCGATAATCGAGATGACCAACGCGGCGCAGGATCCGATGAGGGCGATCTTTTGCTTGCCGATAAAGTCGATGTTCGACCCTTTCGGCGTGATTTTGATCATACGCAAAATCATTTCTATCTCTCCGCCTTAGAGTTCGATCGTCTTCGGCCGGCGCCAGCCAAACCAGCTCGCAACGAAAAACCGCGTTAGCATCACCGCCGTGAACACCGAGGTGACGATGCCGATGCCAAGCGTCACGGCAAAACCACGGATCGGGCCGGAGCCGAATAGGAACAGCAACGCCGCGGCAATCAAAGTGGTGATGTTCGCATCGATGATCGCGGAGAATGCGCGCGAATAGCCCGTTTCGATCGCGCTTGCGGGCTTGCGCCCCGCGGCGAGCTCTTCGCGTATCCGTTCGAACACCAGCACGTTCGCGTCAACCGCCATACCGATGGTCAGCACCACGCCAGCAATGCCGGGCAGTGTTAGCGTCGCGCCTAAGAAGGACAACGCGCCGAAGATCAACATCACATTCAACAGCAGCGCCAGGTTCGCCATCGCGCCGAACCAGCCATAAGAGAGGAACATGTAAATCATAACGCCAGCGAAGCCGATGATCGCCGCGGTGCTGCCGGCGCTGATCGAGTCCTTGCCGATCTCCGGCCCGACCACTGATTTTTCAACGACTGACACCGCCGCCGGCAAGCTGCCCGAGCTCAAGTTGATCGCGAGCCGTTTCGCGCTTTCCACCGTGAAGGAGCCGGAGATAAACGCCCGGCCGTCATTAATCTGGGTGATGAAAACCGGCGCTGACAGGACTTTGCCGTCCAAAACCATCGCGAAGCGCTGGCCGACCTGGGCGGACAGTCGGCGAAAGGCGCGGCCGCCCTCAGTATCGAACCGGATCGAAACGCCGATCTCGCCGCTGCGGGAATCGAAAGTCTGGGTCGCCTCAACAAGGTTCGAGCCGGTGATCTCAACTTTCTTAAAAATACTGAGCGTCTGGCCCGACAACTCCGGATTTAGCTTGGCGTCATAAGGAACGGTCTTGACACGGCTCGGCGACACGCCCGGTCGCCCCTCGGCGACCATGTGGAACTCAAGCTTAGCCTCAACCAACAGCGCAGCCAGCTCATCGTCGCTGAGCTGCTTTCCTGGCAATTGCAGAAGAATTCGCTTCTCGCCCTGGCGCACGATCGTCGGCTCAGTGGTGCCATCCGGGTCAACCCGGTAGCGCAGAACCTCGATTGCTGCGTCAACCGAGCTGATCCCCATCGCCCCGATTGCTTCTGAAGTGAAAGTCAGCCGATATGTCTTTCCATCCGGCAACAGCTCCACCTGCAAATCTGGCGCTGTCGCCCCGAAAACGCCTGTAGAGATCGGCTGAGCCAACCCGCGCAGCGCTTCGCCGGCGCGTTCAACATCTTCGGGCTTCGGGATCATCACTTCGGTCGAGAGGCCATCGGCGGAGGTTTTGGTTCGATAGCGCCGAACTTCCTTGGCGCGCAGCGCGTCGCCCAGCCCGTCTTTTACGATCTGAATGCGCCGCTCGATAATTTGCTCAGTCTTCAGCTCGAGCAGAAAGTGCGAGCCGCCCAACAGATCGAGGCCCAGCTTCACAACAGACGACGGCATCCAGGAAGGCCATGTCTGGGAAACCTTGACGGCCTCGGGTCGCGGCGTCCTGCCATCGCGTTCAGCCCGCGCAATTTCGCGACGCGCATCGCCCGCGTCTCGCGCCGTCGTATAAAAGAAGTTAGGGATCGTCGCGATAAGGCCGGCAAAGCAAATAATCGCGATCAGAGCCTTCTTCCAGGGCTCGAAATACAGCATAACGGGCTCCGTCTCGTGGCGGGCGCCGGTCGACAGGCCTTAAACAGCGTCGACCAGCGGGTTAACACGTGTCTTGGATGAAGTTACGATTTCGCCGCAGCCGGCTCGGTTTTCGAGACGACTTCCGCGATCGTGCCTTTGACGAGGCGCACTTTAACACCTTCCGCGATCTCAGCTTCGACCTCGACTTCGCCCTCTTTCACCTTGGTGATTTTAGCGAAAAGACCGCCCTGTGTGACGACTTCGTCGCCCCGACGCAGGTTTTCGATCATTTCCCGATGCTGCTTCATCCGCTTCTGCTGCGGGCGGATGATCAGGAAGTACATGATCGCAAAAATCGCGACAAATGGCAGAAGCTGCGCCAAACCTTGCATTTAAGAACCCTCCATCGGCGTAGACGCCGGTTACTTTCGTCATTCTCAACTCCGCCGCCCGCCCATAGCATGCAGCGCATTACAAAACGGCGCCGCCCCCGAGCGATTAATCGCTCGACGCGGCGCCGAACCGTATGGTGCGCGCACAACCGCCATGCGGCGCGCCTCAAATGGACGCCCGGCGCTGTTGAAGCCCTCTTACGGACCTCCGGCGCCCCCGGCAAGGCCCCGCGCGGGGGATTGCCGCCGCAGTGGACGACCGAGTGGACGGCCGGACGCGCGCATAGTACTGCGTCGCGACGCATATATGCGTCGCTTCGGCATTTTCGATGCGCGGCCGTGCGCATTGCGCGCTCACTGCGGCGTTGCGCGCTCAGGGGCTGACGGCGGCGCAGGTTCTTAGAGACGCGCGGCAGCGCGCAGCAACATGGTCCGACATGCACGACATCAAAGCACTTCGCGACGATCCCGCCGCTTTTGACGCCGCCCTCGCCCGCCGAGGCTTGTCGCCCGTCGCAGCCGAACTGCTCGAGATCGACGAGAAGCGGCGCGCCTGCATCACAGCATCCGAAGCCGCGTTGGCCGAACGCAACGCGGCGTCCAAGCAGGTTGGCAAGGCTAAAGCGTCCGGCGATGAGGCGGAGTTCGAACGGCTCCGCGCCCTCGTCGCGGAGAAAAAGGACGAGATTACACAGCTGGAGGCGGATGCGAAGGGCTGGGACGAAAAGCTGCAGGGTCGGCTGATGGAGCTGCCGAACCTCCCCTTGCCTGAAACGCCGGACGGCGCCGACGAAGCGGATAACGTCGAGGCCAAAAAATGGGGCGAGCCGAAAAAGCTCGATTTTGAGCCCAAGCAGCATTTCGAAATCGCCGAAGCGATGGGCCTGATGGATATGGCGACCGCGGCGAAGATCTCCGGCTCCCGCTTTATGCTGCTCAGCGGCCCGATGGCGCGCCTGCATCGGGCGATCGGCGGTTTCATGATCGATCATCAGACCGAGACCAACGGTTTGACCGAAATCTGGGCGCCGGCGCTGGTCCGCGACAATGCGCTCTATGGCACCGGGCAGCTGCCGAAATTCACCGACGACCTGTTCAAGGCCGGCGATCACTGGCTGATTCCAACCGCCGAAGTGCCTCTCACCAATATCGTCGCGGGCGACATTATCGATGAAGCCACCCTGCCGCGGCGATACTGCGCCTGGACCTCATGTTTCCGTTCCGAGGCGGGATCCGCAGGGCGCGACACGGCCGGCATCCTGCGCCAACATCAGTTTGAAAAAGTCGAGATGGTCTCGGTCGCCAGCCCAGACACATCCATGGATGAGTTGGAGCGGATGACGCGCTGCGCTGAGAGCGTGCTGGAGGCGCTTGAGCTTCCCTACCGCCGGATGACGCTGTGCGTTGGCGATATGGGGTTCGGCGCGCGAATGACTCATGACCTCGAAGTCTGGCTGCCCGGCCAGGACGCCTATCGCGAAATCAGCTCCTGCTCCGTCTGTGGCGATTTCCAGGCCCGGCGGATGAACGCCCGCTGCCGCAAGGAAGGCGAAAAGAAAACGCGCTTCGTGCATACTCTGAACGGCTCGGGCCTCGCCGTAGGTCGGGCCTTGATCGCAGTGATCGAGAATTACCAACAGGCGGACGGTTCAATTCTGATCCCGCAGGCGCTGCGCCCGCGCATGGGCGGAGCGGAAAAAGTCAGCGCCGACGGTACTTTGGTCGCCTAAAAGCGATTTGAAGTTAGATGGCCCCATCTAACGGCTCGCACATCGCGACCAGACCGAGACTTGGAGCTTGTTGATGTTTCACGGAACCATCAACAAGCTCTAGCGCAGCAGCGGCGCCGTCGCGCCGGCATGAAAAACGCGCGCCCGCCTCAGCCCGAGCGGCGAGCGCGCCATCACACACCCCCAGGCGTCAGGGAGACCGGCATGGCGGCGTCAGAACGCTATTTCTCAGGCCTTTTCCGCGGCGAAGCGCTGCGGTCCTTCACAGTCGAAAGCGAAAATGCTGTCGGCGCATCGCAGGAAAATGATCTCGCCGAGCGCGCGGTCGCCGCCGACGCCGTCGCCGAGGCGGAGCGGATCTATGAGACGGCGCGGGCGTCCATTCGGCTTGCGGTTGACGCATACGCCGAAACCTGGATGTGGAGCGCGACCCAAGCCTTGCAGGAACGGGAAAACAGGTCCGACGCCGCCGAGAGCCTGCGTCTCGCGCTGGACAAGCCGCTGGCGCGCCCCGCGGATCTGCAGGCCACCGCACGCGATTTATTCGACTGCCCGCCTGAAGATGACGCCGCGCCCGTCAGCGCCAGCTTTGGCTTCGACGCGCCCCGCCGAGCCGAAGCCGACGCTCGTCGCGCAACGCGCCCGCCGATGCTGAAACCCGGCCAGATTGGCGCGCTGAGGGCGGCGACCTACCCGTTGATCGCGCTCAAACCGCGCTTCATGGACGGCGCCGACCTGTTCGACCCCTCGAAAGACGTCCGGCTCAGCTCCTATTTCGGCATTGACGTCACCCGACCGCATCTTTTTCGCCCGCGCCTGGTGGCCGGCCTCGCCCGCCTGCTCCGCCGCGCCGCTGCGGGCGATCCAAGTCGGGCGCATTTCGAAGATCCCCGCGTTTTTGTCGGCCGATCCCTCAATCATATTCCGCTATTTTACGCTGTAACCGACGCCGAGGTGAGCGGCGCCTTGGCCCGAGCCTATGATGCGAGTTCGCTGGAAGACGCGGCCTTCAAAACCGCCGAGAGAACCGGCGCGCTGCTCGGCGACGCCGTAACCGCGGAAAGCGCCGCCAAATGGCGCGCGCGCTATCGCACCCGCGTGCTGCGGCAATGTCGGAGCGACCTCAAATACGTCTTCGTGTTCCCGGATCTGGTCGACATCGACGACCGATTTGTGGATGGGGACTACCGCACAGCGCAAATCGATCCGGCGCGCTTTCGACTGCTGCCAAGCGCTGTCCAATCCGAGATCGGCCAACTCGACCGCGATTTTCAACAGCTTTGGCGCGAAACGGTCCAACATGACGACAGCGCCGACAGCCGCGCGCCAAACGCCGACGCCTCTCGCCCCACTGCGCGAAAAATCGTGAAGCCGTTGACGCCCTTCAGCGCCAAGCGCGTCGACTATGCGCTGGCGCGCATCGAGCACTATACGGGCGCCCGACCGGACGATTTCCAGCCCTACATCTTCTTCACCAACTACGGCTTTTATGTCCAAACCTTCATTCAGGAGCTGTTTCAAAGCAAAGTCGCCCATGGCCTGGGCAAGCTTGTCGCCCCAATCGATCGCGAACGCGTCGGATTGCCGCGCAGTTCGTCTCTTGGGGTGACGCTCACAGCTGATTTGCCGCCTGAGCTGCAATCATCCAATGGCGGGCTCGACATCCTGAAAGCGACCACCTTCGCGCCGAAGCAGATGCCGGCGATCCATTACATCCCCACGTCGGAAAATGAGCCCGGCATATCCATCGTGAATATCGGCGTCGGCCCCAGCAACGCCAAAACGATGACAGACCTGCTGGCGGTGCTGGCGCCGCGCGCCTGGCTGATGCTCGGCCATTGCGGCGGCCTCCGCCGGACGCAAGAAATCGGTCAGTTCGTGCTCGCCCAAGCCTATCTGCGCGACGACCATGTGCTGGATGGCGAGCTGCCGTCGGAAATCCCCGCGCCTCAGATTGTTGAAGTCCAGGAATGCCTGATGCGCGCGATCGAGGAAGTGCTGCTTGAAGAAGACGCTGATCCGGAGAAAGGCGATCAACGCTTTATCGCCTACCAAAACTTCAAAGAGCAGGTTCTGGCTTTTTTACAAGCACTTGGCGTATCGCTGCCGGACCCGACCCGCCTCGCCTTTGATCAACAGGGGCAAGCGGCGCGGGATCAGCTGCCGCATCTTGAATTGCTGCAACTGACTGGCCTGACCGCGCGCGATGCAACAGCTGGCGCGCCGATTATCGAGCAGGAGAAAGCGGACGCGATCCGCGCGGCCTACAAAGCCTGGCGACGCGAGATCCGGGCGCGGGTCCGCACCGGCACTGTTGTGACGACCGACGACCGGAACTGGGAGCTGAACGCCCATGACAAAGTAATGGATCGGTTTGAACGATCGCGAGCCATCGCCGTTGACATGGAGTCCGCGACCATCGCCGCGGCGGGCCTGCGCTATCGCGTTCCCTATGGCGCGCTGCTATGTGTTTCGGATAAGCCCTTGATGGGGGAGCCGAAAATGCGCGCACAAGCGGATGAATTCTATTTGACGGCGACGCGCAATCACATCCGTATCGGAATCGAGACAGTCCGCCACCTCTTCAGTCGCGCCGACGCGATCGCCCAGTCCCGCAAACTGAAAAGCCTGGACGACCCGCCGATTCTCTAAGGCTCGACCTGACCGGCGGAATGTCGGACAAGACGCGGCGACGCAACGCGTGAGGAAAGAAGCACCGTATGAGAATTCTGGTTACGAATGATGACGGCGTCTCCGCGCCGGGTCTCGCCGTGGCGCAGGCGATCGCCGAAGAAGTCGCCGGCCCCGACGGCGAGGTCTGGACGGTTGCGCCGGCCTTTGAGCAATCAGGCGTCAGCCACGCGATCAGCTACACCTCGGCGATTAAGATGGAGCAGCTGGGACCGCGCAAATATGCTTGCGCCGGCACCCCCGCGGATTGCGTCATCGTCGGCTTGCTCGAGATCTTGAAGGACACGCCGCCTGATCTGGTGCTCTCCGGCGTCAATCGCGGTCATAACCTGGCGGAAGACGCGGTGTATTCTGGAACGCTCGGCGCGGCGCTGGAAGGCGCTTTGCTCGGCCGCAAGGCGATTGGCCTGAGCCAGTATTTTGCGCCGCCCCTGGCCAGCGACCCCGAAGCGATGTTTGAGGCGGCGCGCGCCCACGGCGCCGCGACGGTCCGGAAGCTGTTGACCGCCGACTGGACGCCAGATCTGTTCTTTAACGTGAATTTCCCGCCAGTTCGCGCCGCCGAGGCCCAAGGCCCGGTGCTTGCCCGCCAAGGCCGTCGCCGTGTTGGCAAGTTCGCGCCGGTTTCGCGCACGTCCCCAAGCGGGCGGCCCTATTTCTGGCTCACCCATAGCCGGGACAACGCCTCGACGGCGCCTGAGGACGATGCGGCGATGTGCGCAAAAGGCTTCATCACCGTCACCCCGATGCGGCCAGACTATACGGACAACACCGCGCTGGACCGTTTGGCGGGGCTGTTCTGACATTGTCGCAGGCCGCCGCAGCCGGATTTACGGGTCCGCGCCCCCAAAGGCGCGAACTCGCACGTCAAGACAAACTCTCAGCCTCTGTTTAGTCGCGATTTGCGAGCCGTTAGATCGGTCCATCTAGCTCCAAATCGCTCTAATGGCCGAGCAGCAGCGGAATTGCCGTTTCTTTCAAGATCTTGTCGGTGACGCCGCCCATCAGCGCTTGGCGCAGCCGTGAATGGCCATAGGCCCCCATCACCAACAGGTCCCGCTCCCGCAGTTTGGTTTCTTCCAGAATTGCGCCCGCCACATCGGCGTCGGCGAGTTCGCGCAGCTCCACATTCACACCATGGCGCGACAACCATTCGGAGAAAGCGAGCCCCGGAATCGGTCCGTAGGGCTCAGATCCCCAGAAATGGACCACTGTAAGCGCGTCGACAGCCTCGGCTTCTGTCAAAAACGGAGCCGCGGCGCGCGCCGCGCGCGCCGCTTCGCGCCGCGCGTCCCAAGCAACCGCGATGCGTTTGCCAATATCAGCAGGCTGATAGGCGCCGCCCGGAACCGCCAACACCGGCGCCGCGCCGGCAAACAACGCGCCCTCCAGCAACGCGGCGGCGGACGTATCGTCTTTAGCGACTGCGGACGGGGTCGGCAGAATGCAGAGATCTGCGTAAAGCGACTCCTGCGCCGCCAGATCGACCGCGGCGGGGCTTACGCCGCTTGCAAGCCGGACCTCGACATCGCACCGGGCGCCGACCAAGGCCTTCTCCGCCGCGGCTTTGGCGTCTTCCGCCTGATCACGCGCCGCAACGGAGGCCGCATCGAACATCGACGCGCTAAAGGCGTCGGCGAAGACCATCGGGATTTCCGCCAGCGCGAACGCTACGGCGACAAGCTTGCCGTCCCAACGCTCCGCCAGCATGCGCCCGACCTCAATACGCTTCAGCGACTCGTCCGAGCCGTCCACGGACACCATAATCGTCTTCATCGTCATCCTCAGGCTCCTTCGCTCTCGCCCGTTACGAAACCTTCCTCAAGCGCGCAGCGCACCTCATGCAGCGCTGCGTCTCCGCCCCACTGCGTCGCGACGATCCGCCATCCGAGCAATGGAAACGGGGCCTTTTGCCGCGCCGCCAGTGCTGGCGAGATATCCGACGCATCGCCACATCGCTGCTCAATGCGCGCCGTGCGCACCATAACGGGCGCCGACAGCCAAAATGCGTCCAACCTGGCCTTCGCGTCCTGCGCCGTTTCATCGAGCATCGTCCGGGCGCGCACATCGGTAAATGTAGCGTCAACAACAACGCTGGCGCCGGCGGCCAGCGCCTGTTCGGCCGCCGCGAACAGCCGATGATGAACACGAGCGGAAACCGCCGGGGCGTACGCCTTTTCAGGCAGTTTTTCTTCCGGCGCAGCGCCGAACATTCGTTTGCGAAATTCGTCGGAGGATAGATGAATCGCGCCGACGCCGCCAAAACGCGGATCCGGCGCGACAGCGCGGGCAATCGTTGTTTTCCCACTGCCCGAAAGGCCGCCAAACGCGATCAGCCGCGGCGGCGTCGGCGCAAGGAACCGAGAGGCGAGCGCGAAACGCAACAGCGCCTCCTCCTCATCCCCCGAATAGGCGGCCGCCATCGCCCGCACCGCCGCGCGCAACGACAGAAACAACGGCCAGAGCGCAAGCCCCTCATAGTCGCCCGTCATCGCCAAATAACGGCTCACAAGCCCGTTTGCGAGGTCGTAGCGGCCGCGGATCGCCAAATCATATGCCGAGAAAGCGAGGCAATAGAGCGTATCCACCGTGGCGATCCGCTCACTGAACTCAATCGCGTCAAACGGCGTCGGCCGCAGCCCCTCGTCCGTTTGCAGCGCAACAATATTGCCAAGATGCAAGTCGCCGTGCAAACGCCGCACAAAGCCGTCGCTGCGGCGCTGCTCAACCAACGTGGCGTTGGCGCGCAGACGCGCCGACGCCTGCATCGCCCAGTCCGCCGCGGCCTCCGGCGCGATCTGCGCGACAGCGCCCTGCATATCGACGATCACCTGCGCCATGTCGGCGACCCCGCCAAAGTCGCTCCGGCGCGGCGCATCCGCATGCATGGCGGCGATCACGTCGGCCAGCTCGTGAATCAGGGGGAGATCGACCTCGCCGGCGTCAACCATGCGATCCAACCCCGCCTCCCGATCAAACCGGCGCATCCACACCACCCAATCGGACGCGCGGACGGCGCTGGCGTCATCGGCCAGCGCGAGCCCGCCATCAGCCTGACGTATGATGGGCCGAACGCCCCGATAGATATCGGAAGAGTTTGTGTTTACGGCCAATTCGGCGCGACAAGCCTCCTCGCGCCGGGCGACGGTGGAATAGTCGAGAAATGGCAGGCGGACGGCCTTCTTCAACTTATAGGCGTCGTCGCCGGCGAGAAACACATGCGCGCCGTGCGTTTCAATATGCTCGACCGGCGCGCCGCCATGCGTCGCGGGATCGGCGAGAAATTCAATAATCTCATCTTGGGCCGCAGCCGCGGGCGCAGCCTCAAATTTCCCAGCGGCGGTCAAGCTCGGCTCTCCGTTCGTCGTCGACGCAGCGATCATAAGCGCCGACGACGAGATTCTTTACCGATCGCTGACGTTGCGTCCTTGCGCTCGATCAAACCTGCTTGCCGCGTCGGCTGGGTTAGCCGACGATCTCGTAGCCCGCGAAGAAATACGCGATCTCAATCGCCGCATTTTCCGCGCTGTCCGAGCCGTGGACCGAGTTTTCGCCGATCGACTTCGCGAAGGTTTTGCGGATGGTGCCCTCGGCGGCCTCTTCAGGGTTGGTCGCGCCCATCACGTCGCGGTTTTTGGCGACAGCGCTTTCGCCCTCGAGGACCTGCACGACGACCGGCGAACGCGACATGAATTCGCAGAGCTCGTCATAGAAGCCGCGCTCACTATGCACTTCGTAGAACTTGCCGGCTTGCGCTTTCGTCAGATGCAGGCGCTTCTGAGCGACAATGCGCAGGCCCGCTTTTTCGAACATCGCGTTGATGGCGCCGGTGTGGTTGCCTTCGCAGGCGTCCGGCTTGATGATCGAGAGCGTGCGTTCGACGGCCATTGGGTCATTCCTTATCGTTGCGGCGCCTTCGCGCGCCAAAAGAGCCGACCGCGCAGGCGGTCAGCCCAAACCGGGCGCCGTCTAGCATGCTCACTCGCGCGACGAAAGACATCTCGCGCGGCTTTGGCGCTTGCTCGCGCGACAACGATAGGCCATGCAGCGCCCATGAGATTCGAAGGTCGACATCAAGCTCGTCCGAGGTTGCGATTCGCGCCTTCGACAGCTTCGCTGCGCGCCTTGCTGGCGGCGCCCGTGATGATTTGCGCCTTGGCGACGGCAAGTCTCGACGCTGCTCTCGCCGAGACGCCTGCTAAAACCGAGCCCAAGCCGACAGGCCCGATCGTCGGCGTCCGCGCCGATGTGTCGTCCTGGCGGCTGATCGACGGCAAGGGCGTTGTGGGCGTGATGGGGGTCGGCCCCTTCCTCAATCTTGGCGCAATCGCCCCATTGACGCCCGAAGGCCTGCTGAAGGCCCCCCGCGTCGGCTATTTCGTCATCCAGGTTGAGGGGCGCGGCGTGTTTGAGGGCGTGTTCAACCTCAAGAAAGGCGGCAGCCAGGCCATCGGCGTGTTCTGGCCCGAAGGCCGCAAGCAGGGCGATGTGATCACCGGATTCCTGGATCTTGAGAGCCTCAAAACTCCTGGCGAGTTCGGCGGCGCCGGCACAATCAGCTTCTCGGACGACGGGGCGACAATCGAAGTCTCCGCCCGCTGAACTGACGCCGAACCGCTATTTCGCTTGAACCGCGCGCGTCTGCGTCTTATGGGCGACAGACGCGCGAACAATCCTTCGCGCAATTTCCAATAATCGAGCCGCCGCGGCGTCATACGACGCGCAAAGCGACGTGGCTCGTCGCGAAGTGACCGCTTTCCAGACGAGAAAGACATGGGGCGGAATAAGGGAGACCGAGCATATGCGCGTTTATTACGATCGTGACTGCGACATCAATCTCATCAAGGACGCCAAAGTCGCGATCGTCGGCTATGGCAGCCAGGGCCACGCGCATGCGCTGAACCTTCGCGATAGCGGCGTTAAGGAACTCTGCGTCGCGCTGCGGCCGGGTTCGGCCTCGGCGAAAAAAGCGGAAGCCGAAAAGATCGCCGTAAAATCGGTCGCAGACGCCGCCGCTTGGGCCGACCTGATCATGATGTGCATCCCTGATGAGCTGCAGGCCGATGTTTACGCGGAGCACATCGCCCCGAACATCAAAGACGGCGCGGCAATCGCCTTTGCGCACGGGCTGAACGTTCATTTCGGCCTGATCGAGCCCAAAAGCACTGTCGACGTCATCATGATGGCGCCGAAGGGCCCGGGCCACACCGTCCGCGGCGAGTTTCTGAAGGGCGGCGGCGTGCCTTGCCTTGTCGCCGTGCATCAGAACGCGACCGGCAAAGCGCTTGAGCTCGGCCTGGCGTATTGCTCCGGCGTTGGCGGCGGCCGCTCGGGCGTCATCGAGACCAACTTCAAAGAAGAGTGTGAGACCGACCTCTTCGGCGAACAAGCCGTTCTGTGCGGCGGCCTGGTTGAACTGATCCGCCTCGGCTACGAAACGCTGGTTGAAGCCGGCTACGCCAAGGAAATGGCTTACTTCGAGTGCTTGCATGAGGTGAAGCTGATCGTTGACCTCATTTATGAGGGCGGCATCGCCAACATGAACTACTCGATCTCGAACACGGCTGAGTTTGGCGAATATATCGCCGGTCCGCAGATCCTGCCGTACGATGAAACCAAAGCCCGTATGAAGAAGGTTCTCGACGACATCCAGTCGGGTCGTTTTGTCCGGGATTGGATGCTGGAGTGCAAAGCCGGCCAGCCGAGCTTTAAAGCCATCCGCCGCAATAATGACGCGCACGACATTGAAGAAGTCGGCGCGAAGCTGCGCGGCATGATGCCTTGGATCAAGTCCAACGCACTGGTCGACAAGGATAAAAACTAAGCGACCCAGCCTCAATCGCGGCTTTGTTGAAATTGAAGAGCGTTCGGCCCCGCCGGGCGCTCTTTCTTTTCCGCCCGCGGCGGCGATGGATGGCGACGCGCCGTCAAGTTGAGCGTCGACGGAACCAAAGGCGCAACAGGGGCGACAGCCAGACCAAAAGCGTCAAGGCGCCGAGGGCGGCGGCAATTGGGCGGCTGAAAAAGCCCGAGAAATCACCGTCGGACTTAATCATCGAGGCGAGGAAGCTTTCCTCCAACAGATCTCCCAGGACGACGCCAAGAATTGTGGGCGCGACCGGAAACCCGTTTTCCTCCATCACATAGGCGATAAGCCCCATCACCAGCATCACAATGACGCCGAACATCGAGTTGTTAATCGCAAACGCGCCTACAACGCAGAAAACCAATACGATCGGCATCACCGTATGCGGCGGCGCGCTCAGCAATCGGCGTGAGAGGCGAATGGCGACATAGCCCAACGGCAATAGCATCAGGTTCGCCACAAAGAAGCTGATGAACACTGCATTGATCAGCTCCGGCGTTTGTTGAAACACAGTCGGCCCCGGGTTCATCCCCTTCATATAAAACACGCCAATCACGATCGCAGTGATCGAATCGCCAGGAACGCCGAACACGAGCGCGGGCGCCCATGCGCCGGCGACGCCGGCATTATTGGAGGCCCCGGCGTCGACCAGCCCTTCCGGATGTCCCGAGCCGTATTTGCGCTGCTCCGCTGAAAACTCTTTCGAGACGCCGTAGGAAATCCAGGCGGCGATGTCAGAGCCTGCGCCAGGCAATATTCCCGTGAACGCGCCGAGCAAGCCGCCGCGGCCAAGGTTAAGCCGATAGCGCCATAGAACCGGCGCCACGCCGGCGAAAATGCGCCGGAGCGGCTGCTGCGGCGCGTCCGCCCGCCCCCGCGCCGTCGTGGTGACAAAGCGAAGCACTTCCGACACCGCGAACATCCCGATCATTGCGGGAATAAAACTCACCCCGCCGCTGAGCTCCGCGCTTCCGAAGGTAAAACGGGGATGCCCGGCCATCAGATCAATGCCGATCGTCGCGATAAAGAGCCCAATTAGCAGTGACACCAACCCTTTCACCGCGGAACCCGACGAAATAACAACCGCTGTGGAGAGGCCCAAGCAGGCCAACCAAAAATACTCGTAGGAAGAAAACTTAAACGCCACCTCCGCTAAACTTGACGCGAAGAGAGCCAACAGCACCGCGCCGACGAGCCCGCCAATGACCGAACTTGTCAGCAATACGCCCAACGCCAGCTCCGCCTGCCCTTTCCGCGTCAAAGCGAATGCTTCATCGCTGTAAGCCGCCGACGCTGGCGTGCCAGGAATGCGAAGCAGGGCGCCAGGAATATCGCCCGCAAATATCGCCGTCGTCACCGTCGTAATAATAACAGCGATCGCCGGCGTAGGCTCCATAAAGAAGGTGACCGGGATCAGTAGCGCCGTCGCCAGTGTCGCGGTAACGCCAGGAATCGCCCCGACGACCAGGCCAAAAACCGCGGCGAGCAGCATAACGCCCAACACAAACGGATCGAACACCAACGCTAACGCGGCTAGAAACGCCTCCATTTGGGCCTCGCTCAGCTTGGGTTCACGATCAAGCCGCGCAAAAACGCGTAAAGATCATCAATCGGTGCGAATATGTGGAACGGATCCGAAGGGAGCGGCACTAAAAGCAACTTAACAAACAGGACATGAATAAAAACAGTCACTGCAATAGCTAAGCCCGCCGCCGGGCGCCATGCCGTTTCTAGTCGCAGAAGGACAACGAACAACAGCGAAATGTTCGCCAAAGGGAAACCAATTATTTCGGAAATTGGAATGTGCGCCGCCAGGGTCGCCAGAACTATTATAAAGTTGCCGACGGCGCGAGGGTTGGCGGCCCAATCGCCCAGCGTTATCCAGCTGGCTCCAATCGAAAATGGGCGGGCGCGCGCCTGCAGGCCGCGGACAACTAAGACAACGCCGCAGCAGCCCAATCCGATCCCAATCAAGATCGGAAAGAGATCAGGCCCGAACGGTTGGCCATGGAGCTTGGGAAACGTCGCTGTATACCCAATCTCCGCCAACGCAAACAGCAGCAGGAAGGCGCCGATAACGGCGTCATTTAAACGCATCGCGCCCTCCCTGCCGACGCAACGCGCCCTCCCGCCCCAAGAACTCCAACTCGCCTTTTCATCGCGCCAGCCCCAACGCTTTCATCACTTTGCCCAGCGATCTGTCGCTCCGCGCCATCCAATCGGCGAAGTCGTCGCCCGCCGCCCAAGCCACGCCGAACCCACGTTTTTTCATCAGACGCACAAAATCAGGCGAGGCGTAGACCCGCTCCATCGCCCGCACCAGCTTGGCCTGCACTCGAGGCGACATGCCCTTCGGCCCCGCCAAGCCGCGCCAAGAATACGCCTCCCACGGCAATCCGGCGGCTTCGAGCAGCGTGGGCACATCCGGATGCGACGGCAGCCGATCCGCGGACATGACCGCCAGGGGCTTCACCCGCCCGGCCCGGATCAAACCATCCGCCTCGGCGACCGAGCTTGTGACAATATCGACGCCGCCGGCGACAAGCTCCTGCAATCCCGGCGCGGCGCCTTTGGACGGCACCCAGGGGACCGCCGTTACTTTCGCGCCGCCGGCGCGCAGCATCCCCGCAAGGGCAAGATGCCAAACGCCGCCTTGCCCAGTTCCGGACGCCTTATGCGCGCCTGGCCGGGCGCGCGCCGCGCGCAACACATCTTGGACCGAGCGCCATGACGAGTCGGCGCGGACGTGAAGCCCCGCAGGATCGGTGTTGTAGAGCGCAATCGGCGTGAAGGCGCGCCAATCGAGCGCCGTTAACCCCGCCCAATGCATCATGCCGATCTCCACGGTGATCACCCCGATTGTATAGCCGTCCGGCTTCGCAAGCGCGATCGCGGTATGCCCGACGACGCCGCTGCCCCCGGTGCGGTTCACCACATTGACAGGCTTGCCCAACTCCCGCTCAAGCAATGCTGCGATGATGCGAGCGGTGGCGTCCGTCCCGCCTCCGGCGGCCCAAGGCACCACCAAGGTAATCGGACGGTCAGGGTATTCAGCCCGAGCGCCAGTCATCGGCAGGATTTGGGCTCCGACGACCAACGCGCAGACCAATACCGCTGCGCGTAATAAACGCGTCAGGGGGGTCATACTATTCGCTCCCGCAGATGGCGCGACGCCATTTATTATTTTTCTTACAAAATGGCGGATATGAACCGGCTGAGCAAACTCATTTTTTGCTCATCCCCGCAACAGTTCGGCGAACGGCCCTACGCGAATAATGCGATTGAGAATCACAAATTGCTCGAACATGGGTCGGCTGCAGCTTTGAACAAATTTTTCTTTTTTTGCGCAGCAGTTAGAATAGATAATCTTGAAATACGCCCGACTACTTTAGCAAATAATGAATTGCTCACAAACGCTGTGCACGAAGGTATATTAGCGGTCGTACAGATCTCCCCCGAAGGATCGATCTTAATCGCGCCAGCGCAACAGCAGCGCCATTTGTGTGAAGCCGATTGAGCAAGTACAATTTGCAATGACCGTGCGGACTGGGTTAATTACCACCGTACTCGTATTTCTCCATTCGAATGAAAGCAGAGACGTGCTGAAAAAGATCGAGAGATCTGCGTCGCTCTCTGAGCAGGTCGCCGAGGCGCTGCGTGCAGAAATCGTCAGCGGCCGGCTACAATTGGGCGAAGTTCTTTCTGAGACGCGGATCGCAACCAGCCTCGGCGTCAGCCGCACACCGGTGCGCGAAGCATTTTCGCGGCTTGAGAACGATGGTTTGCTCATTACCAAGCCCAAATCAGGCACCTACGTCTTCAACCCGACGCCAGAGGAACTTCGCGACCTCAATGAAATGCGCGTCTGCCTAGAAGTCGAAGCGCTGCGCCTGTCTCTGCAACGATCTGCGAATGATCTGTCCGCCGACATTCAGATGATTCGCCCTGAGATGCAGGGCGCCTTCGAACGCGGCGACCCTCAGCTTTATCTGGCGATGGACCGGGCTTTTCATCAAGCGATGATCGAGAGATCAGGCAATCAGCTCTTGATCGAAATGTATCAGCCGATTGCGGATAAGATTGGCGCGATCACAAGCGATCGCAGTCCCGAGACGGGCGATCAAGCACGCTCGCATGATCAACATCTGAAGCTGTTTGAGACCATATCGCTCGCCAAAGTCAACGAAGCGGTGTCTGCGCTGCGCGAACATCTGGCGCCAAATGGCTGCGTGGCGATTTAGGGTCGAAACCTCATAATTCCGGTTGTTGTCAGGTCGATTTCGGGGCGTGTCCGAGCAGGAAGGGCGCGTGGCCGAGGCGCCCCTATCTTTATGTGGGTTCGTTTCGCCACAGTCGCCGCGCGCCTCAATCTGGCCCATTCGACGCCAAAATCCCAGCCTGGGCCTGCGAAACACGCTGAAACGTCGCCGGATCTTCGCCGGATCATTGAATTTATAACGGGTCCGCGGCAGGTTCCGGCGACGCATCAGGCTGGAGGAGACATTGATGACGGCGATTGGTCGGGGCGAGCCCTGCGCGACAGGCAGGGGTTGGCGATCCAGCAGCGCGGCTGCTGCTGCGGTCCTCTCATTGGTCATCACCGCGCCCTTCGCCGCTGCGCAACCAACGGCCGCCGATGTCGCCGACCCGGTCGCCGCCGCAAAAGCTGAGCTTGCGAGCGTCTGCGATCGGATCGTCTACCCGGCCGACTTCAGCAAGTTCGCTCGGCGAGAGGATTTGACCGGCGACGGCCGCGACGATGTCGTCATCCGCTATGAAGTCAGCTGCAATGGCTCCAAACTCATCTTCTGCGGAAAACCGAACGACGCGACGCCAGACGCAGCATTGAGATGCGCAGGCGCCGTTTTTGTTGCGCTTCCAAATGGTAAGTACCGCCGAACCAGCCTGCCGGCCGAGTTGAAAGCGGCGACATTGCCCGACGGCCGTAAAGGGGTGTTGGTGGATACGGCGACGCCAGGCTGCGGCGTCGCCCCCAATCCCGCCTGCACCGCATATTTCGTTTGGAACGGTGATGATTTTGAGAAAGCGACGCTCGCCGTCGCGCCCTCGGCGGCGGCGCCAACCGCGCCGGAGCTGAACACCAAGCCGACGCCGGCGACCGAGAACAAGCCTGTGGAGCCTGACGCGAAGGCCGAAATCGCCGCCGCCGAAGATGGGCCGGCGCCGGAAACGCCTGAACCTGCGCCGACGTCGAAGCCGGATGGCGTTGACCGCGAAACTGCGCCGGTCGCCCCTGCGGAGGCGGCCATACCCGAAACGGACGCCCGCCCTGCCCCCGCAGAAGGCTCCCCCGCGCCGACAAATGCCGCGGCGCCCTCGTCGGAACCGCCTGCGAGCGCCGACGCGCCCCCGGCGTCGACGGAGACCGCGCCTGCCGAGGATGTAAAAAAGCCGGCCCCTAACGCCGCGGCCGCGACACCGGAACCCGCCCCGAAAGCCGAGGCAGCAGCCCCGACGGAGGCGCCCGGCGCTCCCGAAGAGGAGGACGCGCCGGCCGCCGCGGAAAAATCGCCTGTAGCCGTGGACGCCCCTGCGCCGTCGGACACCCCTGCGCCGTCGGACGCGCCGACCGAGACGCCGGCGCCGGCTGATGATCCCGTCGTTGACGCCGGCGCGCCGACCGAGCCCGCGGCCCCCACTTTAGCGCCACTGGATCCCAAGACCCCGCGTGAGCCTTCGGTCGATCGTTGGTGGGTTGAGACGGTCGGCGACCGCGCGGCGCTAACGGCGGTTCTCGGTAAGGATGGCGAATCCACCTTGATTGCGACATGCACCGCGGGCGAGAGCGCGCTGCTGCTGACACTCGCCGTCTCTCCGGCGGCGACGAAGCGCAGCAAACTCCCCACGACCGCCGGCGCGCTGGCCGCCATCTCGTTCAAAATTGCGGGGGCCACAGGCGAAGTGCGGCTCATGAGCTACGATGCGGCTTTAAAAGCCTGGACGGATAGAATTGAACCGAACGGCAAACTCGCCAAAGGGGTCCGCCTCGGCTCGAAAGTGACGGCGTCAGAGCCTGGCCGCACCACACTATTGTTCCAAGCGACGCTTAGGGGCTCGTCGAAGGCCTGGGATGCGTTGTACAAAGCGTGCGGGATCTAATACGGCGCTCAGCCGCTGAGTCGGGCCGCTGATGGCGGCGGCGCGAAATTGGAAAAAGGAGAGTACCCGATGCGTAAAGTTCGCATGCTTCGGACGCCGCGTCTTCGGCGCGTCGCCCTTTTCCTCGCCGCCGCGGCGTGTGTGGCGGCGCCGTTCGCACAGCCGGCTGACGCCCGGTGCGTACGCTGTGATGAGAGCATCATTTCCGAGCCGGAAGTCATCACCGTCGCTTATGCGCTGCCATCCGGTTCGCGTCTCACCATCAAGCGCATCGTCATCCTCAGCGACACCGGCGCCTACGCCGCGCGCCCGCCCCGCACGGCGGAGCCGACCGATGCGGATCGGATCGATACGCGCGGCGCCGTCGGCGATCTGTATGGCGCTGAGCGCATTTTCCCCCTCCGCCTGACCGCCTATGTTGAGCGGTCCCGTCGGGTCGGATCGGTCTACGCCCGCGGCAATGACATCTATGTCGACCTCCGCGGCGCGCCGACCGCCGAAGCCGCGACCGTAAAAACCGGCGCAATCGCGCTGCTCACCCGCACGCCGTTCCGGCGCCGCCTCGTGGGCCTGCGGTTCAGCCTCAGCTTTGGTTCGATTACGCCCCCTGGCGCCGCCGCAGGCGATATCGGACACTATGTCGGCGACGCCTACGCCACCCCGTCGGGCCTTATGCTCGCCCCGCTCGTCTCGACGCTGCCGCCCCGTTAAGCGGGCCGGCTACGCCAGAGAGCGGCGCGAATGCGCCGCTCACGCCTTTCCGTCGTACGGCAGACGCGGTTTTTTGCCCCTGCGCCGTCGACAGGCGCGCCCAGCTGCGCTAGATGAGCGCGGTCCGGGCGCAGCGTCGTCCATTTCTCGTATTCGTGAGACCGTGTTCCCCAATGGAATACCAAACCCTATTCATCATCCTGCACCTGATCATCACCGTGCTTCTGATCGGCGCAGTTCTTATCCAACGGTCTGAGGGCGGCGCGCTTGGCATCGGCGGCGGCGGCGGCGGCGTCATGTCAAGCCGCGGCGCGGCGACCGCGCTCCAGAAAGCCACATGGGGCCTGGCCATCGCGTTTTTCACGACGAGCTTAGCTCTCGCGATTGTCGGCGCGGACACTTCGGGCGTTGACACCACGACCCCGACGCCAACGACGACGCCGACCAAAGCGCCCGCTTCGGCGCCTGACGGCCTGGCGCCGCCAGCCCCGGCGGACGGCCCTTTAGCGCCGGCCGCGCCAGGCGAAGCGCCCTTTTCGTTGGACAAACTGAAAAAACCGGAGGCGGCCGCCAAACCAGCTGACGCCGCCAAACCAGCAGCCGCTAAACCCACAGCGGCCAAACCGGAAGCGACGAAGCCGGCTGAACCAGCGGCGGCGAAACCGGCCAAAGAAGGCGCGGCGGAGTAATTCGTCGGGTTTTGATCGGGCGGCGTGATGCGGAAAAGTCGATCTCATGGATCGAGATCCGCATCCGCCGCCTTTTTACGTCAAAAGTGCCTAGCCATTGCGGCCCAAGGCCGTGATCAGTCAGCACAAAGCTGGATGGCGGCGTGGCTGCGACGTGGCGACCGACCTGAGCGTAAGCGTTCGCCAACCTCACGGCGCGAAAGTCTTTCGGGGGAACGCATTCGCAACGGGCCGAAGGCGCCGACGCCGAACTGCGTGACAGGTCGGCGCAAGGGAAACAGGAAGGGCGATGGCGAGCATAGCATCGGGGAAAAACAACGGCGCGCTTACCCGCGGCGTCGGCGTAATCGCCGCCTGGGCCAGCGCAAGCGCGCTTCGGCGCGCCTTTGTCGTGTTCTTGATCGCCGCAGCGCTCATGATTCCGGGATTGGGCGGCCACGCTCCGACGGATTCCGATGAAGGCCGCTTTGTCCAAGCCACGAAGCAAATGCTGGAAACCGGCGATTTCGTGGATATCCGTCTGCAGGACGAACCCCGCCACAAAAAGCCCGTAGGCATTTATTGGGCCCAGGCCGCAGCCGCTTCCCTGCTCGGCGGCGCCGACGCGCCCATCTGGGCTTACCGGCTTCCATCTCTGATCGGGGGAATTCTCGCCGCAATCCTAACGGTTTGGGCGGTGCGCCCCCTGATTGGCCCCCGCGCCGCTTTTATATCGGGCGCAATGGTCGCCTCGCTGCTTGTGCTTAGTTTCGAAGCCCGAACCGCGAAGACGGACGCCTTCTTGCTCGCCTCAATCATCGCCGCGCAAGGCGCGCTGGCGCGATTATGGTTTGGCGTGTTGGATGACGCGCGCGAACGCGGCTGGAACGTATTCTTTTTCTGGACCGCGCTCGCAATTGGCGTGCTGATCAAGGGCCCGATCATCTTTCTGCCGGTGTTTGGCGTTCTCGCTTGGATGTGTGTTCGCGATCGCAGCCTTGCAGGCCTTGGGCGGCTGGGCGTTGGCTGGGGCTTGCCATGGCTGCTGCTGTTGGCGGCGCCGTGGTTCGTGGCGATTGCAATCAAAACCGACGGCGCGTTCTTCATCGAATCGATCGGCAAAGATCTGCTCGACAAAGCGCCGAGCGGCCAGGAAAAGCATGGCGTGCCGCCGGGCGGTCATCTCGCGTTCTTTTGGGGCGCTTTCTGGCCCTGGACCGCGCTGGCGCTGCTCGCGATTCCCTATGTTTGGAACTGGCGCCGCGCACCGGAAACGGCTTTTTTGCTCGGCTGGATCGTGCCGACCTGGATTGTTCTGGAGGCGGCTGCGACCAAGCTGCCTCACTATACATTGCCGACATATCCGGCGATTTGCGCCCTCGTCGCCGCGGCCGCGCTTGATGGCGGCGCGAAACCGAAAGGCGCGCTGTTCTGGATTGGCGCGCTCATTTGGGCGGTGGTTTCGCTGTCTTTGCCGCTCGCACTGGGCTTGGGGCCGACGCTGATTGAAGGCAAGCTCATTCTCGAGCCGATCATCGGCGCTGGCGTCGCGCTGCTGATCCTGCTGCTCGCCTGGCGCTGGTTGGTGAAGGGCGTATGGCTCGGCTTCATTCGCGCAAGCATCATCGCCGCAATCGTCCTTTACGGCACGGCCTATCATTTCAGTTTCCCCGCGACGTCGACGATCTGGCTCAGCCCCCGTATGGTTGAGGCCTCCGCGCCGTACCGCGCCTGCTTGGGCTCCGCAGACAAACCAGCGGCGCTCGCGTCGATCGGCTATGCAAAACCCAGCCTGATTTTTCTCGCCGGCACGGATACAAAGCTGATCAAAGCGGAGGGCGGCGCCGCCTTCCTGACCGAGAACCCGCAGGGCTTGGTTTGGGTGGAGAAGCGGCGGTTGCAGCGCTTCAACGACGGGCTCAAGTCTGCCGGCATCGAGACGCAAGCGCTCGCCCAGCTCTCCGGTTTTCAATATGACGGCGGCAAACACCGAGACTTCACCCTCTTCGCCCGCGCCGGCGCTGCCGAAGCGGCCGGCTGCAAGGGCACAGGAGATCGCTGATGACTTTCGAGAACGCCGCGGATCGGCCGCGCGTCACCATTGTCGCTCCCATGAAAAACGAAGCGGAGAACGTCGTACAGCTGGCGGAGGAAATCGCCGAAGCATGTGCGGCGCTGGCCCCGTTCGAAGCCATTTTCGTCGATGACGGCTCCGATGACGACACCGCCGCGGTCATCGACGAAGCCGCGACAAGATTGCCGTTTCTTCGCCGCGTCAGTCACGCCAAAAGCTGCGGCCAATCCGCGGCGGTGCGGACGGGCGTGCTGCATGCGCGCGCGCCGATCGTGTGTACGCTTGATGGCGACGGTCAAAATCCGCCCTCCGAGCTGCCTAAGCTGGCGCTGCCGTTGCTGGAGGACGAGACAGGAACCCTCGGGCTGATCTGCGGTCAACGCGTCGGCCGGCAAGACACTTGGTCAAAGCGCTACGCGTCGAAATTTGCGAACCGGCTGCGCGCCTGGATGCTCAAGGACGATACCCGCGACACCGGCTGCGGCCTGAAGGGGTTCCGACGCGAGGCGTTTCTCGCCGTGCCGTTCTTTGACCACCTCCACCGCTATTTGCCCGCCTTGTTTAAGCGGGAGGGCTGGCGGATCGGCCATGTCGACGTCACTCACCGCGCGCGCGAACATGGCGCGTCCAAATACACCAACTTCGGGCGGGCGCTGGTCGGGATAACCGACTTGCTGGGCGTCTGGTGGCTGCTGCGCCGGCGCAAATTGCCACAGATCGCCGACGGCGCGCCATCGGTCGCCGCAGCGCCGACGCCGCGCGCACAGGAAATGAGATCGTGAGCGACGCGTTCTTTGTCGCCACCAGCGCAGCGGCGGCCGCGACTGACGCCGCCGCGCCGAACTGGCTCATGCGCGCGCTTCTGGTCGATAGCTGGATGGGCGTCGCCTTAGCGCTGTACGGCTTGTTGGCGCAGGCGGTGTTTATGAGTCGTATGATGGTGCAGTGGATCGCCTCGGAACGGGCGAAGCGTAGCGTCGTGCCCGTCGCCTTCTGGTGGCTGTCCCTGTCCGGCGCGGCGATGTTGCTGGTGTATGGCGTGCTGCGGCAAGACATCGTAATCATCATCGCCCAGGCGTTTGGATTCTTTGTGTATATGCGCAATCTCTCGCTGATCGCCCGTGAGAAGAAAGACACTGAGGCTTAAGTGACGCCAGAATAGATCAGCTTCCATAACCGCCGGTCCCCCACGCAATCCAGCGCACAAGGCGCAGCGTCAATGACGCGCTTGCGGATGGGCGCCATTGTGGTGCGGAAGCTTCGCGAACCAACACGAAAAACTGGACTGACAACCTCGCTTAGAGTAGCTCTGGCCCCCCGTAGCAGGTCGCTTTTCGAGAGGCGCGCGCGAGCTTGAGCAGATGCTCGCAAAAGAAATGCGCGAGAGGTTGGCGACGACATACGGGATAAACAGGCAATGGCTCGGTTTGTTTTCATCACCGGCGGCGTGGTGTCATCCTTGGGTAAAGGACTGACTTCCGCCTCCCTCGGCGCATTATTGCAGGCGCGCGGCTATTCGGTGCGGCTGCGGAAGCTTGATCCCTATCTGAATGTGGATCCGGGCACGATGTCGCCATTTGAACATGGCGAAGTCTATGTGACTGAGGATGGGGCGGAGACCGACCTCGATCTCGGCCATTATGAGCGGTTCACCGGCGTCGCCGCGCGCCGCACCGACAGCGTGTCGTCGGGCCGTATCTACAGCACCGTGCTCGAACGTGAGCGGCGCGGCGACTATTTGGGCCGCACCATCCAGGTGATTCCGCACGTCACCAACGCGATTAAAGAATTTATCGCCTATGGCGAAGATGAGTGCGACTTCATGCTGTGCGAGATCGGCGGCACCGTCGGCGATATTGAAGGGCTGCCTTTCTTTGAGGCGATCCGCCAGTTCAGCCATGAACGCGCGCCGGGCGAGTGCATCTTCATGCATCTCACGCTGATTCCCTATATCGCCGCATCGGGTGAGCTGAAGACGAAGCCGACGCAGCACTCCGTTAAGGAACTGCGATCGATCGGTATACAGCCGGATGTTCTGGTCTGCCGGGCTGATCGCGAAGTGCCGGAGAAAGAACGCGCCAAGATTGCGCTCTTCTGCAATGTTCGGCCGGAGGCGGTTGTCCAGGCCGTTGACCTCAAAACGATTTACGAAGCTCCGCTGGCCTTCAATGATGAAGGGCTGGACCGCGCCGTGCTCAGCGCGTTCCGCATAACCGACGCGCCTGCGCCGAAACTGGAGATTTGGGAGGAAATCGCGGAGCGCGCGCATAATCCGGACGGCGAAGTCAGCATCGCCATGGTCGGCAAATACACCGAGCTCGGGGACGCTTACAAATCCTTGCTCGAAGCGCTCACCCATGGCGGCCTCGCGAACCGGGTGAAGGTGCGGGTCGAGGCCATCGGCGCTGAGATCTTTGAGAAACCGGGCGCGGAGGAGCAGCTGAGCGGCTTCAACGGCGTTCTGATCCCCGGCGGCTTTGGCGAGCGCGGTGTTGAAGGGAAAATCGCGGCTGTTCGCTGGGCGCGCGAGCGGAAGATCCCGTTCTTCGGCATCTGTCTTGGGATGCAAATGGCGGTCGTTGAAGCGGCCCGAAATCTATGCGGGCTTGAGAGAGCGGGCAGCGAAGAGTGGAATGAAGAGCGGAAACAACGCGGCAAGGCCGCCGTCGATCCCGCGGTTATCTACTTCATGCCGGAATGGGTTTCAGAGCAGGGGCTGCAGAAACGCCGCGCGGATGGGGACAAAGGCGCGACCATGCGCCTTGGCGCCTACGAAGCGCGCCTGACCCCCGGCTCCCGCGCAGCGGACGCTTATGGCGCTTTTTTGATTTCTGAACGCCATCGCCATCGGTTTGAGGTCGACGACGCCTATCGGGAGCAGCTTGAGGCCGCCGGCCTCATTTTCTCGGGCCTTTCCCCAGATGGGCGGCTTCCGGAAATCGTTGAGCGCACCGACCACCCTTGGTTTGTCGGTGTTCAGTTCCACCCGGAGCTGAAATCCCGCCCGTTTGAGCCACACCCGCTGTTTGTCGGCTTTATCGAAGCGGCAGTGAAGCAAAGCCGGTTGGTGTAGCGGCGCCAGCCGCCGCCGCCGCCCCATGCTCAGCGGGGCCAACCCTGGCGCCGGCTGTGCGCCCTTTTAGGGGGGCAGCAGCCGCTCCAGCACCGCCGGCAGTTCCTGGTAGTGGCCGATCTCCGCATCCGGCCCCAGCTCGGCGACAGGACGATCCCAAAATCCGAATTGCACCAGAACGACGGGTATTTCGGCGTTCCGCGCGGCGGCGAGGTCGGTTTCGGTGTCGCCGATCATCACCGCCCGCGCGTTTGAGCCGCCGGACCGGGCGACCGTTTCCGTGAGATGCCTTGGATCCGGCTTTTTCACCGGCAAACTATCGCCCCCCAGCAATGTTTCAAACCGCTGCAGCGCGCCCAACTCCGCCAGCAGCTGCAACGCCAGTCGCTCGGGCTTGTTCGTGCATACCGACAAGGTCCATCCTGCGGCGCTCAACGCGTCAAGCGCCGGCTCCAATCCAGGGAAGAAGGCGGTTTCCGCCGACAGACGCGCCTCATAGGCCGCAATAAAGTCATCGACGCGATCCTCAATCCCGGCGCGATCGAGCGGACGGCCGGCAAGCTCAAACCCGCGTCGGAGCAGCGCGCGCCCGCCAAGCCCCGCCATCTTTCGCACCGCCTCAATCGGCGCGGCGGGCAGCCCTTCAGCCGTCAGCACCGCATTGAGCGCGCCAACGAGGTCCGGCGAGGTGTCCGCCAATGTGCCGTCTAGATCAAAGACTGCGACCCGATCCGCCATTCCCATCCCTCTTCTTGCTCACTTCCCTGCGCCTGGCGGCGCTCGCCGTTCCGCTTAATAGCGTCATCGACGCATATCAGCGAGCATATGGCGCATCGCGGTTGCGCTCCGCCCGCCCCCGTCTTAAGCGGAACGCGCGTTGAGCGACGCCGCGCTGCTCAACGCACGTGATGCGTGTTTACCCGGCGTCGACCTCGCCCGGCTATCACGCTTAGAAATTAGTTCGCTTTGCGAGGAGAGGGCGCAATGAGCACCGAAAGCCAAACAGCAACAGGCGCTGCGCCGCGCGCAGCCGGATTTGTCGTTTTGGGCGCAGGCAAAGGCACCCGGATGAAATCGGACCTGCCCAAGGTCCTGCATCCGGTGGCCGGATTGCCGATGCTCGGGCATGTGATCCGAGTTGCGGAGACACGCCAGCCTGAGCGTCTGGCCGTCGTCGTCGGTCACCAATCGGAGACGGTCTCCGCCGCAGTCGCCAAACTTCGCCCCGGCGCCGCCACGCCGCTGCAAGAGCCGCAGCTCGGCACCGCCCACGCCGTGCAGCAGGCGCGGGAGGCGCTTGACGGCTTTCATGGCGACGTCTTCATTCTGTATGGCGATACGCCGCTGATCCGCGCCGAAACACTGGAAGCAATGGCCGCGGCGCGGGCTGAAGGCGCCGCAGTTGTCGTGCTCGGCTTCGAGGCGGCGGACCCGACCGGCTATGGCCGCCTGATCACCGGCATTGACGGGTCGCTTGAACGGATCGTCGAACATAAAGACGCCACGACAGATGAGCTGGCGGTGAAGCTGTGCAACTCCGGCGTGATGTGCGTTGACGGCGCGCGCCTGTTCGGATGGCTCGATCGGATCGATAATAATAACGCCAAGGGCGAATATTATCTGACCGACATTGTCGGCATCGCCCGCACGGATGGCGCCCGCTGCGCCATTGTCGCCGGCGACGAAGAAGAGGTGCTGGGCGTCAACAGCCGTATCGAACTGGCGGAGGCCGAAGCCGCGTTCCAGCGCCGCGCCCGCGAGAACGCCATGCGCGAGGGCGCGACATTGACCGCGCCTGACACCGTTTTCTTCGCCCACGACACGAAAATCGGCCGCGATGTCGAGATTGGCCCGAATGTCGCATTCGGCCCCGGCGTTGAGATCGACGATAAGGTTGAAATCCGGGCCTATTGCCATCTTGAGGGATGCCGTGTCGCCAGCGGCGCGCAAATCGGCCCCTTCGCCCGGCTCCGCCCCGGCGCGGTGATCAGCGCCAAAGCGCGCATCGGCAATTTTGTCGAGGTCAAGAACGCAATTTTCGGCGAAGGCGCGAAGGCGAACCATCTGGCCTATATCGGCGACGCCTCGATTGGCGCCGGCGCAAATATCGGCGCGGGCACGATCACCTGCAACTATGATGGCTATCTGAAGCACCGTACGGCGATTGGCGAAGGCGCATTTATCGGCTCTAACTCCTCTCTGGTCGCGCCGGTGGAGATCGGGGCCAACGCGATCGTCGCCGCCGGCTCCACGATTACGGAACGGGTTGAAGGCGACGCGCTTGGCCTCGGCCGCGCGCGGCAAACCGTGCGGCCTGGGCTCGGCGCCCGCATCCGCGAGAGCCTGGCCGAGGCGAAGGCCGCCCGGAAAGCGGCCGAAAAGGCGGAAACTGAGGCTGCGCAGGCCGAACCATCCTCTAAATCAGACGGATAAACCGGCCTGCGCAAACCTATTAACGCACAGAATGTGCTGGAAGATGGCTTCTCGCCACTCACTCGGCCCGCTACTTGCTTAATCGGGCGCGGGGTGCGGCGGGAGGCCGCCTCAGCGCGGCGGACGCGCATCAATTTACCCTCGCCCACGCGCAAGGCGCTCGGCGAGCAGCCTTCGGTGGCGGCCTCAGGCGCGAGGCGATCTAAGGGAAGAGCAATATGTGCGGGATTATCGGGATCGTCGGCGGCGAGGAAGCCGCGCCTAAGATGATGGAGGCGCTGAAGCGTCTCGAATATCGCGGCTATGACAGCGCTGGCGTCGCCACGCTTGTCGACGGGAAACTGGATCGCCGTCGCGCGGTCGGCAAACTCGCGGCGCTTTCAGAAGAGCTTGCCGCCAACCCGATCCAAGGAACTGTGGGCATCGGCCACACACGCTGGGCGACGCATGGCGCCCCGACCGTGGCCAACGCCCACCCCCACGCCACCGACCGGGCGATGGTCGTTCATAACGGCATCATTGAGAATTTTAAGGAGCTGCGCACCGAGCTCGAAGAGCATGGCTACAGCTTCCAAACCGAAACCGATACTGAGACCGTGGTGGCGTTGCTCACCTACTATCTCGAGCAAGGCATTTCGCCGTTTGACGCCGCGGATGCGACGCTGAAACGCCTCAAGGGCGCCTTCGCGCTGTGCATGCTCTTCCGGAATACGGACGATCTCATCATCTGCGCCCGCCGCGGCTCGCCGCTGGCGATCGGCTATGGCGACCGGTCAATGTATATTGGATCGGACGCTTTGGCGCTGGCGCCGTTCACGAACCGGATTTGCTATCTGGAAGAAGGCGACTGGGCGTCGGTCACGCGCAATGGCGCGCAGATCTTCGACGAAGAAGGGCGCCTTGCGAACCGGCAGGTTGCTGAGATCCCCGTCACCGCCTGCCTTGTCGACAAAGGCGAGTATAAGCACTTCATGGCCAAAGAGATCCATGAACAACCGGTGGTGATGGAAAACCTGCTGTCGGCCTATATCTCAGCGGATCACCAGCGCTTCGTCGCGCCGGTCGAGGATCTGGACTTCACCTCCCTGTCGCGCTTGTCGATCGTCGCCTGTGGCACCGCCCACTACGCCGGCGCCGTGTCAAAATACTGGTTCGAACAGCTGGCGAAGTTCCCATGCGACGTCGACGTCGCCTCGGAGTTCCGCTACCGCCAGCCGCCGCTGGATCCCAACGGCGCCGCGCTGTTCGTGTCCCAATCTGGCGAGACCGCGGATACGCTGGCGGCGCTGCGTCATTGTCGCGAAGCCGAGCAGCGCATTCTATCGGTGGTCAACGTGCCGACCTCCACGATTGCCCGAGAATCGGACGCGCCGCTGCCAACGCTCGCAGGCCCTGAAATTGGCGTCGCTTCGACGAAGGCCTTTACGTGCCAGCTGACGGTTCTCGCCTCGCTCGCGGCGATCGTTGCGCGCCAACGCGGCGTGATTGACGCGGCGGAAGAGGCGAAGATGGCGGGCGAGATGCTCAAGCTGCCGGCGTTGATGCGCGACGCGCTGAAGTTGGAAAGCACGATCGCCAGCGCAGCGGCGGATCTTTCAAAGTATCATGACGTCCTGTATCTCGGCCGCGGCGCGATGTTCCCCCTCGCCTTGGAAGGCGCGCTAAAGCTTAAAGAAATCAGCTACATGCATGCTGAAGGCTACGCGTCGGGCGAACTGAAGCACGGGCCGATCGCCCTGATTTCCGAAGAGGTTCCCGTCGTCGTGCTCGCCCCGCGCGATGAGCTGTTCGATAAGACCGTTTCGAACATGCAAGAAGTTATGGCGCGTGGCGGGCGCATCATCCTCATCTCCGACGAAGCGGGCGTCGCCGAAGCGGGCGAAGGCGCGTGGAAGACGATTACGATGCCGGAAGTCGACCCGATGCTGGCTCCGATCCTCTACACGATCCCGGTCCAGCTGCTCGCCTATCATGGCGCCGTGGTGAAGGGGACCGACGTCGATCAACCGCGGAACCTCGCCAAATCGGTGACCGTCGAGTAGGCGGCGCAACCCGCGCTGCGGAACGACGCCCGACGCGTCCAATGGCCGTCGGGCATGTTGCGGCGCTGGCTCAACAGCGCCGCAATCTGAGGCCGGATCAGAGGCGAATATCGACGACCGCCTCCTCGCCTTCCGCGCCGGATTTGAACCGCATGGCGACGGCGTCGCGCTCCGCTTTGCTCAGCCGACGCCACAGCCCGTCCCGCTCGTTCAACGGGTGGCCGTCAATGTAGAACTGCGTTGTCAACTCCTGGTCGCCATGGAAGGCCTTAACATGGATGTGCGGCGTTCGGCCTGGATAGACCACCGGCTTGATTGTCCGGAACCAGTATCGCCCCTCATCATCCGCAATCGCGAAGCCAAACCCCTGAAAATGCGGGTCCCTCGCTGCGCCGCCATAGTCACCGGTATGCAAATAGCGCCCCTTATTGTCCACCTGCCAGATCTCAACCCGCGCCCCCGGCGCAGGCTTGCCTGAGCGATCGAAGACGCGGCCTTTGAGGTAAAAGATCTCTCCGCCCGCCTCCGCGACCTTGCGCGCGACCTTCACCAGATCATTGTCTTGATCTGCGAAACGCATCCTTTCGGTTGGGTAATACGGCCCCTCCGTCTGCCGTGGCGTTGCGACCTGCGCAGCGCTCCGAAATGGCGTGAGGGCGGCTGCGCCGGCCCCTGCAATAAGAGAAAGCACCGCACGGCGCGTACGATCGGCAAAGTTGGGCATCGTCCTCTCCTCTAGATCTCGGGCTGGCCCCCACATCCCCAACGCGGCGCGGCCTGGCGCTGGCGCAGCTACGCCAAGCGGACCAACAGCAGCGAGAGCTATGAGATTCTAGCGCCGCACCTAGTACGGACGTAAGACGCGCGGCGGTCGCTCCGCCACGCGCGCGTTCACAATTGCGTTTAGCCGACAGAGTTCAAGCGCCGCGCCCGCACAGTCGCCGGCAGCGCGCGGATCTCTTCCACGATCTCCTCAGCATCCGGCACGGAGCCTTGCGCGTCGAGCACCACATACCCGACCTGGCCATCGGTTTGGAAATGCTGCCCCGTAATATTCAACTCACGCTTCGCAAACACCTCATTCAATGTCTGCAAGCCGCCAGGCACATTGTGCTGAACCTGCAGGAACCGCGTTACATTCTCCGTCACCGGCAGCTGAACCTGTGGGAAATTAACCGCGCCCATCGTCGAGCCAATGTCCGAATAGTCGATCAGCTTCTTCGCGACTTCAGCGCCGATCTGTTGCTGCGCCTCTTCAGTTGAGCCGCCGATATGCGGCGTCAGAATTACGTTATCGACCCCCCGCAGCGGCGTTTGCAGCGGCTCATTATTTGAGCTCGGCTCCACCGGAAACACATCGACAGCCGCGCCGGCGAGATGACCGTCTTTCAGCGCCTCAGCCAAAGCTTCGAGATCGATCAACGTCCCGCGCGCATTATTGATCAGGTACGAACCCTGCTTCATCGCGCGGATCTGCTCCTCCCCCATGATATTGCGGGTCAGCTCCGTCTCGGGCAGGTGCAGGCTCACCACGTCCGACATTTGCAGCAGCTCTTGCAGAGAGCTGGTCGAGCGCACCGTGCCGGGCTGCAGCTTCGCGACTTGATCGTAAAAGACGACGTTCATCCCCATGGCTTCCGCCAACGTCGCCAGCTGCGTACCGATATTGCCGTAACCGACAATGCCCAAGGTCTTGCCACGGATTTCGCGGCTGCCCACGGCGCTTTTGATCCATCGCCCCTCATGCGCCGCAACCGACTTCGTAAAGATGCCGCGATACAGCATCACGATCTCGGCGATCGTAAGCTCGGCGACGCTGCGCGTGTTGGAGAATGGCGCGTTGAACACCGGCACGCCGGCGCAGCGGGTCGCGTTCAGATCGACTTGGTTGGTTCCGACCGAAAAACAGCCCACTGCAATCAAGCGCGGGCAGGCTTGGATGATATCCTCTGTGATCTTGGTCCGCGACCGGATGCCGACCATGCGCACGCCTTTCAGCGCTTCTTTGAGGTCTTCCGCATCCAGGGCCGTTTTCATGTGGGTTATGTTTGTGTAGCCCGCCGCCGTCAGCGCGTCGACAGCGGTCTGTGCGATGCCCTCCAACAACAGAATTGGGATCTGCTCTTTTGGCAGGGAGAGTTTCCAGGTCATCTCGCACTATCCTTCCGGGGCGCATCTGCGCCTTGAATCAACTCAACGCCCGACGCGCAATTTTGCGCAACGAGCGGTTTCGCAGCTGCGTCTAGCAAGGTCGTGCGCGGATGAGAAGGTTGCGCGGCGCCGCTCCCCTATGCGTGAACGGAAGCGATCAGGGCGCAGCCGCCTCGCGCTGGTCCCTATCCTCGATTTGGCGGCGGAGATCCAATTGCGCGGCGGCGTCGAGGGGGAAGGTCCAGATCAAACCGACGGAGATCAGCTTCAACGCCACCGGCAAGCCAGCATAGAGAAGCGCCAATGCGAGCAGCGCCGAGGCGTCGTTCTCCTTCGCCGTCGCGTCGAAACCCACCAGGTCCAACGCGATCAAGCCGCCGCCCGCCGCAAAGGCGGAGGCCGCTTTGAGCACAACCAGCCATACCGCCATGTAAACGCCGGTGCGCTGCCGCCCCGTTTCCGCAGTGTCGACATCAACAACATCGGCCAAGATTGCGGGCGGCAATATCACATCCGCGCTAAAGGCCAGCCCAGTCAGCAGCGAAATGACGGCGAAGGCGACGAGATCCCCATCGCCCAGGGTCAGGGCCGGCCAGAAGGCAAGGGCGTTAAACGCCAGGGCCGTCGCCCACACCCGATGCTTTGACCATCGGCGCGACGCCCAGTTCCAGAACGGCGCCGCGACAATCGCAGCAACGAAATACAGCGTCAGCAACAGCCCTGCGCCGCCGTCGCCCGCCCCTAGAACCGACGTCGCGAACAGAAGGAACAGCGCCGCCGGCAGCGCGTTGGCGGCGCTGTTGATCGCGTGACACGCCATCAAACGCAGAAAAGGCCCGTTCGCGCGCATCGCTCGCACCCCGGCGCGCCAATCCAGCGGCGCGGCGGTTTTGCGTGAGCGATCCTTCGGCTCGGGCGCAAACAGAAGCGCCGCCACAGCGCACAGAGGCATGGTCAGGACAACGGCGACGGCGATCGCGTACAGCCCATGCTCGCCGCCATCATAATTTGCATAAAGCGCCGCCGCGGCGAAGGTGCCGAGCAAAAAGCCCGTTTCCCGCCATGTCGAGACGCGCGCCCGGCCGGAATAATCGGTCGAAGTCTCGAGGCTCCAAGCAAAATATGGGGTGAGCGCCAGCGTCCAGGATAGGGTCAAAGCGGTGATCCACAGCGCCACATAGCCAAGCGAAACTTCCGGCGGCGGCGCCATCGCCATCCATACTGAAATACAGACCAGCGGCGTGGACAGCGCCAACCAGAGTTTTCGTCGCCCGAACCGCGTGCGCCAGCGATCAGACGCCCACCCGACGAGCGGATCTGAAATCGCGTCGACCAGCCGAGCGAACACGAACACCGCCCCGATTGCGGCCAGGTCCAGCCCGCGCTCCTTGGCGTAGAACGGCGCCAGATACACAAATACCGGAAAATACAGCGCCGCCAGCGGTACTTGCGGCGCGGAAAGGGCGGCTAATACGCCGATGGACAAGGGCCGCGCGTCACGCTGGCTTGAAATTGTGCTCATGCCCTATCTACGCGCCCCGCGCCGCGCGCGGATCACAGCAGGGGTGCGAAAAACGATCATCCGCACGGATGATCGATCACGAAAACGTCACTCTCTCAGCGCGTTGCGTATGACCGGCTCAATAATCGAACGCTCTCCTTGCGATGCGATCCGGTCAAACGCGATTTTCGCCGCGCTGCAAGCTGCGCGCGCCGCCGCCTCGTCGCCAACCTTCCGGGCGGCAAGCGCGAAGATCGCCTCGACAAGCGCCAGTTCCCAGTCTTCCGTCTTCTGCTCGAGACAGAATCGCCGGCTTGCTTCCGCGTAGGGATAGGCGAGCGACCCGACATCGGCGAGCACGTAGCTATAGGCTAACAACATAACGGCCCGGTTCTTCTCAACCGGACCACCGATCTCGTTCCAATGGGCCGCCGCAGCATGCGCGGCGTTCAGCAGCGCCGTTGGATCATCCCCAGCGCCGAACGCGTCCGCCATGGCCCAGGCGCGATTATTGAACGCGACGGCGAAGCCGCGGTGTTGCTGCGCATCGGCGTCGATGTCGGTCAATTGCATCCGCTCTTTCCCCCCACGCAACTTCCGAACGAAAGCCGCCAATCAGCCGCGGCGAGGAACGGGCCGTGGATGCGCGATGCGGCTACTCGCAATTGATCATCCAGCCGATATTGAACCGATCGACAAACATGCCGAAGCGCCGGGCCCAGAAGGCTTCGCCCATCGGCATAATGATTTCGCCACCCTCAGAAAGCGCTGCAAAGATGCGCTCAGCTTCTTCTGGCGTCTCCACCTGCAGCGACACATAGACCCCCTGGGGCTTCTGATAGCGCTCAGGAGGCTGGTCTGAGCCCATCAGTACGATGTCGCCGGTAACAAAAGCGGCGTGCATCGTCTTCGACTTAAAGTCGTCCGGGACCATCCCCTCGCCCGGAGATCCTTCATAGACCATTTTTTGCTCGATGGCGCCGCCGAGCACCTGGCGATAGAGCGCAAACGCCTCGTCGCAACGACCGTCAAAGCTGAGGTAAGGGTTCATTTTCATTGTTGGCCTCCTCCGATAACGGCGGACTATGCGCAGCGGCAGGTCGCCGAGCCTTTTGCGCCACATTAGAGCAAACGGCCCTGGCGCGCCCCTTTTTTTGTGAGTTTGGGGCCATCGCCCTGATCCGTTGGAACCTCAGCCGCGACCGAACCGTCCTTAAATTCGATCTCCAGCAGCGCGCCTGGCTCCGCCCCCGCGGCGGAGGACAGCACATCGCCGTCACACCGCACCGCCGCATATCCGCGCGCCAATGTCGCTTTGTAGGAAAACCCATCGAGCAGCCGCGCCAGCTTCTCGAGCCGCTCCCGCTTTTTCTCAAGGTCTTGCGCCGCGCTGCGGGCGATGCGGTCCGCAAATCGGGCCCGGTCAAAGCGATCACGCGCCAGGGTTGACGCGCGCGCCAGCGCCGGCGCAACGCGATCGCCGAAAAGGCGCAATCGATCCCCGCCGGCATCCAACCGCCGAGTTAACAGCATCGGCGAGAGGCGCGCGCCAACCCGGCCGAGACGCCCGTCCAGGCCTTGTGTGAAAGCAAGCAGCGCCCGCGGCAGCCGTTCAGCAGCGGCGTCAAACCGCTGTCTCGGCAGGGCGACCAAATCTTCCGGCCGCGGCAACGCCCGCGCCAGATCGCGCAGCCTGCCCCGGCGATCTTCGACGGTCCGCCCGCCCGCCCGGATCAGCCGCCCCTCCAACCCCGACAACGTCGCCAACAGCTCGGCGCGCACCGGCACAGCCATTTCGGCCGCGGCGGTTGGAGTCGGCGCGCGTCGGTCGGCGGCGAAATCGATCAGGGTGGTGTCCGTTTCATGCCCCACGGCTGAAATCAGCGGGATCTCCGACGCCGCCGCCGCCCGCGCCACCCCTTCATCGTTGAAGCCCCATAGATCCTCCAACGAGCCGCCGCCCCGCGCGACGATCAAAACATCGGGTCGCGGGATCGGGCCGCCGACGGGCAAGGCGTTGAACCCCTGGATGGCGGCGGCGACCTGCGGCGCACACCCCTCCCCCTGCACGGCGACCGGCCACACCAACACATGGCGCGGAAATCGATCGGACAAACGGTGCAGAATATCGCGGATGACAGCGCCCGAGGGCGAGGTGACGACGCCAATCACCCCCGGCAAAAAGGGCGGCGTCCTTTTGCGCTCCTCAGCAAACAGCCCCTCAGCGGCCAGGCGTTTTTTGCGCTCTTCGAGCATGGCCATCAGAGCGCCAGCCCCGGCCGGCGCGAGATTTTCGATAACAAGTTGATATTTGGACTGTCCCGGATAGGTGGTGATCTTGCCTTCAGCAACGACCTCCAACCCTTCCTCAGGCTGAACCCGCAGCCGCTGCGCAACACCGCGCCAGATCACGGCGCCCAACACGGCGCGATCGTCCTTCAGGTCCAGATAGACATGGCCGGATCGGGGCCGCGACACGCGTCCGATCTCGCCGCGCACCCGCACATGCCCGAACGCATCCTCCATCGCGCGCTTGATGCGGCCGGAGAGCTCGGAAACGCTCGCCTCCGGCTGATTATTCCCCGCGCCGCCAGGCGCCGCCGTTGGCGCGTCTTCCTCGCGCTCAAACAGATCATCGCTCATTATTTTCGCCGCCTCTTCACCGGGACGCCGTCTACGCGGACTTGCCCGAACTCCGCCGCCAACATAGACGAGAAAAAACGGAACACACCCCCCTCGCGTCGATGAGCGCGATTTCAAAGGAAATTCAACATGCGGATCTTGCTCTTGGGCGGCGGCGGGCGCGAGCATGCGCTCGCTTGGGCTCTGTCGAAAAGCGCTCGGGTGGAGCAAATCCTCTGGGCGCCGGGAAATGGCGCGCGGCTGCCAAAGGTTGAAAATCGCGTATTGAACGCAAATGATCCGGCCGCCGTGGCCGCATGCGTACGCGATCAGAAGATCGATTTTGTCGTAATCGGCCCCGAAGCGCCCCTCGAAGCCGGCGTGTCGGATGTTCTGATCGAAGCCGGCGTTCCGGTCTTCGGCCCCTCCAAGGCGGCCGCGATGCTGGAGGTTTCGAAAAGCTTCACCAAAGAGATCTGCGATGCGTGCGGCGCGCCGACCGCAGGTTGGAAACGGTTCGACGCGGCGGAGCCGGCGCTTGCATATCTTGAGCAGACCGGCGCGCCGATTGTGGTGAAAGCGGATGGGCTCGCCGCAGGCAAGGGGGTCACCGTCGCCGAAACGCTGCAGCAAGCGCGCGACGCGGTGAACGCCATCTTCGCCGGCGGCGCTCAAGGCGCTGTGGTGATAGAGGAATTCCTGGAGGGCGAGGAAGCAAGCCTGTTCGCCTTCGTCAGCGGCGAGGAAATCCGCGTCTTCGCCTGCGCCCAGGATCATAAACGCGTTTTCGAAGGCGATCAGGGCCCGAACACGGGGGGAATGGGCGCCTATTCTCCGGCGCCGGTCGCCGATGCGGAGCTGCAGGCCCGCGCCGTCGCCGACATTTTACAGCCGGTGATGCGCGAAATGGTCAAACGCGGCGCGCCCTATCACGGGATCATTTTCGCTGGACTGATGATCAAGGACGGCGCGCCAAAACTGATCGAATTCAACGCGCGTTTCGGCGATCCGGAGGCGCAAACCCTTCTGCCGCTGCTCCAATCCGACCTGCTGCCGCTACTGCTCGCCTGCGCGGCGCATGGCGATAAACTCAACGCGCCAAGCC